>DASQAS010000143.1:0-14568 GCA_035635635.1 Myxococcales bacterium | reverse complement strand
GCCTGCTGCCCGCGAGAGCCCGTCGATGATCGCGGGAGTGGTCACCGCGCGGCCGATGCTCCTGGTCGCCGCTGCGCTCCTCGTCGCTTGGGGTCTCGGCCTCAATCTGCCTTTCGCCGAGTCCAACGGCATCCACTTGTTTATGGTATCCAGGCGCAAGTCGCCGAAGGAGGACCCACATGAGCTCCGTATTCGGACCCGGGTTCGCCGCCCTCAAACTCAGTGCTGCGCTGCTGGCTTTCGCCGCGAGCGCCGCGTTCGCCACCGGGACCTCCGCCATCGTCGACACGGGATATGTCGTCGAGGCGATCAAGCGGCAGGCGATCGTCTGGGACACGCGCAGCGCCGCGGCGTACAAGCAGGGACACATTCCGGGCGCGGTGAACGTGGACGACGTCGGAGCGGTGCTGCGCGAGGAGAACACCGAGGACTACATCGCGCACGAAGAGATCGAAAGGATCCTGGGCGCGGCGGGGATCGATCCTTCCCGGGAAATCATCGTCTACGGCGCCAAAGCAAATGCCTATGTCTACTTCGGCCTCGTGACGCTCCAGTACCTCGGCTATCCCAACGCCAGGGTCTACCACGGCGGCATCGATGACTGGAAAGCCGCGGGCCACTCGGTTGGCACCGAGCCTTCGCGGCTTCCACCCCTGACGCTCAAGCTCAGAGCCCGCCCCGAGCTGCTCGTCGACACCAGCGAGGTGGTGAGAAGGCTCAAGGATCCGAAGGTGCAGATCGTCGACGCGCGCACGACGAAGGAATATCGCGGCGAGGAGATCCGCGCCATTCGCGGCGGCCACATCCCGGGCGCCATTCCCATCCACTACATGGAGAACTGGGTCGATCCGGACACGCAGGCGAGGCTCGACAAGAAGCTCGTTGCCAACAAGGACGGCATGAACCTCAAGCCGCGCGAGCAGCTCCAGTCGCTCTACGCGAAGCTCGACCCAAAGAAGGAGACGATCGTCTACTGCCAGAGCGGGATCCGCGCCTCGGAGACCGCGACCATCCTCAAGGATCTCGGCTTCAAGAACGTGAGGGTGTACGACTCCTCGTGGCTCGGCTACGGCAACAGGCTGGATGCGCCCGCGGAGAACGTGACTTTCTTCAACGTCGGTCTCATGCAAGGGAAGATGAACGCGATGCAGAAGCGGATCGAGGCCCTCGAGAAGGAGCTCGCCGAGGCCAGGACGGCGAAGTAGCAGCCCCGCCCCCCTTTGACATTCACGCTCCGCCGGACAAATCATGCCGGTCCCACTCGCTGTCGGAGGGTTCCATGGCACCTCGACGCGGAACGACACGCCGCCGCTTCCTTCAGACCAGCGCCCTCGCCGCCGCCGGCCTCGCGCTGCCCCGGACGCTCTCCGCCGCGGGCCCCGATCTGAAGCTCAAGAAACCCATCAAGATCGGCTGCCAGTGCATCCTCTCCGGTCCCCTGGGCGGTTACGGCGAGTTCATGCGCAAGGGCGCCACCCTCGCCATGGAGGAGATCAACGCCCAGGGCGGCATCGGCGGCAGCCCCATCGAGCTGAACTTCCGCGACGAGGAGCTCAAGGTCGACGTGGGCGTGAAGAACGCCCGCTACTTCGTCGAGGACTGGGGCGCCGACTTCCTGGTCGGCATCGACTCCAGCGCGGTCGCGCTCGCGGTGGGCGAGATCATGCCCTCGCTCAACCGGGTCCTGATCGTCACCCATGGCGCGACCGAGAAGTTCAACGAGGACCTGGTGTTCAAGCGGCACGTCCGCCAGTGCTTCCGCGTCTGCGTTCCCGTCTACCAGGACGGCATCGCCTCCGCGCTGGTCGCGAAGGACCTGCCGGTGAAGCGCTGGGCCACCATCTCGCCCGACTACGAATACGGTCATACCTCCTGGAAGATGTTCCGGGCGTACCTCAAGCGGTTCAAGCCGGACGTCGAGTTCGTGGGCGAGAGCTTCGCCAAGTTCGGCACCGTCGACTTCTCCAGCCACATCAGCAAGGTGATGGGCCTGAACCCCGAGGGCATCTTCTCCACCGAGTGGGGCGGAGAGGCCGTCACCATGGTGAAGCAGGCCAAGCTCTTCAAGGTCTTCGAGCAGACCAAGGCGTTCATGATCGGCATGGGCTCGGCCATGGACGTGCTGCAGGGCTTGGGCGCCGACTATCCCGACGGCGTCTGGGCCTCGGGCCGCTACTATTTCGGCTATCCGGACTCACCGGAGAACAAGCGCTTCAACGACGCCTTCAAGAAGAAGTGGAACACGTTCCCGAGCTATCCCTCGGAGACCGCGTACACCGCCCTGTACGCCCTGAAGAAGGCGGTGGAGAAAGCGAAGTCGATCGAGACCGACAAGGTGATCGAGGCGCTGGAAGGCCTGGAGCTGGACCGCCCCGCGGGCAAGTGCGTCATCCGCAAGGAAGACCACCAGGCCGTCTACGCGGTGCCCTGGGGCCAGATCAAGCACGACCCCAAGTTCCCCATGCCCACGCTCGCGAACCTCAAGGTCTTCTCCACCGACGAGTACTACCGCAAGCCGCCGTTCGCGCCAGTCGAGGGGTAAGTGCTTTTCCAGGGGCTGGTCGGCCTGAGCGAAGCCATGTACCTCTGGCTCGTCGCGGCGGGCCTCTCGCTGATCTTCGGCGTGATGCGCGTGCTCAACTTCGCGCACGGCAGCCTCTACATGCTGGGCGCGTACTTCGCCTGGGTCGCGTTCCGCATCAGCGGCAGCTTCTGGGTCGCCCTGCTGATCGGACCCTTGCTGGTCGCCGCCGCCGGCTGGGTGCTGGAGTTCGGCTTTCTCCGCCGCGTCTACTCGGCGCCGGAAGCTTTCCAACTCCTGCTCACCTTCGCCTTCGTGCTGATGCTCGACGACGTGGTGAAGCTCGCCTTCGGCCCGGTCTACCAATCTCCGCCCACGCCGGCGGCGCTCTCCGGAGCGGTGCAGATCGGACGCTCGATCCTGCCCACCTACCACCTCTTCATCCTCGCGGTGGGCGGTCTGGTCGGGCTCGGCCTCTGGTTCCTCTTGGAGAAGACCAGCTTCGGCCTTCTCATCCGCGCCACCGCCGCCGACCGCGAGATGGCCCGCGCGCTGGGCGTCCGCTCCTCCCGGCTCTTCACTGGCGTCTTCGTCCTCGGCTCCTGGCTCGCGGGCCTGGGCGGTGCGCTCTCCATGCCCGTGCGTGCCATCTCGCCGGGGATGGGCGAGTTCATCATCATCGAGGCCTTCGTGGTGGTGGTGCTGGGCGGGCTGGGCTCCTTGCGAGGCGCCTTCCTCGGCGCGGTGCTGATCGGACTTCTGCACGCCTACGGGCTGCTCTTCATGCCGGTGTTCGAGCTCGCGCTGGCGTACATGGCCATGGCCGCGGTGCTGATCGTCCGGCCCTGGGGCCTCTTCGGAGCCCGCGAGAGCTGAATGCGCGCGCGACTTGCCGCCGGAGCCCTGCTCACCGCCCTGGTCCTGCTGCTGCCCGTCGTGGCCGGACCTTTTCTGCGCTACCTCGTGCTCAACATGCTGCTGCTCGCCCTTCTCGCGCTCTCCTTCAACCTGCTCTTCGGCATGACCGGCCTGCTCTCGTTCGGCCAGGGCGCCTTCTACGCGGGCGGCGCGTACACCGCGGCGCTGCTCCTGCGGGCTGGCGTGCCGCTGCTCTGGTCGATCCTGCTCGGCGCGCTCGCTGCCGCTGTCCTCGCTGCCGTGCTGGGCGTCTTCTGCGTTCGCAACACGCGCATCTACTTCTCCATGCTCACGCTCGCCTTCGGCATGCTGGTCTACGCGGTGGTGTGGAAGTGGACCTCGGTGACCGGCGGCGACGACGGCTTGATCGGCATCCCCCGCGGCCGCCTCGGCCTGCCCGGCCCACTCGACGTGAAGCTAGACGCGCCGGTCGCCTACTACTTCTTCGCTTCCGTCCTGGTGCTGCTCTCGATGGGCGTGCTGCACCGCCTCTCCGCCTCGCCGCTCGGCCTCTCGCTGCGGGCCATCCGCGAGAATGCCGAGCGCGCCGAGTCCAGCGGCATCCCCGTGCGCCGCACCATCTACATCGCGTTCGTGACCGCCGGGCTCTTCGCGGGGCTCTCGGGCGCGCTGCTCGCGCCCCTGGAGCAGACGGTCTCGCCGTCCACCGCCCACTGGACCAAGTCCGCAGAGCCGGTGATGGCGACGCTGATCGGCGGCCCGCTCTCGTTCCTCGGCCCGATCGTCGGCGCGGTGGTCTACCTCGGCCTCAAGGAGATCATCGTCCGCTTCACCGAGTACTGGCTGCTGGTCTTCGGGCTGGTGCTGCTCGGCGTCGTGCTCGCCTTCCGCGGCGGACTTCTCGGCGCCCTCTCCGCGCTGCTCGCGCGCAGGGGACGGGCGTGACCGCGCTGCTCGAAGTCAGTGGCCTGACCAAGTCGTTCGACGATTTCACCGCCATCGCGGGCGTCGACCTCGCGCTGCCCGAAGGCGGGATCACGGCCGTGATCGGCCCCAACGGCGCCGGCAAGACCACGTTCATCAACCTGATCGCGGGCAAGCTGCTGCCGAACGGCGGCCGCATCCTCTTCGCCGGGGCAGACGTCACCCGGCTTCCGGGCAGCGCCCGCGTCCGCGCCGGAATCGCGCGCACCTTCCAGGTGACCAACGTGTTCCCGCGCCTGACCGTCGAGCAGAACGTGGCGGTCCCGGTGCTCGCGCGGACCGGCCAGTCGCTGCAGCCGTGGCGCAGGCTGGATGCCGAAGTGGCCGTCCATGCGGAGGTCGAGCGCCTGCTGGAAGCCGTGGGCCTCGCGGATCGCGCCCGGAGCGACGCCGCGGTCCTGTCGCACGGCGACCGCCGCCTGCTGGAGATCGCGCTCGCTCTCGCCTGCGGGCCCCGGCTGCTGCTGCTCGACGAGCCCACCGCCGGCATGGGCGCCGGCGAGCGCGACCGCATCCTCGCGCAGGTCCGCGCGCTCGCCGCGCGCAAGTCGCTCACCATCCTCCTGGTGGAGCACGACATGGAGGTAGTCTTCGGGCTGGCCGAACGCATCGTCGTGCTGCACCAGGGAAAGGTGATCGCCGACGGCCTGCCGAAGCAGATCCGCGAGGACCCGCGGGTGCGCGAGATCTACCTCGGCGACGCCAACGTCGCCCCGCTGCCGCCGCACGAACCGACCGACGCGACCGCTCCTCTGCTCCGGGTGGACCGGCTGGACGCCGGCTACGGCCTCGCGCACGTCCTGCACGGCGTGAGCTTCACCGTGGCGCGCGGGGAGATCGTGGCGCTGCTCGGGCGCAACGGCATGGGCAAGACCACCACCCTGCGCAGCGTGGCGGGCCTGACCGTCCCGTGGCGCGGCAGCTCGATCCTGCTGGCGGACCGGCCCATCGCCGGCGAGCCGCCCGAGCGCATCGCCGAGCTGGGCGCGAGCTACGTCCCGGACGACCGGCGCATCTTCGCGGACCTGACCGCCGCCGAGAACCTGCGCGTCGCCGAGCTTGCCCTGCGGCGGAAGAAGTCGCGTTGGACGCGCGCGCGCATCGAGTCGGTCTTTCCCCCGCTGGCGAAGCTCTGGGACCGGCAGGGCCGCCACCTCTCGGGCGGCGAGCAGAAGATGCTGGCGATCGCGCGCGCCCTGACCACCGATCCGTCGCTCTTGCTGCTCGACGAACCCTCCGAAGGGCTGAGCCCGCAGATCGTCCGCATCCTCGCCGGCGCGCTCGCCCAGATCCGCGGCGAGGGCGTGACGGTGCTGCTCGCGGACCAGAACCTCATGTTCGCGCGCGCGGTGGCCGACCGCGCGCTGGTGATGGAGCGGGGCCGCCTGGTCCACGCGGCATCGCGCGCGGAGCTCGCAGGCAACGATCCGGCCATCCACCGGTATCTGGCCGTCTAAGGAGACGCTCGGACCGCCGTGCGGCGCTGCGGCCCGGGAATCTCCTTCGCGCCGGCTTCCCGGATCCGGTTCCGCTCGTCCACCAGCACCACCGCAGGCTGATGCGCGCGCGCTTCCGCCTCGTCCATCTCGGCGAAGGTGGCGATGATGATCAAATCTCCGGGCCGGTTGTGGTGCGCTGCCGCCCCGTTCACGCACACGACGCCGCTCCCCGCAGGTCCTTCGAGCGCGTAGGTCTCGAGGCGGCTCCCGCGGGTGACGTTCCAGATCGCGACCTTCTCGTAGGGCAAGATGTCCGCCGCGCGAAGCAGGTCGGCGTCGAGGGTGATCGAGCCCTCGTACTCCAGGTCGGCGTGGGTGACGGTGGCGCGGTGGATCTTCGACTTGAAGAGCGTCCTGCGCATCGAACCTCCAGGTCTCGGCCCGCAAAGGGGCGGGTCCAAGCCAGCAGAACAATGCGTAATGCTTGCCTGCCCCTGCGTCAACTGAGCCGTGGTATCCCTTTCCGATCGGCGCACCGGGAGCTCCCCTTGTCTTTCCGCTACCTTGCCGCTCTCGCGCTGCTCGCCGGGTCCGGCTGCAGAGACGCGGCCGGACATGAGGAGAAGCCCGCCACGCTCGTGCTCCTCCACGGCGAGGTGGTCACCGTCGACGCCCAGCGACCGCGCGCACAGGCGATCGCCGTGCGAGACGACCGGATCCTGGCGGTGGGTAGCGACGCCGAAGTCGAAAAGCTCGCCGGGCCCGCCACGGAACGGATCGATCTGCGCGGCCGCCTCGCGATCCCCGCCTTCATCGAGGGCCACGGCCACTTCGCCGGCCTGGGCGAGTCGATGCTCATCCTCGATCTGAAGAAGGCAGGATCCTGGGAAGAGATCGTCGCGCAGGTGGCCGAGGCCGCGCGCAACGTCAGGCCCGGCAACGTGATCGAGGGCCGCGGATGGCACCAGGAGAAGTGGAGGCAGCCGCCGCAGCCGAACGTCGACGGCGCGCCGCTGCACGCGTCGCTCGATCGGGTCAGCCCCGCGAATCCGGTCGTGCTCGAGCACGCCAGCGGCCACGCGGCGTTCGTCAACGCGCGGGCGCTGGCGCTCGCCGGCGTGACCCGGAAGACGCCCGATCCTCCCGGCGGTCAAATCGTCAAGGACAAGACCGGGGAGCCGACCGGCCTCCTGCGGGAATCGGCGCAACGACTCGTCCGCGACGCCATCGCCCGCCTGCCGAAGCCGCCCCCCGAAGAGGAGGACGCACGGTTCCGCAAGATGGTCCAGCTCGCCGGCGCCGACGCGCTCTCCAAGGGTGTGACCACCTTCCACGACGCCGGCACGAGCTTCGCGACCATCGACCGCTACCGGCAGCTCGCGGACGAAGGCAAGCTCCCCGTCCGACTCTACGAGATGGTGCGGTTCGAGACCGACGAGGCCCTCGACGCGAACCTCGATCGCTACCGCGTGATCGGCTACGGCCGCGGGATGCTCACGGTGCGCGCGATCAAGCAGCAGGTCGACGGCGCCCTGGGGAGCCACGGCGCTTGGCTGCTCGCGCCCTACGCCGACCTGCCATCGAGCACGGGGCTGGTCCTCGAGCCCATGACCCAGCTCGAGAAGACGGCACGCATCGCCCTCAAGCACGGCTTCCAGGTCAACACCCACGCGATCGGCGATCGCGCCAACCGCGAGGTCCTCACCGTCTACCAGCGCCTCTTCCGCGAGCACGGCCCCTCGGATCTGCGCTGGCGAATCGAGCACGCGCAGCACCTCGAGCCGGAGGACGTTCCCCGATTCAAGCAGCTCGGCGTGATCGCCTCGATGCAAGGGATTCACATCATCTCCGACGGCCCCTGGGTCCCGAAGCGGCTGGGAGCGGAGCGCGCCCGCCGCACCTCCTACCCCTGGCGCTCGCTGATCGACGCTGGCGCGGTGGTCACCAACGGTACGGACACTCCGGTCGAGGACATCGATCCGATCCTGAGCTTCTACGGGGCGGTGTCGCGCAAGACCAAGGACGGGACCGTCTTCGTGCCCGAGCAGCGGGTCTCGCGCGAGGAGGCGCTGCGCGCGTATACGCTGAGCAACGCCTTCGCGGCGTTCGAGGAGAACGAGAAGGGCTCTCTCACGGCCGGCAAGCTCGCCGACCTCACGGTGTTGTCCAGGAACATCCTCACCGTTCCCGAGGACGAGATTCCCTCCGCGCGCGTCGACTTGACCATCCTGGGCGGGGCGGTCCGCATGGCGCGGGCGAGGTAGACGGTGGAGCTGCGGGACGAGCTGGAGGCGCGCTACGCCGCGACGATCCGGTCCGAGCTGTCGCTGCCGGGAACCCGGCCCTTCCCGGAGGGCTTTTCGCCTCCGCGGCTGCCCGCGGCCCTGCGCGAGTCGATCGTGGCGGCCGGGGAGCTGGCGGATCCCTCCGCGCTGGCGGACTTCTATTGCGACCGGATGCCGCGGATGCTCGTCGAACAGATCCTGCGCGGCGAGGATCCGGCGCGCAGGCTGCTCTGGATGGAGATCGATCCGGCGCACACGCCACGCCTGCGCGAGGCGCTGCGCGGTCTCCGCCACTTCCTCGTCCAGGAAGGTCTGACCACTGCGCAACCAGAGGATCCCCTGGAGCAGCCGACCTGCGTCGCCCGACTCGCGGCCGCGACGCAGCTCGGATCGGGTCTCCCGCTCGTGGGCGCGTACCCGGCGGAGCGCGAGGTCATCGCCGCCGATCTGGCCGCCGGCGCCGACGCGCACAACGTCCTCGACCTGCGTCTCTCCGGCAACCTGATCCACGAGATCTGTCACGGCCCCCCGCGCACCTGTCACGGCCCGCAGGCGCCCTGGCTCGTCGTCGAGGCCGCCGCTCTCCACCTGGGCGCCACCGCTTTCCCGCGGCACGTGTTCCCCGACGTTCCCGGAGAAGCCATCCCCGGCGTCGCTCCCTTCCTCCTGGTCGGCGAGTCTCTGGCGCGCCTCTTCGGCCGCGCCGCCCTCTGGCGGGTGGCGTCCGGGTCATCGCTCGACGACATGTTCGGTCGCGCAGCCGGCTCCGCGCTGGCCGCCGCCGGTTGGCAGGAGTGGTTGCGCAGGCGCGAGCCGCCCTTCGCGCGCGACGCGATCGACGGCGTGGCCTGGGTGAAGCTCGCCGACGCGACGCGCGGCGCGTCGCCCCTCTCGCAGGCGATCGACCGCGCCGCCACTCTCGACTCCCTTCGCGCCGTGCGCGAGCTGCCCGATCTCTTGCGCGCCGCCGGCGCGTCGTCCTGGGCGGAGCTTCCGTGGTGGCGCGAAGAGCCGACCGAAGCGGATGCCGCAATGGCCCGATCGGCCGTCGCCGCGATGTTCCACGTCGACGTCCTCGAGGGAAGCTTCCAGACGCACCCGCATCGTCCGGCGCGGTTCCGGCTGGACCTCGAGGCGTGCCTCCTCACTCGCGAGCGCGACCCGCGCGGCGTCGGTCCTGGCGAGCCGCCCTGCTGGATCGTCCCGCCGCCCCTCTGCCGACGACTGCGCGAACGGATGGTCGGGCCCCTGGTCCTGGAAGGGTCAGACCACACCGAGTTCCTCACCTGCCTCCTCGAAAAGACCACGCCGTGGACGTCTTCCCGGATTTGATGCACGCCGATCTCCGCGCGGCCGCCGTCGCAGCCGCGCACGACCTCGGACTCTTCGCCGCCCTACCCTGCCCCGCTGCCGACCTGGCCGACCACCTGGGCGTCGCGCCGCGCCGCCTGGCCGCCCTGGTGCGCGTCCTGCTGGCAGACGGTGTCCTCGCCGGCAGCGACGGCTCGCTGCGGGCCTCCACCATCCCTCCACGCCGATCCCTGCCCCCGGGAGGCTGGGGCAACCTCGCCGGCGTGATCCGCACCGATCGCCCGCTGGCCGGCGAAGCCATCTCGGGTGCTCCCGGCCCGGAGCTGAACCGCTTCCACGATCACCTCCGGACCGCGGGAGCGGGCGCCGCCCGGGAGGTCGTCGAGCGGCTCGGTCCGTGGGGCCCGTTCCTCGATCTGGGGGGCGGCGCAGGCGCCTATGCGGCGGCATTTCTCGACGCCCACCCAGGCGAAACCGCTGTCGTGGTCGATCGGCCCGCCGTGCTCGACCTGGCGCGCGAGACAGTTCCCACCGCGCAGCGGGTGCCGCTCGACTTGCTCGGCGACGGCCCTTGGCCGTCCGGAGCGCGCATCGCGCTCCTGGCCAACGTACTTCACCTCTACAGTCCAGCAGACGCCGGGACGCTGGTCGGGCGCGCCGCCCGATCGCTGCTCCCGGGCGGCACGCTCGCCGTGAAGGACTTCGACGCGGCCTCCAGCGCGGGCATCCTCTTCTCGCTCAACATGGCGATCTTCACCGAGACGGGCGAGGTGCACGACGCGGAGCTCCTCCGCTCCTTCCTCCGCGACGCCGGAGCTCGCGACGTGCAGGTCCAGCGCTTGCGCTGCGCGCCGGAGACGCTCCTCGTGCTCGGCACGGTGGGCTGACCTGCTTTGCCTCAAACGCCCCCGACCTCGAGGGCGCCACCCAAGCAGTAGCGAGCGGACGCTACTGCTGCGATCCCACCATCGCCGTGAACGACGCACCGTCGCCGATCCGCATCGCCCCGCCGTGGCAGAGATCGGGCACCGTCGCGGATCCCTGGAAGACCGCGGTGTCGCGGGGATTGGCGCTGGGCAGCCAGCCCGAGCCGTTCTGCCCCACCGCGAAGCTCGCGTCGGCGATGTTGATCACGATCGGGCCGCCTCGGTGATGGCGTCCCTCGTGCCCTTCGTGCCTATCGTGCCCCTCGCGTCCGTCGTCGTCCCGGTCCCACCCATGGTGCCGGCGATGCCGGTGCCGCGACTCGCACTCCGCCTGCAGCGTCACCGTGGTCTGGCTGAACGAGATCGTCGCGGCCCCATGCTTTCCGGGCAGCGAGAGGGCGTACCCCGCGCCGACCGTGTCGCCCGGCCGCACCACGATCTCGCCGCCGCCGTTGCTTCCGACTCCTACCTCGCCAAAGGCCTGCGTGCTGGTCGCCGGCGTGGTGAGCACGTCGCTCGCCGCCGCCTGCGCGATCAAGGTCGTCGCGTCATCCTGCAGCAGGTATCCCTGGGCGACCGCATTGTTCGCCGCCGCCGTGAACGCCCGCACGTACCCATCATGCGTCCCGTACCGCTCCTCGAGCGACGGCCGCGGGTCGGCGTCGACCTGCTCGCTCCCGCTCCACCCGCCGCCCCTGCCGTTGGCCGCGAAATGGAAGCGCACGTTGATCTTCGGCATCGTGCGCTGCGCCCTGGTCTGCGCGAACGGGACCATCCCGCCGATGTAGTTGCACACCTGTCCCTGGTGGAAGCCGGCCGCGGTGATGTTCCATCCCAGGTACGTTCCCAGCGGCGCGTCGCGCAAGGTGGTGGGAACCCCGCCCAGCTCGTTGCCGTCCCCGTCGACCGACGGGACCTTCATCTGGATCACGCTGCGGATCCGCGGCGGCAGATCGGTGGGCACGCCGGTGGCGTCGACCGGGTCGAAGAACGGCCCCCAGGCGTAGTCGAACACCGGGTTCACGAAGTTGGCCGCATCGAAGATCGTCTCCGGAATCCCGGGAATCCCCTTGGGGAAGTGCATCTTCTCGGGCGTCGGGTCCACCAGCGTGCGGTTCGAGAGCCTGGGCCAGACGCTGGGCGGCGGCGGCGTTCTGTTCATGATCCAGTTGCGCATCGCCAGCCGCAGCACGTTGACGAGCTGCGTCTCGGGAACCGGATTGGCCCTGAACCGCCCCTGGCCCCAGGCGTTGCCCGGGCAGTTCACCATCGTGGCCGGCAAGTTCTGCGAGATGTTGCCGCTGCCTCCTCCATGCGTGGTGCTGGGGACGTAATAGCGGCGCACGTCGTCGGGCAGCGGAATGTCCACGTTGGCGGAGGTGCCGACCCACTCCGTGGTCATCTTGAGGGCGAACACTTCCGAACCGCCGAAGTGCTCGATCACCTTGGGGCAGGTATTGGTCGCCCTGCACCGCGCCAGGATGCCGGTGGTGGGGAGGTGGCGGACGTGGTCCGGCCAGTCCACCCACCACTGCGGGCCTTCGCTGCCCATCTGGTACAGCTCGAGCACGCCGTCGGGCTGCGCCCAGCGGGAATCCAGCGAGACGCGACGGCCCGCGATGATCGGCCAGGCGCCGTCGTGCACCTGTCGGTTGGACTCGTCCTGGTTGAAGCCCAGCTGGATGAACGCGCGCGTCGCGTTCCCCGACTGCGAGACGCCGCGAATCACCGACCAGCGGATCGAGCCGGCGACCGGGTTGGCGTTGCCGAAGTCGTCCTGCACGGCGTTCTCGAAGAAGGAGTTCAGATCGCGGAACGCGGCGAATCCGACGCCGAGCACGTACGGATCCTTCACCGGGTACACCAGCTCGTAGAGCAAGGTCGGGTCGAACCCGTTCTTCAGACAGACGTGCACCGGCAGGCTGCCGGGAACGCTTGCGTGATCGAGGTTCTGCGGCGTGCCCGGGAACGGGTTGGTCGCGTCGCAGTGCGCGAAGGCCCAGTCGGTGGAAGGAATCGTCGTGCCTCGCGAGATCTTGCCGTCGATGGTCTCGTGGAGCCGCGTGCGCAGCGTCGCCTGCGTGGTATCGAGCGTCGCGGGAAGGTATGGGATTGGGTTGCCCATCACGTTCAGCGGCTGCGAATTCGGCCCGCTGCGGTTGATGATCCGGCCCTGCACGAATCCCGTCACCGTGGAGCCGTCCAGGTTCTTCGCCACCGGAACCAGCACCCACTCGTTGTTCGGCAGCGTCGGCTGCGGCGAGGTCGACATCGCCAGCGCCAGGGGCGGCACCGCGGTCCCCCCCGCGTTGTCGCTCTGCCAGCCGCTGCTCAGGCCGATGTCGCCAAGATTGCGCTCGGCGGCGACGATGGTGATCCGGCCGCCGCGGTTCGGCACGTCGTGCCACAGGAACCCGCTGGCCTTGCTCACGTCCACCGGCTTCACCAGGAGGAAGCTGACCACGTACCGGACCTTGCCGTCCGGGTCCTTGCCCAGTTTGATGTCGGTGATGATGGCGTTGTGCGGGTCGTTGGGATCGAGCTCGCCGAACGCGCGGCCGATCACGTTCTCGTACGGAAGCGTCTGGCCGGCGAGCGTCGTCTTTCGATCGATCACGATCCGGACGATGCGGGCCTGCGCGGGGAAAGCGCAGACCAGAAGCGCGGCGGCGGTGCCCGCCGCCAGGGCCGACCGGCCGATGGCGTTCGCGACCTCGAGTCTCACGGAGACCTCCTCGTAGGAGGTGCGCCGTACTCATCACTCCAGAGGACGGTCAAGGAGCGCCGAGTCGCAAGCCGCGTTTCCGCCGCAGAAGCCCCCGAGAAACCGCAGTCGATCCGGGGCGGGCGACAGAACGTTTCGGATTGATTGCGCTCCGGATGGAAAGCTTCCGCGTCAATGGACGCGCGCGAGATCGGCCGCGCTCCACCCCTACCTTCGTCGGAGATCCCCTGCGAGCGCGATCCAGGCGGCGAGCGCGCACTCGCGCTGCTCGGCCGCCCATGGCCGCCCCGACGCCGCGCCGGCCGACGCCAGCTTCGCGGTGACCGCACCGTCCGCAAGACCGAGCAGATCCGGCGCCCGCGCTGCCAGTCCCTTCGCTGCCACGCGAAGCACGCGATAGCCCAGCGACTCGCAGGCGTCAGCCAGCGCGTCGCGGTAGAGCTCGCCCTCGGCGGTGTGCACCAGCGGATGGGAACGGAGGATCGCGTCGAGGTCCGGCAGAGGCCGTCCGCCTCCGGCGAGCACCGCCGCGCGCTCGAGCGAGCACCGCCCGGCGACGGATTCCGCGATCGCGGCGATCGCTTTCTTGGCCCGCACCACCGATTCCCGGCGCGCGTTCTCGATCATCGGCCGCGCCTGATCGGAGGTGAGCCCCTGCTCGTGCCCGACGTGATAGACGGCTGCGGCCTGGAAGCCATCGCGCATCTTCACCCGCTCCTTGGCGAGGATCTCGATGCCTTCGCCGGCCTCGGCGACTACGAGCGCAGCGGCCCACCCGGTGTGGGCCTTGAAGGCGATCGCCGCGCGCGGCCTCTGGGAACGCTGCGCCATCCGCGCATCGTACATCCCCGTCCCCGGGCGTGCTTTCGGACACTTGGACGACTGCACAAAGACGCGCGGGCCCATGTCGATCCGGTGGATCGGCGGTCGTCGTCAGGATAGATGCGAGGGCTTCCAAACCCCCTTCGCGCCGACGGGAGAACCACAATGCGATTCATGGTGATCGTGAAGGCCAACAAGGAGTCGGAAGCGGGCGTGCTTCCGGACGAGAAGATCCTCACCGAGATGGGGAAGTACAACGAGCAGCTGGTCAAGGCCGGCGTCATGCTCGCCATGGAGGGCCTCCACGCCAGCAAGGACGGCGCGCGCGTCCGCTTCGAGGGCAAGAAGCGCACGGTGATCGACGGGCCGTTCGCCGAGACCAAGGAGCTGATCGCCGGCTTCTGGCTGTGGCAGTGCAAGTCGAAGGAAGAGGCGATCGAGTGGCTGAAGCGCGCGCCGTTCGACGGCGGAGCCGAGATCGAGATCCGCCAGGTCTTCGAAACCGCCGAGTTCGCCGAGAGCGATCCGACGGGGGAGATCCGCCGGAGGGAAGAGGAGCTGCGCAGGAAGATCGACGCCCGCAAGTAGACACAACCGCGCCGGCGGACGGGCCCCCTCCCGTCCGCCGGCGCGCTGACCGCCTCCCCCCCGGAAGCGCGGCCTACACCCTGCGGTA
>DASQAS010000142.1:0-11217 GCA_035635635.1 Myxococcales bacterium | reverse complement strand
CACGCGGTCGGCGTCGAGACGTTTCGCCGTCCATCGCAAGGAGCCGGAGCGGGCGGAGATCAGTTCCGCGCCCGTACTCATCCTGAGCGTGACGAGAGCGTGGTCGCTCTCCTTTCCGAGAGCGGCGCTACCCAGAGCCAGAAGCAGGGCGATCGTCGGCGCGCGCGTCATGCCCACCGGTTAAGCAAACCGCGGGCCGCAGCTGGTGCCGAGTCAGACCGGCTGGAGACTTGCCGGATCCACCGACAGGTGCCGGATTTGCCGACATGGTCGATCGGTGACCGGAGGTCGGGCAACGAGGCGATCGGTTGACGCCAGCTCCTCGTCGGCGACCTCCGGAAGTTCTTCCGGCGCTTCCGGTAGCGAGGCGATCTCAGGAGCCGCGCTCCGCCTTCGCCCGCAACCTAGTCCTCAGCGTCTTCGTCGTCCTCGCTTTGCGGCCGGAACACCTCGTACACGGCGCCGTTCGAGAGCGACACGACGAAAAGGTTGCCGTTCGGCCCGGTCAGGAAGTCCGTGGCGATTCCGAAGTTCCTTCCGAACAGGAGGCTTTCGCTCTCCGTGATGTCGAATTTGGCGATGTTGTCCGCGACGCGATCCTCGAGCCGCGGATCCGCGAATCGGAGGTCCTTGCGATTCGAAGTCAGCTGGAAGCGGAAGATGTGCCCGCCTTCGAGCGTCGTCCGCGCTCCGCCCATGAAGAGACCGTTCTTGTACTCCTTGCCCAGCCGGCGGCCGTGCAAGAAGCCGATTCCGGCGGGGGCGACCTCGAACTTCCAGCTCAGCTCCGGGTCCTCGTAGTGCGACCCGGGAAGCACGAAGAGGCGCGCGAGCGCTTCCTGGGGCGTGTTCGCGATGTTCGTCGGCGGCCAGCGGATCTGCTGCAGACCGAAGAACGCCGGGCTGGTCTCGATCGCCTTGTACTCCGCGATGCGAGAGACGGGTCCCCTGATCTGCACCCAGCCGCTGTTCTCACCGGCAGTGATCCGCCGCAGCTGGGTGAAGGAGTCGTCGCCGTTTTCCTCGAGCCAGAGAGTTCCCGAGACCGGATCGAAGTCCATCCCGAAGGTGTTGCGGACGCCGTACGCAAAGACTCTCTGGATGTTGGCGCCCACCTCTCCGCCCATCGCAGCGCCGGCGCGGAAGAACGGATTGTTGCGCGGCGTGGCGCCGTCGTCTTCCAGCCGGAGGATGACGCCGGTCAGGTGTGCATTGTCGGGCGCCGGTCCACCGAACTGATCGTCCTGCACCGTGGGTCCCGGGCATGTCGCCGTCGGCCCGCAGGGAAGATTCTGCATCCAGCCGCGCCGGCCGTTGTCCCCGATGACGATGTACAGCTTTCCGTCCGGGCCGAACTTCAGCACCCCGCCGTTGTGGTTTCCCCGGAGAGTCTGCCCGGCGTCCGCCTGGAACGCGTGCAGCTTGATGACGTTCCTGTCGAAGCTGAGCGACGAACCATTCCAGACGAAGCGATCCACGCGGTTTCCGAGCAGGGGTACGTCTGCGAGGTTCGCGCTGTCGGCCCCGGTGGTGCTTTCGGTCCAGTACAGGTACACGCCGGGGTTCGGCTTCCTGTCCTCGTCCTCGTCGTCGTCCTCGTGCTTTGCGCCGGCCACGGGAAAGTCGGGATGCAGCGCGATTCCCAGCAGCCCGCGTTCCGAAGCGCTGTTGACCGCGAGGTCGAGCACCGCTCCCTGGACGACGCCGTTCACCACCCGCATCACCCGGCCGGAGGCCTTTTCCAGCACGAGGAAGTCGTCGGCGCCGATGAATGCCATGCTGGTGGGTTGCTGAAGACCCGTCACCACCGTTCGAACGGCGAGGTTCGGGTCGACCAATGAAGGTCCCGCCACCTGGGCGGAGACTGGCGCTCGGGTCGCGACCGCAACCAGGGCCGCGCTCACGCCGATGACGAGCAATACGCTTCTCCGGATCTTGGAGCTCTGGGTCATTGCCGTATCCCCCATACAGGGACATCCGCCGAGGCTTGGCGGATGCAGTCGCTGCACACCCGTGGTGCACACTCGGGGTGCAGGCGACGATCCACTAGGCGCCAGCGATCGCCAAGTCAAGCTGCGCCGCGTCTCGCCCGCTGAGCAGAAAGATGGGCGCGGGACAAGAAGACAATCAGCCGATGCCCGGTCCGTCCACGGGCAGGCTGGAACAATCCGGCCAGCCTGGAGTCTGCGCCGCGTGCGGCGAGACGCCGCCGCGCAGGGTTACTTGATCAGCTCCTTGAGCAGATGTGCGCCCAGGGCCCGCAGGCCCTCCTCCAGGAGCGCCCTGCCTTTGGGATTGTCGAGCGCCCCGCGCATCATCTCCGGCGCGTAGCCGAGCTCGAGGTTGAGGCGCACCAGCACCGCGGAGATCCCCTCCGTGACCTTCGCCGCCTTCACCCGCGACCGGCGCTTCTGCACGCCTGCGGAGAGCGCATCGATCAGCTCGTCCTCGGTGGTGCGCGGTCCCTTGCGCTCCGCCAGCGCCGCCGACAACCCGGCGTACAACTCGTCGACGAGCCGCTGGCTGCCGACGGCGCGCTCCATCCGCTCATGCGCCTCGTCGAAGTCCACCTGCGCCGCCGCGGCATAGGTCGGCGCGAGCAGTAGCGCCAGATCCTTGCGCGTGATCACGTGGGTGAGCCGGCGGGAGAACACCCGGGAAGCTGTACCAGCCGCGCGCGGAAGACACTACCCTTGCGGACCATGCCCGCCTCGATTTCCCTCCCGGGTCCTGCCAGCTCCCGGTGACGGAGGCGCAGCCGCTCGCCGCACTGCTGGATGAACCTCCCCGGGGCGCGCCGCATCGTAGCGCCATGCTCTTCGACCCTCTGCAGATCCGCGAGGTGACGCTGCGCAACCGCGTGGTCGTCTCGCCCATGTGCCAGTACTCCAGCGAGGACGGCTTCGCCAATGACTGGCACCTCGTCCATCTCGGCTCCCGCGCGGTCGGCGGCGCCGGCCTGGTTTTCACCGAAGCCAGCGCGGTCACGCCGGAAGGCAGGATCTCGCCGCAGGACCTCGGCATCTGGAAGGACGAGCACGTCGAGGCGCTCGCCAGGATCGTCCGCTTCGTGGACGGCCAGGGCGGCGTGGCGGGCATGCAGCTCGCGCATGCCGGGCGGAAGGCGTCGACGCAGCAGCCCTGGAAGGGCAACCGCGTCCTGGCGCCCGGCGAGGACGGCGGCTTCCGGCCGATCTACGCGCCGAGCCCCATTCCCTTCCGCCCGGACGACCCGGTTCCCGAAGAGCTGGACAGCAAAGGGATCGCGCGGATCGTGAAGGCGTTCGGCGACGCCGCCGCGCGCGCCCAGGCCGCCGGATTTCGCGTGCTGGAGATCCACTCCGCGCACGGGTACCTGCTGCACGAGCTCCTCTCGCCGCTCTCGAACCGCCGCGCCGACTCGTACGGCGGCTCTTTCGAGAACCGGATCCGCGCTCTCCTCGAGGTGACCCGGTCGGTGCGCGGGCGATGGCCCGAGAAGTTTCCCCTCTTCGTCCGCATCTCGGCCACCGACTGGGCCGAGGGCGGGTGGGACCTCGAGCAGTCGGTCGAGCTCTCGCGACGGCTGGCGCGCGAGGGCGTGGACCTGATCGACTGCTCGTCCGGAGGCCTGGTGCCCGGCGTGAAGGTTCCCGTGGGGCCCGGCTACCAGACGCCGTTCGCCGCTCGCATCCGCCGCGAGGCGGCCATCCGCACCGGCGCGCTGGGCATGATTCGCGCGGCATACCAGGCAGAGCACATCCTCCGCACAGAGCAGGCGGACTGCGTGGTGGTCGCGCGGCAGCTCTTGCGCGATCCGTACTGGCCGCTGACTGCCGCTCGCAAGCTCGGGGCACAGGTGCGCTGGCCCCCGCAGTACGAGCGGGCGCGGGACTGATCGTCAGACGGCCCTGAACAGGACGCGCCGTTCAGAATGCGCGCCCCGGGTCCTCCGGGTCGAAATGGGCGGCGTTCCTAGACCTCGATCCGCCGCTCCGTTGCCCCGTTCGACCGGCAGATGCGCGCGTACAGCTGCGCGCTCGGTCGGGGCGTGCGCTTCTGCGTGGCAGGATCGAGCTCGATCAGCCCGAACCGCGGCTGCCAGCCCTCCGCCCACTCGAAGTTGTCCAGCAGCGCCCAATGGAAGTAGCCGCGCACATCTGCGCCGAGGGCGATCGCTTCGCGGATGGCTGCGACATGATCGACCAGGAAGGAGGGCCGGATCGCATCCGTCGGGTCATGGATCCCGTTCTCGGCACATACGCGGGCGTGCCTCGGGGGCCATCATGATGCCCTCGAGAATGCCCTTCACCTCCGTCATGGGAAGCGCACCGACCGTGTGCGCGACGATCTCGCCCTCGCGCAGGACGAGGATGCTCGGGACGGTGCTGCTGACGAACACGCGCGCGCTCGAAGTCCGGCCCAGCTCCAGCCGGTCTGCCCGGATGACGCGGACGCGTCCCCTGAACCGGCGGGCCATCGACAGCAGCCCGGCCTCGAAGCGACTCCAGTCGCCGGGAGGCAGAAGGTAGATCACGTGCACACGGGGTGGCTTCTCGAAGGAGACGACGTTTCCGGTCTGTGCAGTGGCTTGCATCCGTTCCCTTGCGCCGACAACGCGACGTAGGGGTTGATTCAGCATCGGCCGTGCCAAGAAATCTCGCGCGAATCGAGCCCGGAAGCGGGTCCAGCGCGAGAAACGGGAGCCCTGGCTCCGCACGACGCAAGATCGCGCTCCTGATCGGGTTGCAAAATGCGACACGTGCGCTGCGCGGAAGGAAAAGGCGGGGCGGCGAACGATCACGCGCCCGCGAGGTATGGCGCCGGCTCCCGGGTCCTTGCGCGGTGGGCGGCGGCGCCGAGCACGACGCTCGCGGCAAACCAAGCCACGACCGGAGCCCAAGGCAAGAGCGAAGAGATGCCAGGTCGCTTGTTGAATTGCGAGGCGACGACTGCGATCCGCAAGAACGTGGCCAGCGCGAACAGCGAGAACATTCCTCCGACGATCTTGCCTTCTCTCCCGGTGTGGCCGATCGCAAGCGCCCCGGCCGTCGCGCTTACGAGCACGCATCCCCAAGCGCCGCCCGCGACGAGCTGCGCCGCGACCAACGACCCGAGGCCGCCCGCGCTCATCGCGGCCCACGCCGCGATCGCACCGGCGAGCGAGCCGACCGCCATCGTGGTCAGGCCGCCAAGATTCCTGGCGAGCCGCGACGCAGGCAGCACCAGCAGGCTGAAGCCGACCCAGAATAGAGGCATCAGCTTTTCCAGATCGGCAGGTCGGGCGAACTTGAGAAAGGTCGGCGCTGCGTTGAGCGCGAAATGAACCTGAAAACCGATCCCCAGGAGCGCAATGCCGGCGAAGAAGGCCACGGCCGGCGCGTTGGACTCTCCGCGCTGCGCCTGCGCCTCGGCCCGTGGGATCGAAGCCCGAAGGGAGAGCGTCCGCTCCGCCCACGAGAGCCCGAGCGTCACCGTCAGGACTGCGATCGAGGCGATCGCGAAGGGCAGGCGCGGATCGGCCTCGCGCAAGAGGACGGCGAGATAAGGCGACAGCGCTCCGGCAACGCCCAGCCCGAACAGCATGAGCGAGGCGAGCCACGGTTGAGCCGGCTTCGGCACATGCTTGCCGAGCAGAACCAGCGGCGGTGCGCGCAGCGCCGAAGACGTCGCCGTCCACACGATCGTCAGCGCCAGGAACGGCCAGGGATTCCCGGCGGGCGCGGCGAACGGCAGGAGCAGGAACGCCACGCAGGAAGCGGCGGTCACGAGCGCGACCCATTTGCCCAGACGGCCGACCACCTTCGAGGCGCGGTCGGCGGCCACGCCCATCGACCAATCGCAGACCGTGAAGATGATCTGATCGAGCACCAGGATCCACAGGACCCATTTCTTGTCGATGCCCGCTTGCGCCGCGAGCTTCGGAAGGAAGATCACATAGGCAGCCCAGGAGAGGGTGAAGAAGAGCTGCAATGCGCCCAGATAGAGACCGAAGGCGTGGCGAACGGGCGGGGTGGTGGGAGCGACGGCCATCTTCCTTGCCGTGAAGCTAGCAGAGGTCTTCCGGCGCGTCGAAGCGGGGCGCTGAGTCAGCCGCGCGTCTGGCCGTTCACCGACACCTTGCGCCACACCACTTGCGTGGAGCGGAGGGAATCGCTGGCGTGCGCGCCCTCGAAGGCCGAGTTGGACACCGTCACGCCGCGGATGGGCGACTCCGGAAGACCCTCCCCTTCCATCACGGCGTCCTCGACGTCCAGGGCGCAGTCCTCGATGTGAATGCCCTCGAAGACCGGAGGAAAGGAGCCGGTCTGGCCGTCGTACCGCATGGTCAACGCGATCGCCGCCTTTCGAACCCAGCCGCGAAGGCCACCCAGATGAATGTTGCGGGTGTACCCTCCGCGCCGCGAGTTCGACTTCACCCACAGGGCATGCCCGACGCCGCGCCCGAAGGTGCGGTTCGAGAAGGCGTACACGTTTTCGATTCCCCCGCTCTGCTCGCTTCCGCAGGCGATGAACGCATAAGGCCCTTCGGCCTGGCAACCCAGGATCACCACGTTGCGGCACGGCACCGAAAGGCGCCGGCCGTCCTCGTCCCGACCCGACTTGAGCGCGATGTCGTCGTCTCCCGAACCGAACGTGCAGCGCCGGATCACCACGCGGTCGCACGACTCCGGATCACAGCCGTCGCTGTTTGCGCCCGAACGCGCGGTGGTGACGCCGTCGATCGTCAGGTCCGTGCAGAGCGTCGGATGAAGCTGCCAGAACTGCGAACCGGAGATGCGCACCCCCTGGATGAGCACGCGCGTGCAGCGCACCGTTTCGACCGTCGCGGTCCTCAAACGGCCCACGACCATCCGGCTTTCGGGCGGAACGCCCCGGGCCGCGAGCGGTTCGAGCTCTCCCGCGCGGTCCCCACCCCGGTTCCAGGCAGCCGTCGGGGACGCGTCCAGCGCGCCGCCGCCGGTGAGGGCGACGTCCGTCTCCTCGAGGGCATAGATCATCGGCGAGCGATTGACGCACTCGAGGCCCTCGTACCGCGTCCGCACGGGCGGGAACTGCTCCGGGTCTTCGGAAAAGCGAAGCGTCGCTCCTTCAGAGAGGTTGAGCTCGACGCGGCTCCGCAGGCGCAGCGCGCCGGTGTGGAACACGCCCGGAGGCACGACCACGCGGCCTCCTCCTGCGTCATGGCAGGCGTCGATGACGTCCTGGATGCTCCGGGTCCGCAGGGCATCTCGAAGGGACACCGGGTACGTCGAGAGAGGAATCCGGGGAAGCGCAGTCCGCGCGAGGATCGCGTCCGCCTGCGGCCAGGGAGTGGAGGTCGGTGGCTCCGGCAGCACCGCGGCGCTTCGCCAGCAGCCGGGCAAGGACGCTCCGGCGGCGCCGAACAGGGCGGTATGGAGAAGACGCCGGCGGTTCACTGCGCCCTTCCATCGATTCGCCGAACCGGATTGCGAAGCACCCCGCGCGCGTAACACAACCGCGCCGTGCTCCGCTACGTCACGACCCTGCGGCCGAAGCCGGAGGCTCGCCGAACGTCAGGGCCGGCGCTGGAGCTCGGCCAGGAAGGTGACGACGCCGGCTCCGCCGATCTCCGGGCGCGCCAGCATGGTCGCGCACGCATCCGCCGGGATGGCCGGCGTGCTCTCGACCCGCGTGCCGGTGCTCCCGTCGGGGCGGAGCTCGACCCGGATGCGCACGGTCGCCTTGTCCGGCTCGTCTCGCGCCTGGAAGAGCGCCAGGGCGAGGCAGCGCTGGAGCGCGGGCTTCGCGAGGCCCAGGACGGTCGTGGCGCTCCACTGGTAGATCGTGCCGGTGGACTCCATCAGCCGCACCTCGGACCGCAGCATCGAGCTCTCCGCCCGCCGCGCTGCCTCGAGAAGGTCGCCGCGGGTCCGCCGGGACTCGATGAACTCGTCGTGAAGCTGCGCGAAGAATCCGGCCGGAACCACCGAGCCTGGGATCAGATCGACGATCTGCAGCGTTTCCGGCTCGAGAAAGGCCTCCGAGAGCTTGCGGTGTCCTTCACAGACGCCGCCGTAGCGGCGCAGGGCGGGCTCGACTTCCACCACGCACGGTCCGGTCCTGGAGAAAAACTCGAGGCGGGCCGGCATCCCTTCGATGGCGGTGTATGCAGGCGCCGGCCCGAGCAGCTTCTCCGGCTCGATCTCGAACAGCTGCCGCTCGTCCACGCGCAGGTCGGCGTCCGCGATCAAGGCGTCAGTGGTGCGCTCCCAGACCTGGCGCAAGGCCTTCGCGCGAACCGGCTCGCGTTCCTTGCGCAGCTCGATGTCGAGCAGCGCCCTGGCGAGCAGGCGCTCCCGGTCCGCGCCGGTCGCGAAACGGGGCATCAGCGCCGACAGCCCGCGCCGCTCCGCTTCGGCGACGAGGAGCTTGCGCCGGACCAGCGCCAGCAGGTGTTGCTGGATCCACCATGGCTTGCTGGCTTTCAGCCACGGCGGCAGCTGACGGACGCTGGCTTCCACGTCGGACCGAGCGAGCGCGCCGCCACGCCAGGTCGCGACAGGGGCAGCTGCGACCGGCCCCCGCCCGACAGACGAGGTCGTCAAGCGCAGGGCAGGCGGCTGCTGACCGGGCGCTGGAGGACGAGCTTGCGGTGCGGGTGGGGCTGCCGCCGTGGCAGGCGCGACGGCCCGCGTCGCGGCGCTCGCCTCGTCTGCCTTCAGCCGCCGATCCGCGGCCAGGCCGATCGCGGCCAGGGTCAATGCGCCTGCGCCGGCCGCCGCCCAGGCCTTCCATGGCACGCGCGATCCGCCGGCGCGCAACCGCCGCAGGGCCGCGAGCGCCTCGCGCGCCGATGAGAACCGCTGCCCGCGGCGTGGCGCGAGCAGCCGGCGGAGGAGCACGCGTGCCGTGGGCGCGACCTTCAAGGGCGGCAGCCGCAATTCAGGTCCGTCCATGAGCTCCCAGGGCGGCCGGCGGACGAGGAGATGCAAGGCGGTTGCCCCGAGCGCGTAGAGGTCGCAGGTCACGTCGACCTGTCCGGCGAGCTGCTCGGGCGGCATGTAACCCACCGTGCCCACCATGGTGGCGTCCTGCAGCGTGCGGTCGAGATCCCGCGCCACTCCGAAGTCGATCAGCGCGATCTTTCCGTCGTTGCGCCGGATGAGGTTCGAAGGCTTGAGGTCCCGGTGGACGATCGGGGGCTGGAGTCCATGGAGGTAGCGCAGGATCTCCAGCACTTCCTCGACCAGGTCGAGGACTTCGTCTTCCGTATATCGGCGCTCCTCCAGCTCCTGAAACAGCGAGACACCGTCGAGGTAGCGATACGCGAGGTACAGCCGCGTTCGCGCACCTTCCTCCTCGCGGAAGGCGTCGACGTAGACGGGCACTCGCGGATGGCGGAGCTCGCGGAGGGTCCGCGCCTCGCGCGCGAAGGCCTCCAGCGCCTGAGCGTCGGGAGCATTCGCGAAGCTCAGCTCCTTGACGACCACCTGCCTGCCGTCGGGCGCTCTGGCGAGGAAGGTGCGCCGCCCGCCGCTGCCCCCGAGCGCTCGCAAGATCAGGAAAGGGCCGGCCAGCGAAGGGGCCCCACACGATTCGCAGCGACGGCCGGAGAGCGCCGCATTGCAGAGAACGCAGGTGCGCGGCCTTGCGAAGGACATCGATTGCGGTAAGGGCTCGGATGGGGCGCGCTCGACTTCGCGTTCGGCAAGGCGGCTCGCGACCGCTGGAGCCGCGGGGGCGGCCGCCTTCGCCGGGGCCGGGCCCTCCGGCTTCCGCGGGGGATGCAACGGCGCCGTGATGACGCTCGGCTTCAGCCTGTCCCACGCTGCCTCCTGGCGCGCGGCCAGCACCGCGGCGAAATGGAGCGCCGCGAGACAGGCGCCGGCGACGGCGGCGTGATGGACGGCGTCGATCACCAACATCGCGAGCCGCTCGCTCCCCGGCGCGATCAGGGCGAACGCCCAGGACGGAACGGCGAGGGCCAGGCCGATGGCCCAGAGCGCTCCGAAAAGGCGGCTGGGGGGCATCGGGTCTTCGGGAAACGCTGGATCGCTACGGCTCCACAGCTCGCGCAGCGGGTGCTCGAACCGTGGTTGCACCAGGCGCAAGAGCGAGAGCGGAGGAAGGATGCTCGGACCCGTGGCGAGCGCGGGCGCGTTGTCGTCCGCGTGACGCAGGAAGAAGGCGCCGGCGGCCAGCGCCAGCAATCCGGTGAGCAAATCGACCGTGGAAGGCAGCGGGTCCGCGGCAGTGCCGCTGAAAAGGGACTGGGCGCAGAGAAAAATGCCCCGTGCGGATTGGAACGTCGCGATCGAGAGCGCCAGTCCCAGCAGTCGGAGCGCAGGGCCCGGCGTAGCGAATTCCCGTTCCGACCGACCCATGCCCGGAGTCTACGCGCAGGTTTTCGCCTCTCCGAGGAAGCGACCCGCGGTGCAGGTACGCGGAGGTGGGCGTTCGGGGCTCCCCTCGTTCGCGCGGCTGGGGTCGCATCCACGTCGGCCGTTTTGGCGCACCGTGCGTCCCTTCCCGAAGGAGGGGTGACGCATGTCGTCCAGATTTCCGCGGCGCATGGTGCTGGGGCTTCTGCTTCTCGGGTCTGCCACGGGCGCGACCGCCTTCGTGGTCCACCGCATGGCGACAGTGGGCCCGCAACCGGACGGCGCCATCCTGGTGCCGAACGGACAGGCGCTCACGCCTGCCGGCGCCCACATCGAGGTGAACGATCGGCCCCTGGGCATGGTCTTGCACCCGAGCGGCAACCTCCTCGCCGTCGTCACCGGGAGCAACTTCAATCCGCGGGCGCTGCACCTGATCGACGTGAAGGCGCGCGCGCTGAAGCAGACCCTGCCCATCGCCAACAGCTTCGTCGGGGTGGCGTTCAGCCCCGCCGGAGATCGGATCTTCGTCGGAGGTGGGGCGAGCAACGACGTGAAGCTCTTCGCCGCGTCCGCCAACGGCTCGTTCGTCGCGGACGGCACCATCCCGATCGCGGGCTCCGCGCCCAGCGGCCTCACGCTCAGCGCCGACGGCATGAACCCGAAGCTGGCCGGGCTAAAGGGCCTGCAACGCGAGCTGGCCTCGCTGTCCTTGCTGGAGCTGGCCGGGTTCTAGGGGCTCGAACCACGCTGCGTCTTGCCCAAGCCCATGGATCCGTTCGAGCTGATCGCGGTCCTGCAGAAGTACTCGCCGAGCTTGAGGAGCTAGAGTCCCAGGTCCGACAGGCCGCGGTGATCGTCGGGACGACGACCGAGAGGCCAGAAGTACTTGCGC
>DASQAS010000141.1:0-2690 GCA_035635635.1 Myxococcales bacterium | reverse complement strand
ACGACTTCCCCATCACGTTGGAAGTGGCAAGGCAGCTGGGCCTGAAGGTGAGCTCGGACATGCCTGGCGAGATCCTGCAGCTGATGAGCTTGTACCCGCAGCCCGTCCGCCGGCAGCCTTCCGTCGAGTACCTCCCGGGTCGACGCTATGTCGACCGGCCCACGCCCTCCCAGAGCAGGCCCTGATGGGGCCGCCGGTTGCAATCTGCGCGAACAGGCCCTGACAGAACCCCGTGACGCTCATCGCATGTCCCCTTGGTTGGTTTCGGAATCGGCCTGCCGCGGGCGACGATAACTGATTGCGGGGGCTGTGCCGGGACGATCCGCTTCCGTGCGCAAAGAGCACCATGCCCTGCGCGCCCTCCGGCACCGTGAGGTCTCCGGCGAGCTCCACCTCACCCGCCGGGATGGTCACCGCGCGCGTATTTGGATCCTTCGCCATCCTTCAGCTCCGCCTTCCGGTCCTTCACAGTCCGGTCGGATACGTCTCCGCCGGCTCCCCGGCTTCCCACAAGGGCATGCGTTCGAGCGGCTCGACGGCCCGGGTGTCGTCGAGGTGGATCACGGAGTCGAATTGCCAGGGCAGGATCGCTCCGAAGTAGTGGCTCCCGCGCTCGGTCGCCGGCAGGTACAGCACGCCGATGGCCCGCTCGAGCCGCGGCTCCCGCAAGGCGCCCGCCGCTTCTCCGAGGCTGCGCAAGTCCAGCTCGAACCGCGGCATCCCGATGCGATGGAAGAGCGACTCGTAGCTTCCCGGCAGCGCGCGCCGCACCCGCTTGCGCTCGGCGGGCCCACCCCATTCGGAGGCCGCGGTGACCGTTCCGGCGTAGGTGGTGAACCCGAGCAGGAAGGCGTCCGTCCCGTGCCGCTCGCGCATGAGCTGGCCGACGTTCAGCTCGCCCCGCTGGCCGAGCTCGGTGGCGCGGGCATCGCCGAGGTGTGAATTGTGCTCCCAGATGACGACCTTGCTCCGCCCGACGCGGCGGTCGAGATGGCGGAGCAGCTCGGCGACCGTTTCGGCCATGTGCTGGTCGCGCAGGTTCCAGGACTCCACGTTCCCGCGGTACATCGTCCGGTAGTACTCCTCAGCGTTCTTGACCACCCGCGCGTTCTGCACGGCCTGGAACCACTCCTCCTCCACGTCTCCGCCGCCGCGGCCGAGCCGTCCGACTTGCTGGAGAAGGTCGACGAGCTGCTTCACCACCGCGTCCTCGCACGACGAGATCACTCCCAGCGCGGCGCTCCGCGCGTACTCCTCGACGGTGCTCCCGAAGTCATCGAAGCAGCGGTAGCGCTGGCGCGCGACCCGCGCCGCTTCCGGATCGACTTTCTCCAAGTACTTCAGTACCTCGTCGATCGAGGCGTACAGGCTGTAGAGGTCGAGGCCATAGAACCCGACCTTGGAGGCGCCTGGCTGCAAGCCGTCGTTGTGGGTGCGCAGCCAGCGCACGAAATCGAGCACGTCCGTGTTGCGCCACATCCAGGAGGGGAACCGCTTGAAACCGGAGAGCGCGGTATCGGCATCCCGGTCTTCGCTTTTGCCGCGGATGAAGCGGTTCACGCGGTACGCGTCGGGCCAGTCGGCTTCGACCGCGACGGCGTGGAACCCTTTCTCGACGACCAGCCGCTGGGTGATGCGAGCCCGCTCCTGGTAGAACTCGTGGGTGCCATGAGATGCCTCGCCGAGAAGGACCAGGCGGGCGTTTCCAACGGCGTCGATCAGCGCGTCGTGAGGATCCGGATCCGACAGCGGATGAACGGTCTTGCGCAGCGCCTCGAGCATTGCGACGTCCGAGTCGATCATGGCGTGCCCTCCGCGGCCTCCTCGCGCCCGCCGGTGGAGCGAAGGATCTCCTGGACCTCCTCGTCGCTGGTGGGGGAGAAATCGTCGTACCAGAGCCCGACGGCATGGAAGGGCTCGGGCGTCGCAGCGCAGACGATGCGATCGACCTCGCGGGCGAGGTCCTCACAGCTTTCCGGCGAGGCGATGGGCACGGCGACCACGATCTCGCGCGGGCCCTGCCGTCGGAGCGCTTCCACGGCGGCGCGCATGGTGACGCCGGTCGCCAGGCCGTCGTCCACGAGCACGACCGTGCGGCCTGCGACTTCGGGCGGCGGGCGATCGCCCCGATAGAGCCGCTCGCGCTCTCTCAGCTCCCGGACCGCGCGCTCGAGCGCCCAGTGGAACTCCTCCTCCGGCACCCGCTCGACCAGCGCGGGACTGACGAGGACCACTCCGCCGGAAGCAACGGCGCCCATCGCGAGCTCTTCGTGGCCCGGGAAGCCGATCTTGCGCACGACGTAGACGTCGAGCGGAGCGCCGAGACGGCGCGCAACCGGCTCCGCCACGGGCACGCCTCCGCGCGGTAGCGCGAGGACGAGAAGGTCGGGCTTCCCACGGAGGTCTTCGAGCGCTTCGGCGAGCTTTTCGCCCGCGTCGCGGCGGTTGCGATAGAGCGCCATGAGCGAATCTTGGGACCACCTCGCGGGGAAAACAATCAGCAATCAACCGAAGTGTAAGACGCGCGGCCGCACGCCGGTCCGTCTTCGGATGAAAGCGCTTTCACCCGCGCAGAAGGTGGCCGGGGCGAGGCCGCGCAGGGCAATAGTGGTGTCGGGATCGCCGCCGCGCAATCCGTGCTCGCCTCGATGCCGGCGACTGCACGGCGCTGATGCGAGGTCTCAGACCGG
>DASQAS010000140.1:0-60615 GCA_035635635.1 Myxococcales bacterium | reverse complement strand
CAGTCATGGCAGATCGCGCGGTCCCCTTGGACGGCGCGCCATTCAGCCACGGAGATCAGGCCTGCGGAGATGGTTCCCTCGAAGACCCAGCCGCAGAGCGCGACGTTTCCGGGAGCCACGGGCTCCGCCTCCTGGGTGGCGAAGCAGTGGAGCCGGTTCCGTTTTTCGTCCTCGCGCCATTGAAGGCCCATGTGCTTCACGCTCCCGGCACGCCGTCGAAGAACTCCACTTCGCCGGTGGCCAGGTCGTAGACCCCTCCGACCACGGCCAGTCCGCGCTGCAGCACCCTCCGCTCGATGATATCCGACCCGTGGCGGAGCTGGTTCGCGGACGCCCGGACGTTCGCGCGAATGGAGACGCGCATCAACGCGTCGGGCTGGGAGGCGAGCTCGGTCTGGAGCAGGGGTTCGATGGCCGGGCGGATCCGGTCGACGATGGACATGAGCCCCCGCGATCCGGGCTTGGAGCGGTCGCGCAAGACATCCAGCGTCGCGCCGACGCCGCCGCAGAAGGTGTGGCCGAGGACGACCACCAGCGGGGTGTCGAACTGCTCCAGCGCGAACTCGACGCTTCCGACCTGCGAAGGCGCGACGATGTTGCCGGCGACCCGGATCACGAACAGGTCCCCCAGGCCCTGGTCGAAGATGATCTCCGCCGGGACCCGCGAGTCCGAGCAACCGAGGATCACTGCGAACGGGCTCTGTCCCTGGACCAGGTCCGCCCGCCGGACCTGGCTGAGGATGGGCTCCGCGCCGCGGACGTTGTTGATGAAGCGCGCGTTTCCCTGCCTGAGCTTTACGAGAGCTTCCCGCGCGTTCATGCCTTCCCTCTACCGGATGGCGCCCCCACACGCCAGCCGGGCGTTCAGGTCCGCCAGCGCGCGGGCCGCTTCGCGAAGAAGGCGTCGATCCCCTCCGCGGCGTCTTGGTGCAGCAGGCAGCTCGCCATGCTTTCTCCGGCCACCGTGTACGCGCCCGCGAGCGGCCGATCCACCTGCTGATAGAAGGCCTGCTTGCCCAGCGCGATCACCGAACGGCTGCGGCCGATGATCAGCTCCACGAAGCGGGCGATCTCGGCGTCGAGCCCTTCGCCGGGAACGACCCGGTTGACGAGCCCCCACGACAGCGCGGTCTGCGCGTCGTAGGTCTCGCCGGTCAGCAGCATCTCCATCGAGCGTTTGCGCCCGACGTTGCGCACCACCCCCACCGCGGGCGTCGAGCAGAAGACGCCGACGTTCACGCCGGGCAGCGCGAACCGCGCGTCCTCCGACGCCACGGCCAGGTCGCACATCGAGACCAGCTGGCATCCGGCAGCCGTGGCGATGCCGTGCACGCGGGCGATCACGGGCTGCGGCAGCTCGGTGAGCTTGATCATCATCCGGTTGCAGTCGGTGAAGAGCTTCTGCTGCCAGGCTTTGTCGTCGCTGTGCGTCCGCATTTCGCGAAGATCGTGGCCGGCGCAGAAGCCGCGGCCCGCGCCCGCCAGCACCACCACGCGGGCGGCCTCGTCCGCAGCGAGCGCGTCGAGCTCGGTTTCCAGTGCGGCGATCATGGCGCTGGACAGCGGATTGAAGCGGTCGCCCCGGTCCAGGGTGAGCGTGACCGTGCCGCCGCGGGAATCCCGGCGGATATACGGCTGGGGGTCGGTCCGGACGCTGGGTTCCATCGGGGGCTCCTTCCGCGAGTCCAGGACGCGAAGCTCCGCGAAAACGAGCTGGGAGTCCAGCGTGGCCGCGAGGACGCGCGTCAGGGCGGCAGGCCACCTGCGAGACGGAAGAGGAAGATTCCCCGGCGCTGCGCGACGGCTGGGAGGACCGCCCCGAGCGCCGTGATGGAGCCGCCGCACATGCGGGCTTCCGGCCCGCCGGCCGCCGCCGCGGCATCCTGCGCAAGCGGGTCGCGCACCAGGAGCCAGCGGGCCCGCATGCGCTCGAGAAAGCGCGATCGGACCGCGGGGTCCTTGCTGCAGAAACGATCCTCGAGGTCGCGCCAGGAAAGCGGATAGCTCGCCCCGAGATAGACATTGAACAGGTATCTGCGCTCGCCATAGGGCAGAAGCGCTGCCGTCTCGCCTGCCGGCAGCACCCAATGTTCCCATTGCGCGATGTTGGCGTGCTCAGCCGGAATGATCACGCCGTCCTCGGTCGGGATCGCGGCCTCGACCTCGCGCAACGCCCGCACGTCCTCCCAGCCGATCCGCGACCGGAATCCCCGGCTCTGCAGCGGCCGGTGCAGGTTCAGGCGCGCCAAGGTCGGCAGCAGAAGGCAGAGGGCGAGGCCGGCGGCCGCCCAGGCGCGCCCCGAACGCGGCTCCTGGGAATCCCCGGCGGCGCGCAGCGTGAGCGGGTCCGCGAGGACCAGCGTCGCGCCCATGAACGGTAGCCAGAGCAGCGGAAGCGACACGAAGCTTCCCGCCGTCAACAGGTAGCCGGCCAGGATTTCCGACTCGTGGCTCCCGTCGTTGAGCGCGGCCGAGAACCGCGCTGCGAACTGGTGGCCGACTCCAGCGACGAGCAGCCCGGCCAGCGACGCGATCAGGATCTTCCCGGGCGTGGCAGAGGTCCCGCCGGCGGCGCGACGCCGGAACCGTCTCCACAGCAAGGCCAGCGCGCCGGCGAGCACGAACCCGGCATAGGGGAGCGGCGCGTAGTCCGTGAGCATCGCGAACCGGAGGGGGACCGCGTCCCTGAACGCGTCCCGCAGCCAGGGCCTGGACGCTGCCGGCAGTGAAGCGAGGCCGGCCGCCGCGGCGCGGGCCGCTTCCCAGGGCAGCCGGATCGCGTCGACGCCGGCCGATCCCGCGGCACGCAGCGCGCAGCGGGTGTCCCTGCAGGGCGGATTGGCCGGCGCGTTGCGCACGGACTTCTCCCGCGGCGTCGCCAATCCCCGCTGGACCGCCTCGTCGAACGTCAGCAGGCCGGCGCGCGCGAGGATCCGCCGGCAGGAAGCCACCCGCTGCCCGGCCGTCTGGAGGACCCACGGATCCTGCGCGAGCACCAGGATCGCCAGCCCGCCCGCGATTCCAACTGCCGCCGCGCGTGTCTTGCTCCCCGGCATGCGTGGCGGCCCGAGCGCGAGCCAGAACGCGACCAGGACGGGAAGGGTGGCGAGCAGCAGCATCGGCGCAACGACCGGGTTCCAGGTCAGCGCCCACGCGAGCAGCAGGGGCGCGCAGGCCAGCGACGCCAGCGTCGCGCGCGGGGAATCGTGCGCCCGGGCGATGGCCAGGAGGACCACGGGCAAGAGCAAGAGCCCGCCGCTGCTGAACCGCGGAGTCCCGAAGAGGTCGCCGGTGGGATAGACGAGCGGCATCAGCAGGAAGGCGTAGACGTAGAACGCCAGCGCGAGCGCGATCTCCCATCGCCGGCGCGTTCCGTCTCCGCGCGCCGCCTGCAACTCCACGGCCTGCTCGGCGACCGCGAGCACGGCCAGGGCATTCTGCAGGAACGGCATCGACTTCACGAACGGTCCTGCCGGAGCGCCCAGACCGGCCGCGTTCCAGAGCGCCGCCATGAGGTGGAAGGTCCGCGGGTAGTCGGCGAGGATTCCGGTGTTCCCTTCGTCGAGCGGAACGAAGCCGCGCGCGAGGATCTCACGCGTCCACGCGACGTGTTCGTGCAGATCGAGCCCGAGGGCCGAGAGATGCGACGAGTAGATGGCCGCCACCACGGCGACGCTACCCAGGCCCATCAGCGCGAGCAGGTCCAGCCGCGGGGCGGTCCTCGAGAGACGGAGCTCGCGCACTCCGGCAGCGATTGCGCCGGCGAAGACCAGCGCGACGAGCGGCAGCGACCAGCCCAGGACCAGCGCCGCCAGCCGGTTGACGGCGAGGGCGGGCAGGGCCGCTGCGAGCAGCGCAAATTGTCCGAGGTAGACGCTCGTCCAGGGACCGAGCCGCGGGATGCCCAGCGCGGTCCGCCCGAACAGCCGTCCGAAGACCCGGAAGACGATCAGCGCCAGCGCGAAGCTTCCGGCGAAGATCGCCTGCGAGATGGAGCGAACGGGGAGGAGCAGCGCGAGCAGCGCGATGCCGAGGGCGGCGGCTGCGGTCGCCAGTCCCTGCGGAACGCGCGGCAAGCTGGACATCCTCGCGCAGGATGTCGCATCCGCGGCCGGGCCTACAAGATCAGGCTGCTTCGGGGCGCTCGCTCAGGTGGTGATACGCCGTCGCGCTCAGGACGGCCGCCAAGGACGTGTCGAGCGAGCGCGCGCAGATATAGACGAGGATCCAGGTCGTGTTCGACAGGCTCTCGGCCTTGTAGACGCCCGAGAGGAAGGTCAGGCCGAGGGCGAGCGACCAGATCAGCACGCAGATCGTCAGCACCTGGAAGCGGACGCCGTCGGTGAGCTGCCGGCTGCGCGCGAGCGCCTTGCCGCCGGATCCGGCCTCGACCAGCAGCGCCGGCACGGCGGCGAACGTCTGCGCCAGGTACATCAACCCGGGGACGATCATCACCAGCCGGCCTGCGGCGCGCGTGAAGATGCGCACGCCGAGCACCACGACTCCGAGCGAGCCCCGGAGCGCCGCAAGCAGCTCGACGAACTCGGCCGGGAGCCCCCGGCGCGCGTCGAGGACGGCCTTGACCAGCGCGCACTTCACCAGCAGCGCCACCACCAGCTCCCCGGCGAGGAAGATCGCCGCGGTCAGCGGTCCGGGCAGCGGCGGAAGCAGCGTGATCAGCAGCAGCGGGGCGTGCAGGATCAGCGCGATCCCCGCGAAGGACGGGAGCTGCGAGAGCCAGGAGCGGAGGCCGTCGCTGAGCACCTCGGCGACGCTGAACTCGTCGGCCTCGACGGCTTCGAAGGAGGGTCGCGGGGCGGGCTGCAACGCTGACGCTGTGGGTCGTCTGTTCATCGGGCCCTCCGTCGTTGCGCAAGGATTGTGGCAGAGCGCGCGAGGGCCGCGAAAGAGAGGGGGCAGGCCGCAATGTCGGACAGCGCCGCAATCGCAGCGGCCCAGGCGCACATCATTCGGGTTAGTCTGTGCGCCACGGCGCCTGCGGCGGCGGCCGTCCTCCGCGTGTCCTGGCTCCTCCTGATCCTCGCTGCGCTCGCGATCCTGGCGCTCGCGCTCGTCGCCGGGGCCGGGGTCCGCCGGCAGAAGCTGAAGAAGCAGGTCCCGGCGCGGGAGGCGCCGCGGCTTCGCCACGCGGTGGTGCTCGCCCACGGCGTGCTCGGGTTCGACGAGATCGTGGTCGCCGGCCGGCGCCACCGCTACTTCCGCAACATCTCCGAGCGCCTGGCGGCGCCCGGATTCGACTTCCACCGCCCCGGCGTTCCGCCGCGCGCGTCGGTCCCGGTGCGCGCCGGGAAGCTGGTCGCGCTGTTGCGCGAGCTTCCCGGCGAGCGGATCAACGTGATCGCCCACAGCATGGGCGGCCTGGACGCCCGGTACGCGATCACGCGGCTCGGGCTGGCCAGCCGGGTGGCGTGCCTCGTCACCATCGGCTGCCCGCACTTCGGAACCCCGCTGGCGAACCTGCCGCTGGCGCGCGCCGCGGCGCGGTTCTTCGGTCTGGCAGCGCTGAACGATCTCTCTCCGCGCGCGCTGGAGCGCTTCAACCAGGAGGTGCCGGACGCGAAGGAGGTCGCCTACTTCAGCGTGGTCGGCTCCACGCGCTTCTTGCGCACCAACCCGCTGCTCTGGCCCTCGCATCTCTTCCTCTCCGCGCGGGCCGGGCCCAACGACGGGATCGTTCCGGCCGCGTCCCAGCGCTGGGGCAAGGTGCTCCACGAGGTCGAAGCGGATCACTGGGCCCAGGTCGGATGGTCGCTCCGCTTCGACGCGGTGGCGCTCTACGAGCGGATCCTGCGCGATCTGGCGGCGCTCGGTTTCTGAGCGGCCGCGCCGCTTCAGAGGCGGCGCCTCATCGTCGGCATGGGCGGATCGGTGGCGCGCCCGAGCGCGCAGCAGGGCGGGGCATGGACCATCTCCTGCGCCTGCCTCCAGGAGCTGCGGAGCGCGTCGATCAGCTTCATCGAGGCGGCGCGGACCACCGGGTCGCTGCGCACCCATCGGATGGCCAGCTCTCCGGTGTTGAGATCGACGCGCACCGCGTCGGCCCGGCCGAGGTCCGCGGGAAAAGGCGCCCCGGCTCCCATCAGCCGCAGGCCCATGCCCGCTCCAGGTCGTAGCGGCAGCGCGCCGACGCCTGCGGTCGCGCCGAGGATGCGTGCCCCGCCGATGCTCACGTCCATCATTCGCGCGAGGAACGGGCGCCGGCCCTGCCTGACCTCCACCAGGAGGTCGCAGGCAAGCCGCTGGTGCTGGCGGGTGGCGATCCCCTGTCCGCCGCGTTCCAGGCGCTTGGCGAGCTTGGCGTCCGGGAACTCGATCCACGCCCCCCGGTGCCCGCTCTCGGGCGCGTCGACCCGCCCGAGGACCGCGCCGCGCAGCGTGCTCACCTGCTCGCTGGTGGCCAGCGAGAGTTCGACCAACACCCGTTCTCCGCCCTGCAGCCGCGGCGTGGGCTCTCGGAAGAAGAAGACCGTGCGGCCGTCCACGACGTGGAGGTGGTTCTGGAGCTGCGAGAGACCTCCGAACCGCGCTTTGAGCAGACTGCCGGTCTGCTTTTCCACGCACTGAGCGTACGGCCTGCTTCGCGCAGGGACAACTTCGTCTACATCCTGTAGCCGATCAGGATTTGCGCCGTGAAAGCCAGGGCCGAACTGCTGTTGGAGGTATAGAACTGCGGCCCGAACTTTGCGTCCAGACCGACCATGAGGTTTCGATCGACCATGTACTCCCCGGTCAGGCCGAACTGCGGACCGATCTCGAAGAACTGGGTGTGCGTCCAGTTCACCGCCATGGTCAGGCCGGCGAACGCCCCCAGCCGCAGCACCGGGGTGGCCTGGATACCCACCACGCCAGAGAGCGGAAACCGGGTCATGAAGTCCGTCTGGCTGTTCTGCGTATAGATGCGCAGGCCCGGCTCGACCTGCAGGCCGACCGAGACCCGGTCGCTGCGGTTCACCACCAGCCGGAGGGGCACGTCGAGCCCGGCGCCGAACGCGGTGTCGGTGGTGTTCTCGAACGCGTAGAGCACGTCGAGCTTGAGGCCGACGTCGCTGCGGTCCGAGGTCCCGTGCAGGTAGGTGAAGCTGATCCCCGGCCATCCGGCCGCGAAAGCGATCGCGTCGCGATCGGGACTGACGGTCTCGCCGGTGGCTACGGACCAGTGTTCGGGCGAGGCCGGCGAAGCGGACGTCTCGGGAGCGGCGGCTGCGGCGAAGGCGGCGAGCATGGTTGCGGCGATCAGCGCGCAGGAGCGCGTCATGCGGTTCCTCCGTTCCATCGGGCGCGGCACTGTAGCCGCTCTCGCGCCGAAAGGCGCGAGTTTGCGGCGATTGCACGCGGAGCATCCATCTTCTGTCCCCTTGGTCGGATCGACGATAGAACGTAGATTGATCGCGACCGATGACGCTCCGTACCTCCAGCGCGCGGACCGGATCCGTGCGCGCGCCTCTCGTCGCGCTGGCCTGGCTGCTGCTGCTCGCCGCCTGCCCCAAGCAGCCGGTGGTCAGCGGGCCGCCGCCCGATCCGGGCGCGCTCTACTTCCAGGCCAAGAAGGCGCACCTGGTCCCGGAGACGCTCTCGTGCGACGCGAAGGCGTTCGTGGAGGCGCCGGAGAACGCCGGGCGATACTCCCTGCACGTCTCGGTCAAGCGCCCCGCGTCGCTGCGCATCGAAGCGCTCACTCCGATGGGCGACCCGGCCGCCGTCCTGGTCGCCGACCAGGGCCGGTTCGCGCTGCTCGATCTGCGCAACAACGTCTTCTACCGGGGTCCCGCCACGCCCGAGAACCTCAGCCGGCTCATCCCGGTCCCCCTGCGCGACGAGGAGCTGGTCTCGTTGATCGCCGGCGACATCCCGGAGCTGCCCGGCGGCCGGCCGGAGAGCGCCACGCGCGAAGGGGACGGATACCGGCTGGTGATCGCAGCGCCGAGCGTCCGGCAGGAGGTGGCGCTGGGCGGCGACCTGCGCGTCGTGGGCGTGCGCAGGTCCGACGCGGAAGGCAAGCTGCTCTGGACCATCGGCCTCGACGAGCACGACGATTCCTCCGGCGCCCAGGTGGCCCGGCTGGTGCACGTGGAAGTGCCCATGGCCCGAACCAAGGTCGACCTCCGCCTGCGCAACATCCTGACCGGAAAACCGCCTCCATCCGGCGCTTTCCTGCTCGGCGTCCCCCCCGGAATGAAGGTCGAGGAAGTGCAGTAATCCGGTAAATCCGGGAATTTGCCGCTCCCTCGGAAGTGCCTTTAGGATGAGAGGATGCGCATCAAGATCGGTGACCTGCTGGTCAAGGCAGGCGTGATCACCGAGCTTCAGCTCAAGGCCGCCCTGGCCGAGCAGCAGCATTGGGGCGGCAAGCTGGGCGACATCCTGGTGCGGATGGATTTCCTCACCGAGGAGGTCCTGGTCCGGGCCCTCTCGAAGCAGACGGGCATCGCGCGGGCGGACCTCACCGGCGAAGTGGATCGGAGCGCGCTGGCGCTGGTCCCCCCCGACACCGCCGAGGAGTTCGGGCTGGTGCCGATCGGGCTCAAGGATCAGGGCCGCACCCTGGTCGTCGCGATGAGCGACCCGATGAACATCAGCGCCACGGACCACCTGGTCTCGCTGACCGGCGGCCTCAAGATCGAGACGCGGATCGCGGGCGCTGGGGCCATCCGCCACGCGATCTCGCGCTGGTACCGGGGCGAGGAGATGCTCCGCGAGGACGGCGAGCAGTCGATGCGGATCGTCAACAACGCCGGCAACACGGTGGTCGGATTCAGCACCCGCACCTCCAAGGCGGCCGCCACCCAGAAGGCGCAGCCCGCCGCCGCCGGAGGGCGGGAGAGCGCCGCCGAGGTGCTGCGCGGCGTGGAGGATACGCAGCGGAGGTCCGTGGCCGCCCTCAAGGCGATGGTCGAGCTCCTGATCGAGAAGGGCGTGTTCTCGCGCGACGAGTACCTCGCCCGGGTCAAGCGGTAGGGACGGGGACGATGCCACCGCGCAAACGACTCGGACAGGTTCTCCTCGAGCTGGGCGTGATCGACGAGCACCAGCTCCAGAGCGCGCTCGGCCACCAGAAGCAGTGGGGCGGCAAGCTCGGCGGGATCCTCATCCAGAAGGGATTCTGCGCGGAGGAGGACGTGGTGTCCGCGCTCGCCAAGCACCTGGCGATGCAGCGGATCAAGCTGGCCGACGTCAAGGTCGACCCGCGCGCGCTCAAGTGCGTGAGCAAGGCCATCGCCGAGCGCCTGCACGTCCTGCCCTACGAGATCAGCGGCTCGGGACGCAGCGAGGTGGTGACGGTCGCGATGAGCGACCCCACCGATCTCTCGGCGGTCGATCAGCTCGCGTTCCACACCGGCAAGCGCATCAAGCCGATGCTCGCGGGCGACGGCGAGATCATCGCCGCGATCCACGTGCACTACGGTGGTGGTTCGGAGGAGAAGAAGGAGGCGACCGACAAGGTCTCGAGGCCGGGCGCGCTCGCGCCGGCCGGATCGGTCGCCGGATTTCCCAAGCGGATCGACCCTCCCGCGCCGGCTCCCCCTCCGGCTGCGGCGCCGTCCCCGGCGCCGGCCCGGTCGTCGCCCTACATCCCGCCGCCGATCCCGGCCGCGAAGCCCGCCACGCCCGTGCAGAAGCTCGACGAGATCGAGCCCGACGAAGCGGTGGCGCGGCCGAAGCCGAAGTCCCCGCCTTCCGCGGTCATTCCGCCGCTCGATCTTCCCGAGGACGACGGCCAGGACTTCGGCCTGGAACCGATCGCCGCCCACTCGCAATTTGGCGACCAGGTCGCAGGCCGGGAGGACGTGGCTGGCGAGGGAGTTGCCGGCGACGCGGTGGAAGGCCTGGTGTCGGCGAGCGTGGCCCATCCAGGCGCCGCCGAAGCCCGGCAGATGGACGGGCTGGACGCCATCGCCGCGCCGGAGCCCGCCGCGGGCGATTCCAGCGGCTGGACCGCTCCGATCGAGACCGCGAACGGCACCGACGGTCAGACCGGCTGGGATGTATCGGCGCCCGCTCCCGACGGCGGCTGGGGCGCCGAGCCAGCCGCGTCTTCGTCTTCCGGGTGGACCGGGCCCGTGGCTGCGGACGGCTGGACGAGGTCTTCTCCGGCGTCCCGCTCGGAAGGGTGGGCCTTCCCCGCATCGGGCAGCGACTCTGAAGCGCCCAGCGAGACGTTGCCGGCGGACGCGATCCTGGGGACCGCGCCCATCCTCGGTCCTTCGGAAGAGACGGCGGCGGAATCGGCGGCCTCCGAAGAGCCCGCTCCGGAGCCGGAGCCGGAGGCCCGCGAAGCGCCGCCCATGGAGCCGCCGTCCAGCGGTCCGCCGTTCGAGGTCCACGACGCGGGCTCGGAAGCGGACGCGCCCGACGCCTGGGCCTCCAGCGAGGATCCGCTGGCCTCGCATCCGCCCGGAACCGACCCGCTCGCGGCCGCCGGCCTCGACGATCCTCTCGCCACGCCCGGCGAAGCGGCGCACGCCTTCGCTGGGAGCAGGCCAGCATCCACGGACGAGCTCGAGAGCCCGATCCCCCCGCCGCCGGAAGAGAGGTCTGGCGACGGAGATCTGCTCAGCTACTCCCTGGATCCGCCCGCGCCCAATCCTATAGACGGGCCCGAGGCCTGGCACGGCAACGGCGACAAGACGGACCGGATCGACATGCCGCCGGTACACGAGGCAACACCAGGGGACACCGATCATGGCTCTGCTGCTGATGATCATGACCCCTACGCGATGGCGGAGGCGGCCAGCCTGATCGGCGACGCGCTCGACGGCGGGACGCCGTTGTCGCCGGCCGATCTGGGGACCCTCGCTTCGATCGGGGTGGATCCCAGCGACGGTGTAGGTGCGCTCCGGCTGCTCGCCGTACTGATCCGGATCCTCAACCGCAACCAGCTGATCGAGCCGGGCGACCTGCGCGAGGAGATCCGGGAGAGCCAGGAGCAGGGCGCCGCGGCGGCCGCAGAACAGGCGTACGGCATGGAATCCCGGGCGTCTTCGCCCGCCGGACCCGCGGACGCCGCCGACACGTAGGAGCGGCGGCTACCCGCAGTCCCTTGTCTCTCACCTGAGGCGCCCGATTACGTTTCCTGCGCTCGGGCCCAACCCCCCTCCCCTGGGCCCTCGAGGGCGCGATGGACTTCTCCTTGTCTGGGACGGTCCTGACCCGGGACCTCTTCTCGGCGGATGGTCGGCTGGTCGCTTCCCGCGGTGAGATCGTCGATCTGGGCATGCTCAAGGAGGTCGCGGCCAAGGCGCCGCGGCAACTCCGCGACAGGCCCCTCGCGGAGACCCCCTGTGCGGACGCGGTGCTGGAGGCGTTCGAGGCTCCGTCGCTGCAGTACCTGGTCGGCAGCCAGAGCCTGCGGGGCCTGGCCGCCGACGTCCTGTCCGACGTGCGCTTCCCCCAGCAGATCTGGGACGAGATCGAGGCGCTCAAGCGCGACGACGGCATCCGCTTCCAGCATGCGATGTGGACGGCGGTCGTGGCCGCCCGCCTCTTCCGGACCGCCCTGGGCACGGCGCCGGGCCTCTCCCGGCTGGTCGGCGGCGCGCTCACGCACGACATCGGCATGCGCCATTCCGGAGTGCGGCTCCGGCACAAGCGCGAGCACCTCACGCGCGCCGAGGCGCTCTCGCTGGAAGACCATCCGCTGACCGGCGCGCTGTTGCTCGCGAGCGTCATGGGCGACGCCCCCGCCGTGCACTATGCGCTGCTGCACCACACCAAGGCCGGGTTCGGCTACCCGAAAGCGCAGGGCAAGCCGCCGCTGCGGGGGATCGATCTGGTCTCGGTGGCGAGCGCGTTCGCCGGCCTGGTCGCGCCGCGGTCATACCGGCCGCAGCCCTTCAATCCCCGAGGAGCCATCGATCAGCTCCTCGAGGAGGCAAACAAGGGCGCCTTCGACCCCCGCGCGGTCCGCGTCCTGATCCACTGCCTGCGGGGCAACCCGGAGATCGCCGCCGAGCTGATCATGCCCCGCAAGCCGACGGGGTTCCGTCCGCCCGTGAACCATCACGGCGTTGAGCCGGAGACGCGCCTGTCGGCGTAGGAGCGGCGCCAGCCCGGCATTGTGTTAGGTAGATCGGACGCGCCGCTGGCGCGTTTCGATGGGTCAGGAACGCACAGACGAGGAGCTGCTGGCCGCTTACCAGCAGGGCGACCCAGGGGCCTTCGAGGCGCTCCTCAGGCGCCATCGCGCCCCGTTGTTCACGTTCCTCTTGCGTATGCTGGGCGACCGCGAAAGAGCCGAGGATCTGGCACAGGAGACGTTCCTGCGCATCGTGAAGGGCGCGCAGGCCTGGGAGCATCGCGCGCGCTTCCAGACCTGGCTGTTCACCATCGCGCGCAACCTCTGCGTGGACCAGTCCCGGCGCGATCGCTTCCGGCGCACCGACAGCCTCGACGCGGAGGGGCCTGGCGGCGAGCAGGCGATGGTGGACTCCGTGCCCGGGCGCGAGATCGACCCCGGGCGCGGGGCAGAGAGCGCCCGCCTCCGGCCACTGCTGCAGCGGGCGCTGCTCTCGCTGCCGGCGGAGCAGCGCGAGGTCTTCGTCCTGCGCGAGCAGGCCGGGGTGCCGTTCCGCGAGATCGCGGAGATCCTGGGCGTGAACGAGAACACGGTGAAGAGCCGCATGCGCTACGCGCTGGAGGGCCTGCGCAAGGCGCTGGCGGCGGCGGGCGTCTCCGAGGAGACCGCGGCCGAGGAGCCCGCTCCGGGCATCGGATTGGGGAGGGCATGACGCACGCCGAGTCCCAGGACCTGCTCCTCGATCTCGCCTATGGCGAGCTGGACGCGGAGCGCGCGCGGGAGGTGGCGAGCCATCTCGAAGGGTGCGCCGAGTGCCAGAAGGAGAAGGTCGCGATCGAGGAGGTGCGCCGGATCGCCGCGCCGCTGCGGGAACTGGAGGAGCCCCCGGCGGGATTCGACGACCGGATCCTGGCCGCCGCCCGGGCGCAGGCGCAGCTGGAGCACGACGGGAACGTGGGGGAAGTGATCGAGGTCACCGGCAGCGTGCGTCCGATGGGGATGGAGCCGGCGCGCATCGACGCGCACGGTCCGGTCAAGACGCGACCCGCGGAACGCCGCAAGCCGCGCTGGCTGATGAGGGCCGCGCTCGGAGGCTCGGTCGCGGCCGCCGCGGCGCTGGCGCTGGTGGTCAGCACATCGCTCGAAACCCGCCGCAACCGGGAGAGTGCGGTCGCCGCGCGGAGCGACGATTTCAGGATCCGCGTGGAGCCTGCCGCCCCGCCGTCCGTCTCCGTGGACAGCGCGCTGCGCGATGCCGAGGCGAAGCGGGAGAGGGCGCAGCCGGAGGCCCAGCAAACGGCACCAGCGAGGCCACCCTTGGAACCGGCGCCGCAGAAGGACAAGGTCGCGCAGCGTCGCGTGCCCAAGAACCTGCCGGCCGCCGGATCGGGTGGAGACGTCAGCCGGGCTCCTGCGGCCGCGACGCAGAAGCGGGCGGAGGTTGACCGGCAGCATGAGGAGCTGTCCGGCCCGGTCGGAGTGGTCGCCGTGCAGTCGCCGGCGCCTCCGGTCGAGGGCCCTCCCGCTCCGGCGGTGGGGGCCACTCCGCTGGGCATCGCGGCTCCAGAGAATAAAAGGAGCAAGGAGACCGCCAACGCCACGGAGGCCAGGGACGGGACGCGGTCGGATGCGCCGCCGTCCATGCCCGTGCCGGCCGCGGCGCCTGCCGTCAAGGCCCTCTCGGCGTCCGAGCTGCCCTCGGCTGGCGACGTCGAGGCGAGGGCGCAGGAGGCGCGCCACGGGGGAGACTACGGGCTCGCGGCGAGCTTGTACCGGCAGGCGGCAACTCTGCGCGCGCAAGGCAAGGAAGCGTCGGCCGCGGCCTGGAACCTGGCGCATGCGGTGGAGTGCCTCTCCGCCGCAGGGCGCTTCGACGAGGCCCGGGCGGTCCGGGAGGAGCTCGCGAGCGGATATCCGGCGGAGGGCGGCGCGCTTTCGGCCGCCCGGCGCGCCCTGCGCGAATCCGAGACGGTGCCGACGTCAAAGTAGCGGCAATGCCGCTCAGTTCAGCCACGCCAGGGGACCGGTTTACGTCGACGTCTGTCGTTGAATGAGCAGCATTGCGCCTGGCATCGGGCAACTGACGGTCGCGCCCGCGGTTGGCGCTTGCGTAGCATCCCGGCCTCCAGAGGGAGGCCTCGTGCTCTCGGGCAAGAACCCCGTCCTGATCGCCGTGGTGCTCGGGCTGCTCGCGGGAGGAACCGCGTGGGCGGCGATGCGCGCTCGCGAGCGGGCGGCCCGGGAGCGGTGGCGCACCGTGCACGTGCTCTGCGCGAGGGTGGACGTCAAGGAAGGCGCGGAGCTGACCTCGGAGATGATCGCCGTCCGCGAGATCCCGGCGGCCTTCGTCACCGCCTCGTTCATCCAGGCCGACGAGGACGGCGCGCCGAAGGTCGAGAGTCCGGTCGGCCAGCGCGTCCTGGCGCCGCTCAAGGCCGGCGACCCGATCCTGGCCAGCCATTTCCAGCCCGCGCGCGACGTGGAGCTGTCCACGCTCATCCAACCGAGGGGGCGGGCGGTCACCATCGACGTCCAGGAAAGGAACGCCGTCGGCCTCTGGGTGCGGCCCAACGATCACGTCGACGTGATCGGGAGCTTCCGCGACCCGGAGTCGCAGCAGCTGCGCACCATGACTCTGCTGCAGAACGTGGTGGTGCTGGCCACCGGCCGGCTGACGGCGGGCACCGGCGCGCAGCCGGAGGAGGAGAAGAGCTTCTCGACCGTCACGCTGCTCGCCCTTCCCGAGGAGGCGGAGATGCTCACGCTGGCCCAGGAGCTGGGAACGCTCACGTTGCTCTTGCGCAATCCCGACGACCTCGACGCGCAGGAGAAGCGCAGCGTGGTCGACCAGAGGACGCTGTTCGCGGGCGAGCGCGCCAGCGAGCTGCAGCAGAAGCGGTACCGGACCATCCAGATCATCCGCGGCAACCGGGGCGAGGAACCCTCCGCGGCGCGAGGACGATAATGGGCGCGGCCATGGTCTCGGTCCTCTCGGCGGGATCGGCGTTCTTCTTCTCCTTCCTCGCCTTCGACGTGCTGCAGAAGGCCTTCAGCCAGTACGAGCAAAGATACCTGGCACGCTCGGTGCGCGACCTGGGCGCGATGTTTCTTTTCATCGAGCCGCGCCAGGTCCTGCGGCTGAACCTCTGCGCGCTCTCGGCCCTGGCCGCGGCTGGATGGTGGCTTGCCGGCCCGCTCTGTGCCGCGGCCGCGGCAGTGGCGGGATTCTTCGCCCCGGCCGCCCTGATCCGGCTGCTCCGGCGGCGCAGGGTGACCCGATTCGACGGGCAGCTCGCCGAGGCGCTGCAGCAGATGGCCAACGCGCTGCGCGCCGGATTCACCCTGCAGCAGGCCATCGATCAGGTCGGGCGCGAGGCGGCGGCCCCGCTGCGGCACGAGTTCGGCCTGTTCATCAAGGAGGTGAAGCTGGGCGTTCCGGTGGACGACGCGCTGGAAGCGATGGCAGGCCGCGTCGGTTCCCAGGACCTGGACCTGCTCGCGACCTCGACGGCCATCGCACGCCAGCTCGGCGGCAATCTCGCCGAGCTGTTCGAGGGGATTGCCGCCACGCTCCGCGAGCGGTTCCGCCTGGAGGGCCGGATCGCCGCGCTCACCAGCCAGGGAAAGCTGCAGGGCGTGATCGTCGCGTCGCTGCCGGTGTTCGTCGCCGCGTTCCTCCACTCGTATCGACCGGATCTTCTCGGGCCCATGTTCGAGAGCGCTTACGGGTACCTGCTCGTCGGCGCCATCGTCCTCTTGCAGGCGGCGGGGTTCATTCTCATCCGGCGCCTTTCGGCCATCGACATATGACGTCCTCCATCGGCGACGTCTTGCAGGCGATGGCGGCTCTGTCGGCGGCGGCGGCGGCGTCCGCGCTGGCGTTCGCGGCGCTCGCGCTGGCTGGACCCTCGCCGCAGCCGCGCGCGTCTCTCGTGCTCGGGCTCGGCGCGCTGGCGAAAGCGAACGACCGCTGGGTGAATCCGTCATGGCTTCATCGGATCGACGCCTGGTTGCTGACCGCCGGACGTCCGCGCGATCTCACGGCGGGCGAGACGATCGCGCTGTCGGAGGCCGGGGCGGCGGCCGGGCTGGGTCTCGGCGTCGCGTCCTGCCTCTGGCTCCCGCTCGGGATCGGCGCGTCCCTCGCGTTTGCCGTGGCAGGCGCGCTCGCCCCGGCCCTCTGGCTGCGAGACCGGATCCGGCTGCGGCGCCGCGCGATCTCCCGGGCGCTGCCCTGCGCGCTCGACCTGCTCACGCTCAGCGTCGAGGCCGGGCTGGACTTCGCCGCCGCGCTCTCCAAGGTGGCGGAGAGGGGGCGCGCAGGCCCGCTCGCGCATGAGCTCTCGGTCGTTCTCCGCGAGCTCCGCCTGGGCAAGACCCGCGAGGACGCGCTGCGCAACCTGGCGCGGCGGGTGGAGCTTCCCGTCTTGACCTCGTTCGTACAGGCCTTGGTCCACGCGGACCGGATGGGGACGCCGCTGGGAAAGGTGCTGCGCATCCTTTCCACCCAGCTCCGCGTGGAGCGGACCCAGCGCGCGGAGAAGCTGGCCAACCAGGCGCCGGTGAAGCTCCTGGTCCCCCTCGTGCTCTGCATCTTTCCCACGCTCTTCCTCATGCTGTTCGGTCCGCTGGCCTACCAGCTCTTCTTCGAAGGGACGTTCTGATGCCGTTCGCGCTCCTGATCGCGGAGGGGACGGAGCGGGGCCGCCGCTTCCGGTTTGCCGCGGACAGCGTCGCCATCGGCCGGGGCCCCGAGAACGACGTGGTGCTCAACGACGCGGCCGTCTCGCGCGCGCACGCCCGGATCGAGCGGCGCGGAGCCGCCTGGGTGCTGCTCGATCGCTCTTCGGCCAACGGCACGCAGCTCAACGGCGCGGCCCTCGCCGCGGCGGCAGCACTCCGCGACGGCGATCGCATCCGCGTCGGCGCCGTCACCTTCGAGTTCCGCGGCCACGACTGCCGCGCCCTCGCCGCGGTGGCCGGCCGGTCGCGGTCGAAGGCGTTGGCCTTTTGGAGCCGCTTGCGGCCGCCGGCGCGGGCCGGGTTGATCGCGGGATGCGCATTGGTGGCGGTCGCCGGATCCGGCGCGGCCTCCTGGCGGAGCGGGCCGGCCAAAGGGGAGGAGCCGGACGGCGGGCTGCCGCGGGCCCCTTCGCCAGCCGGCATCCACGAAACGGGCCCGGGCCGGGAGCCGCTCGCGGCGGCGCGCGCCGCCTACGAGCGGGGCCGCCGGAAGCTGGAGGAGCGCCGGATCGCGCCTCGCAACCTGTACGACGCATGGCGGGCGTTCGAAGAGGCCAGAAGCCACCTCGAAGGCGTTGATCTGCCCGGGACTCTCTGGACGGACGTCGTGCAGGCGATCCGGCACTGCGAGCGCGAGCTCGAGCGGCAGTGCCGTGGGCTCCTCTTCCAGGCCGCGCGGTTCGAGCGCTACGGCGAGGAAGCGCGGGTCCAACAGATTTGGCGGGACGTGCTCAAGCACTTTCCCGGCGACGAGGCCACCGGGTGCCGGAGGAAGGCGCGCGACGGCCTGATTTCGCCGCAGCCGGAGGAGGGCGAGTGATACCGTGAAACCGATGCTGACGCCCGGGCTCGATCGCCGTCGCGGAGGGACGCGAGTGCCGGAGCAGGCTGCTCCCGGAGGTCCCCCGGCGGCGCTCCTGGCGGCCGCGGGTGGGATACGGCCGGGCGGTGAACCGACCGCGGTGCATGAAGGGAAGGAGCGTCCCGCGAGTCCGCGCCTGGTGGTCACGGAGGGTCCCCGCAAGGGTTCCGAGTTCGCGCTGCTGCCGCCCGCGACGACCATCGGCCGCGCGCTGGGCAACGCGATCTGCATTCCCGACGTCGCCATGTCGCGGCGCCATTTGCGCATCGAGCAGCGCGGGAGCGCCTGGATCGTCTTCGACGAAGGGTCCGGCAACGGCACCTGCGTCAACGGCAAGCCCGCGCGGCGCCGACGGCTGCGCCACGGCGACGAGATCGTCATGGGGGACACGGCGGCCCGATTCGTGGAGCCGTTCGGCGTGCTGGTCCGGGCGCCCGAGCCGGCCCGGCGCCCGCCCCACCCCTGGTCCCGGGGGCGGGTGCTGATCTCGGTGGCCCTGTCGGTCGCCGCGCTGACGATCCTGGCAGCGATCCTCGTGCGGGAACGGCGGGCGTCGGCGCTCTCGGACGCGCGAGCCCGCGCCAGGTCGGAGCGCGCGCTGGGGCAGGCGCGGTTCCGCGAAGGAACGGCCCTGCTGAGGGAGGGTCTCTGGCTGGAAGGGCGCGACAAGCTCCGCGTCGCCCTGGAGCTGACCCGCGATCCGGAGATCGCGCGGCAGCTGCAAGCCGCCGAGGCGGAGGTTCCGCGGGTCGAGGCGCTGGCCGCCGCGCGCTCCGCGCTAAGGCGTGGCGACTTTGCCGCCGCCCGCGAGGCGCTGGCGCAGATCCCCGCCACTTCGGCGCTGGCGGCGGAGGCGCAGATCGTGGAGAGCGCGCTTCCCCCTTGGGCAGGCGCGCCGCAGGCGCAGCGTCCCGTGGGCGAAGGGCTCCGGTCCGCAGAGCGGTCTGGCCCGGTTGGGGGCATTCTCGGCGCGTATCGGAGGGGCGATCTCGCAACGGCGCTGAGCCGCGCCCGGGCGTCCAGCGGCGCCGCCGCCCGTCGTCTCGCTGGGTCGTTGGCGCGTCTCGCGTCGGCCTGGCGGTCGGGAGCGGCCGACCGCGATCCCGCGTCCTCGGTCCGCTGGCTGCAGGCAGCCGTGGACGCCGACCGCGCCATCGACCCTGCGCGCAAGGGCCGCATCGCGGGCGCGCTGGGAAAAGCGCTGGCGGCGCGGCACCTGGCCCTGGCAGAAGCGCTCCCGAGCGAGGACGACCTGCCCCGCGCCGCGGCGCACCTGCGCGCTGCCGCGCAGGCCGATCCGTCGAGCGCGCAATTGGCGGGGCGCCTCGAGCAGCTCTCCGCCCGGGCCAAGGAAATGTACCTGCGCGCGTACGCCGCGATGGAGGAGAACCCGGAGCAGGCGCGCAGGGGGTTCCGCGCGGTCGCCGATTCGCTCCCGGGCTCCGACGAGCTCGGCCTGAAGGCGAGGCGCCGGCTCTCCGGGCTGGAAGGAAAGGTGCCGGAGTAGATGCCGGAGCGGCTGCCCCCCAAGCCGGCCACCTCCGCCGGCCAGTTCGATCTCTTCGGCAAGCGGGCCGGAGGGCCGCGCGTCTACTCCGTCTCGGAGCTGACGCGCGAGATCAAGGCGATCGTCGAAGGCCGCTTTCCTTCGGTGCTGGTGAAGGGCGAGGTCTCGAATCTCAAGGCGCCCTCCAGCGGGCACCTCTACTTCACGCTGAAGGACGCCGACGCCTGCATCGAGGCCGTCCTCTTCCGCACCGAGGCCCGGCGGCTGCGCTTCTCGGTCCAGAACGGGCTCTCCCTGGTGGCCCGCGGCCGGCTCGCGCTCTACGAGCCGCAAGGTCGCTACCAGCTCGTCTGCGACACGGTGGAGCCGCTCGGCGCCGGCGCGCTGCAGATCGCCTTCGAGCAGCTCAAGGAGCGGCTGCAGAAGGAGGGTCTGTTCGACTCCGCGCGCAAGCGCAAGCTGCCCTTCCTGCCCCGGCGGGTCGCGGTGGTCACGAGCCCCAGCGGCGCGGCGGTCCACGACTTCTTGCGCGTGCTGCACCGGCGCTACCCGAATCTTCCCGTGCTGATCGTGCCGGTCCGGGTCCAGGGAGACGCGGCCGCGCAGGAGATCGCTCGCGGCATCGTCCGGGCCGCCAAGCAGCCGCGGGTCGACGTGGTGGTGGTGGCCCGGGGCGGAGGCAGCCTCGAGGACCTCTGGGCGTTCAACCAGGAAGTGGTGGCGCGCGCGCTCTGCGGATGCCCTGTTCCCACGGTCAGCGCGGTGGGGCACGAGATCGACGTGACCATCGCCGACTACTGCGCCGACGTGCGCGCTCCCACGCCGACCGCGGCGGCCGAGCTGATCGCGCGGGTCAAGGAAGAGCTGGTGGCGGACCTGGCCCAGCGCCGCGCGCGCCTGTTGCGCGCGATGCGCGGCCAGGTCGAGCGCAAGGGCGGCCAGCTCGACAAGCTCCGCGCGCGCGTCGCCGATCCTCGCCGCCTGATCGGCGATCGCAAGCTGCGGCTCGATCGCGCCCGCCAGCGCCTCGAGGATCTGCTGCACGATCGGATCGCCGCCCGGGACCAGGGGCTGCGCGTGCTGCGGGAGAGGCTCCAGATCCAGCACCCGCGCGAGAGGCTGCACCGCCTGGAGCGGGAAGTGGCCCGGCTGGAGCAGAAGCTGAAGTCGCTGGCGGGCCGCGCGCTGGCCGCGCGCCGGCACCGCTACGAAGGTCTGACGGCGCGGCTCGACGCGCTCTCTCCTCTCAAGGTGCTCGCGCGCGGGTACGCGGTGGCGTTCGACGAGCGCGGACACGCCCTGCAGCGCGCGGCGCAGGTCCAGCCCGGCGAGCGGGTGCGCGTCCGGCTGCACGAGGGCGAGCTTTCTGCACAGGTCGTCGACAAGAAGAACGAGTAGAAACGAGCACCGCCCGGTGCTAGAGGAACCGAGTGGCCGAGGCCGGCGTACAATCCGTCTCAGAGAAATACGAGGACATCGTCGCGCGCCTCGCCAAGGTAGTGGAACGCCTCGAAGGGGGCGGACTTTCGCTGGAGGAGTCGATCGCCGCGTTCGAGGAAGGGATCAGGCTTGCCCGCGCGGGCGCAGCCAGGCTCGAGGAAGCCGAGCGCAAGGTCGAGGTGCTGCTCGAGGGCGACCGCACCGCGCCGTTCTCCGGACAGGAGAAATAGAACATCACGCTCGCGCGTCGGAGTTGAGAGATGGCAGGGCGGAAGAAGATCATCATCGTCGACGACGATCGCGAGACCCGCGAGATGCTGAAGATGGCCCTCGAGCTGGAGGGCTACGAGGTCTCGCAGGCGGCGAACGGCCTGCGCCTGATCTCCACCCTGCACGTGGACCGGCCCGACCTGATCCTGCTCGACGTGATGATGAGCTGGATCGACGGTTTCGAGCTCTGCCGCGCCGTGAAGAAGAACGACGAGTTCCGCGACATCCCGGTGATCTTCATCTCCGCGAAGAAGACGGCCAATGACATCCGCACCGGCCTCGCCGCGGGCGCCGCGGACTACTTCAGCAAACCCATCGACATGGAGCGGCTGCTCTCGCGGATCGCGCAGTTGATCGGGCCTTCGTCCCCGGCATCTCCCGAACGGCGGCCATGAAGGTCCGGGCGGACGTCCTCCTGCACCAGCGCCGCCTGGCCGAGTCGCGCGCGAAAGCGCAGGCGCTGATCCTGGCCGGAAACGTGATCGCGGGCGATCACCGGGTGGAGAAGCCGGGGCAGCTCATCGACCCGTCCACCGAGCTCCGGCTCAAGGAGCGTCTGGCCTACGTCTCCCGCGGGGGATTGAAGCTCGCCAGGGCGCTGGACGATCTGGCGCTGCCGGTGGAAGGGCGCGTCTGCGTCGATCTGGGCGCGTCGACCGGCGGGTTCACCGACGTCCTGCTCCAGCGGGGAGCGCAGCGGGTGCACGCCGTGGACGTGGGCCATGGGCAGCTCCATCCCAGGCTTCGCGCCGATCCGCGGGTCGTGGTGCACGAGCGGGTCAACGCCCGGGAGCTGAAGCTGCCGGAGCCTTGCGACGCGGCGGTGGCCGACCTTTCCTTCATATCGCTCAAGCTCGTGCTGCCTGCCCTGGTTGCGGCCCTGCGGGAAAAAGATGCGTGGGCCTGCGTGCTGGTGAAACCCCAATTCGAGGCGGGCAGGGCCGAAGTGGGCAAGGGTGGCGTGGTGCGAGACGGCGCCGTACAGCAGCGCGTTGTCCAGGGGATTTCCGAAGAGATGCAGCGACTTGGTCTTCAGGTGATGGGGGTGGTCGAGTCGCCCATCCAAGGTCCCGCGGGCAACCGGGAGTATCTGGTTGCAGCCCAGAGGCCCTGATCCGCCCTCCGTTGGCCGGGTGTCGAAGGGGAGGGTAAAATTCTCAGCCTACGGGCGGATTCCGCCCGGTGGAGACCCGATGCCGCTGGGCCAGATCATCCGGGTGCGCGTCTTAGCCCCGACCGGGGAGGCCCGCCGGCTGTGCACGCGCCTTACGCGCGGCGGCATTCCAGCCGCACCCGACGATGGCACCTCGCGCGCAGAGGTGCTGGTCGCGGTCCAGCCGGATGGCGACCTCTCAAAGGAGCGGGCGAGAGCCGCCTGGCTGGTGGTCCTGGGAGCGCCGGGCGCCGCGTTCTTCGCCGCCGGCGCGGACGACGTGGTGACGCCGGGCGAGCCCGAGGTCCTGTTCCGCCGGCTCCGCGCCGCGCTCGAGCGCCTGGATCTCTTGAGCCGGATCGATCGCCTCAACGAGCGCGTCACCGCGCTGGAAGCCGGGCTGGCCGATGCGGCGCACGACGTCCGCAGCCCGCTGCAGGCGGTGATCGGCAACGCCGAGCTGCTCTCGCGCGACACTTCGCTCAGCGCGGCCCAGCGGGACGCCGCCGCGGCCTGTGCCCGCCAGGGGCTGCGCGCAATGCAGCTTGCCGAGCGCATCCTCGAGGCGGCCCGCCAGCGCAGCCGCGACGAGCTCGACGTCGAAGGCGTCGATCTGGGCGGCCTGATCCAGGCCGCGGTGTCCCAGGCGCAGCCCGTGGCCCGCCAGCGCGGGGTGGAGATCAAGGCCGTGCCGCCGGCGCGGCCGGTCGAGATCCGCGCCGACAGCGAGCTGTTGGCGCGCGTCCTGGACAACCTGATCGGGAACGCGATCCGCTTCTCGCCCAAAGGGTCGGAGATCGAGGTGTCGGGTTGGCGCGCCAGCCCCAGATTCGTCCGGTTCGCGGTGAAGGATCAGGGGCAGGGCATCGCCGCCGCCGAGCTGCCGAAGCTGGTGGCGGGGCTCGGCCCCGGACGCGGTCTTCGGATCGCCCGCGAGATTGCCGAGCGGCACGGCGGCGAGCTGTGGGCGGAGAGCAAGGTGGGGGCCGGGACGCGCTTCTTCGTCGAGCTGCCGCTGCAACCGCCGGCGTCGCGGCCCAGCATCCTGCTGGTCTCCGACGACAGTCGCTGGCTGAAGGACGTCTCGCGGACCTTGAAGAACGCCTGCGACGTCCGGACCGCCACGGCAGCGGCGGCCCGGCTTCGCGGCAAGCACACCGATCTGGTGCTGCTCGACCCCTCGCAGAAGCCCGGCAAGAAGCTCGAGGCCCTGCGCACCGAGGCGAAAGGCGCCCAGGTGCCGGTGATCGAGCTGCCGAGCCAGATGGCGGCCACCCGGCTCGCCCGCACGCTCGCGCACCTGGCCGTCTGAAACGCGTTATCCTCCGGACATGCTCCTTCCGCTGCTGCTCGCGGCCGTCCTCCCGGACTTCACGGGCTACGTGGTCGATCGGGCCGGCGCGCTGCGCGCGGACGCGGTCGGCCACCTGGAGGCCGTCGCCTCCGAGCTCGACCACGCCGGAATCGCGCAGATCGCCGTGGCGGTCATCCCCCGCGAGATGCTGGGCGACGCCTCGAAGGAGGAGTACGCCGCCGACCTGTTCAGGAAGTGGGGCCTCGGCCACGGCAAGAAGAAGGCGGACGGGCTGCTGGTGCTGCTCGTTCCGCGTTCGAGGCCCGATCAGAAGCGTCTCCTGAAAGTGGAGGTCGGCTACGGCCTCGAGGGCATCCTGCCCGACGGCAAGGTCGGCGCCCTCGAGGACGAGAACGCGGTCCCGTATCTGCGGAGGGACGACTACAGCGGGGCGGCGACGCACCTTGTGGACGCGATCGCGGCCGCGCTGCGCGCCGATGCGGCTCGGGGCGGCGACGCGGCGCCCGGAAAGGACACGCTGCGGCGCGGCGACTCGGGACCGGCCAACTATGGCGGAGTGGCCGTGACCGTCCTCTGCATGGGCGCGATCGCGGTGCTGCTTCTCAGCAGCGCGGCCCGCCGCCGCTTTCCCGGCCGGAAGAGCCAGCTCGCGGGCGCGGGGCTGGCGGGGGCCTCGGTGGTCTCGCTGGTGGCGATGGGCAGCGGGCCGGGCTGGCTGGTGCTGGTCGTCGGCCTGATCGCGAACGCGGTGATCTGGGCTTCCATCCGCTCGCACCGGTGTCCGAAGGATGGCTCGTGGATGGAGATCGAGGAGGACGTGCTGCAGCGGCCGACGTACTGGAGCCAGGGCGTGGCCCGCGTCCGGCAGCGTTGCACCAACTCCTCCTGCGGGTACCGCCGTGAGTACGAGAAGATCCTGCCCCGCAGGCAGGCCGCGGTGGTCACCGGCGGCGGCGGCGGATTCTTCGGCGGCGGACGAGGAGGCGGAGGGGGCGGTTTTTCCGGTGGCGGTGGCGGAGATTCCGGCGGCGGCGGAGCTGGCCGCGAAGTGTGAACGGCTGGTGCAAGCCCATGGTCGTCCCCTCTCGCGCTTCAGTCCCCGTGCGGGATGTACTCCCGCGCCAGGTTCTCGAAGCGCGTGTGCTCGTGGATGAAGGCGAGATTCGCGGTCCCGATCGGACCGTTGCGCTGCTTGCCGATGATCAGCTCGGCGACGCCCTTCACGTCCTCCTTGTCCTTCTCGTAGACCTCCTCGCGGTAGATGAAGAGGATGGTGTCGGAGTCCTGCTCGATCGCTCCCGATTCGCGTAGGTCGGACATCAGCGGCCGCTTGTCCGGGCGCTTCTCCAGAGAGCGGTTCAGCTGCGAGAGCGCGAGGAGCGGAATGCCCAGCTCCTTGGCCAGCGCCTTCAAGGACCGGGAGATCTCGCTGATCTGCTGCTCGCGGCTGTCGATGCGCTCGTTGCCGCGCATCAGCTGCAGGTAGTCGACGATCACCAGCCGGATGGGCGCGTCGCTGTTCTCGTATTTCGAGAACAGCCGGCGGCACTTGGCGCGCAGCTCCAGCGCGGAGATGGCCGGCGTGTCGTCGATGTGGATGTTCGCGTCGGCCAGCACCCCCGCGGCCTGCGCGAGCTTGGCCCAGTCGCTCTCGATCAGCTTGCCGGTGCGGATCCGCTGCGAGTCGACGCGCGCCTCGCTGGACAGCATGCGCATCACCAGCTGCTCCTTCGGCATCTCCAGCGAGAAGATCCCCACCCCGCAGCGCTTGTTCTGGTACTTGCCCCGGCAGCCGACGTGGGTGGCGATGTTGAGGCAGCAGGCCGTGTTGTGAGTCACCACGAAGTCCGAGGTGACGTAGAGATGGTCCTCGCTGTCGAGGAGGATGCACTGGCAGGGCCTGGCTCCGGCGGGCTCCACCGCCTCGATGAACCTCTCGATCGGGCGGGGCGCACCCGCGTGCCAGCGCGCGAGGTGCGGCTTCGAGCTGATCGGAACGACGCCGTCGGGAAAGCGCAGCCTCAGCCGGAGCCCGTCCTGGCGCGCGGCGATCCCGCCCAGCGAACGGACGATGAAGGTGACGCTGTCGGCGAGACGGGCGGAAGGCGCCGTGAAGTCGACCGCGCGCTCCCCTTCGACCACTTCACCGCCCGCATCGAGCAGGCCGCGGACCAGGTCCAGCCGCTCGCTTGCGCTGGCGTGGAGATAGTCCTCGGGGATGAAGCTCTCGATCCCTTCGGAATCGGAGAGGCCGTAGTGCTCCCAGGCGAGACGGATGGTGGACAGACGCGCGGGCGGCCGGGCCCGCGTGGCGAGGCCGTCGACGGACACAGGATCTGTCGCTGGCTTCTCGCGCCCGAGCCCGTGGCTGTGCAGGCTGCCGTCGCCGAGGAGGAGCCCCAAGAGATACGGCTCGAGGAGGAGCCGCTCCGAGCGAGCGCCAAATTCGACGGGCGCCACCGCGGGGATTCGATGACGCTGCCCGTTCCCGGACTGCAGGGATCGCCGGATCTCCGACAGCGCCTTGACCGAGGAAGCCCCGGCGGCGTGCTCCTCGGGCGTGGCCGTCTGCCAGAGGTGCTCGTCGCAGCACTCGGCCACGGCTCCGTCGGAGAAACGGACGCGAAACACCGCCTTCGTGCCTTGCGGGAACACCTGGAGCACGCGGTGCGGCTTGCCGTCGCGGCCGATCACCAGCGAGCCCGGCTGGATCCGCCGCATGGGCACGAATCCGGCGGGAGTGAGCACCGGCGCGTCCAGGGGCTGGGCCTTTCCCATCGAGGGGCGTGCCGCCAGGACGACCAGGTCGCCGGACTGGAAGCCGCTGGTCATCCGGTCGAGGTCGGCGAAGCCGGTGGGGATGCCGGTGATCTCCTCCTGCCGCTCGTACAGCGCCTCGATGTTCTTGAAGGTGGCGGCGATGATCGGCTTCACGTGCACGAAGCTGACCGAGTTTCGCTGCTCGGTGACGGCGAAGATGCGGCGCTCGCACTCGTCGGCGAACTCCCCGACGTCGCCGTGCTGCTCGTAGCCGAGCTGGGCGATGGAGCTGGCCGCCTCGATCAGCCGGCGCGCCAGCGCCTTCTCGTGGACGATCTTCGCGTAGTAGCCGAGGTTGGCCGCGGTCGGGACGATCTTGTCCAAGAGGTCGATGAACTCGTCGCCCCCCACCGCCTCGAACGCGCCCATCGCGGTGAGCTCGTCCTTGACCGTGATGCGGTCGATGGGCTGGCCCTTGCCGAACAAGGCCGACATGGCCTCGAACACCTTTCGATGTCCGTCCCGGTAGAACTCCTCTGGGCGTACGATCTCCACCACTTCGGCGAATGCCTGGCTGTCGAGCAGGATTCCGCCGAGCAGACTCTTCTCTGCGTCGAGGTTGTGCGGAGGCACGCGGCCATGGGGAAGGGCGACGACGCTGGCGGGAGCGCTCACGGATCCATCCTGCAAGGAGAGTCTGACATCCCTCGCAGAGGAAGCCTGTGAAGCGCAATCTTGCTATCCTGTGAGTTCCTGTGGAGAGCCTGTGACCGACGACGATCGTCCGCGGCCGAAGAGAAGTTGGCGTGAGATCGACAAGATGCGCGATCGCGGAGGCTCGTCGCGCCGCGACTCGCGGGAGCGGGAATCCTTCGAGCGCAGCACCGGATACACCAAGTACAAGACGAATCTGGAGCGCCTGTTCTCGGGCGGCGCGCCGCTGCCCGACCATCTCAAGGGCAAGACCGGCGAGGGAGACGAGGCCGGCGACGAAGAGCGCAAGAAGCTCTTCGCCATCGAGGACCCGAAGGCGTTCTACGCCGCGGCGACGGAATACCTGAAAGCGAACGAGCTCCCCAGCGATCCGCGCCTGTTGGACCGGCTGCTGGGGCATCCTGACGAAGACACGGTCGAAAAGGCGCTGGGGCGGCTGGAGGAGCTGCACAAGGCCGGCACGCTGAAGGCGCCGCCCGCCTTGCCGAACCGGCTGGCATCGGTGGAGTTGGACAGCGGCGATCCGAAGATCCGCAAGCGGGCGGCGGAGCTGCGCAAAGCGCTGCGGTAGCCGCTCCACGCCGAAGGCGCGGAATTGCGGCTACGGGGGAGTTAGAGACGGCCTCCGCCGGCTGGGTTGATTCCGAGAAACCCCATCAGATCGAAGTTTTCCTCGACCACCCGTCCCACCCCCTGTCCCTTCCAGCTGCGCGCGCGCCCGCAGTTCATGCAGGCGCAGATGTCGCGTCCGCCCATCCCCTGGCCGCCCTTCAAGGACCAGGTCTCCTCGGCGTATTCCTCGCACGCCTCGCAGATCTGCACGCGGTCCGCCATCTTGAACCCGCGGTCCTTCATCTTCTTCTTCACCAGCGCGGCGTGCTCGAGCCACGGCGGCAGCGGCGGCTTCTTTCCCATGTCGGCCTTCCTACTGTTCGGGCCGCGGCGCGCGCTCCTCGCGCGCGAGGACGAAGGCCCCCTTGCCGCGGTCATACGCGTATGTGCTGACGGTGAGGCCCTGGTCGTCCTCGCCCTCGGGCTCCCGGATCCGGACCTGGCCCGGCCCCAGTTCCACCTGCGCCCGGTACAGGTCGCGCTTGGCGAGCAGGTCGACCAGCTTTCCGGCGCGGACGGTCTTCACGATCACCTCGTCCGCGGTAGAGCCGCAGGTCTCGCAGGCCAGCTCCACCACCAGGTCGGGCGTCGCGTCCCCGGTGACGTCCCGGATGTCGACGTACAGGACGCGCTGAAGCTGCTCGTCGTCCTCGCCGCCGGTCAGCCGCTCCCAGAGCGGCCGCCACCGCCGTGGCCGCGAACCCGCCGCGGGCTCGAGCCGCCAGATGCCGACGTAGTTGCGCTGCGTGACCCACGCCGGGAACTGCTCGCCCATCGCCTCCTGCGCCGGCGTGAGCGAGGTTCCCCAGATCACCGCGTGGAGCTGGCCTTCCCACTCCGCCCTGCGCACCCAGCGGACGCGGAAGCCGGGGAAGGGCCGTGGGTGCAGCGAGCTGAAGTCGCCGGTGAGCAGCACCTGCTTGCGCTCCAGCACCACCGCGATCGCGCGCGAGGGTTGGTCGCGCGTGCCCTGCGCCTCCAGCGTGGCACGCCTTTCGCCGTCCTCCCACTGCAGCGTGAAGAACTTCTGATCGCGATCGCGGCGGAGCTGCTCCAGCGTCGGCGCTCCCCATCCGCGGGTGAGCTGCCACTCGACGTCGGTCAGCGCCGGCGCGAGCTGCGGATCGAAGAGCAGCCGGAGCGCGATCAGCTCGCCTCCGTTGCGCGACTCCTCCCAGGCAAGCTGCACGCGCGAAAGGTTGTCCGCGCCCCGCGGCAGCGCGCACTCGGCCCGGCCGGCCGGGGCCGCGAGGGCCTGCGCGCACTCCGCCAGGTCGGGCATCGTCCGGACCTGCGCGAAGGGCATGTCCAGATCGAATCGGCCGAAGCGGCGGGGCACGGCCTGCGCGGGAGTGGGCCGCGGCGGCGGAGCCGGAGCCGCCTGTGGGCTCGTGCTGGCCGGTATCGACGTGGTGGCGTCCGGCCGCGCCGGCGCCGGCCGGGCAGGTCCGGCGACTTCCGAGCGCGAGGCCTTGCGGGCGGCGGCCGGAGAAGCTCGCACCGCGCCCGCTAGGCAGAGGATGGCGAGCAGCAAACGCATCGGGCTGCACAGAGCATATCACGTGTAGGGGGACACCCGATTGGGTGTCCCCAGAGAGTTGCACGAGACTTCCGTTCTAAGTCTTTGGGGACACCCAATCGGGTGTCCCCTACTCGGCCTCGACGGTCACTTTCACCTTTGCCGTCACCTCGGCGTGGAGCTTCACCTCCACCTCGTGCGTTCCCAGCTCCTTGAGCGGGTCCGGCAGGTGCACCTGCCGGCGCTCGATCTGGTAGCCCTGCGCGGCGAGCTGCTCGTGCACGTCCTTCGAGGTGACCGAGCCGAACAGCTTGTTCTGCTCGCCCACCTTGCGGCTGAACTTCACCTCGATGGTGGAGAGCCTCTGCGCCATCGCGGTCATGTTCTGCTTCTCCTTCGAGGCGCGGGCGAGGATGCCGGACTTCTGGTGCTCGAGCTGGCGGATGTTCTTGGCGGTGGCCAGCACCGCCAGGTTGCGCGGCAACAGATAGTTGCGGCCGTAGCCCGGCTTCACGTCCACCAGCGCGCCGGCGCGGCCCAGGTTGTCCAGGTCCTTCGTGAGGATCACCTTCATGTCCGCGCCTCCTACGGGTGCTGCATCACGGTGAAGGGGAGCAGCGCCACCTGCCGGCCGCGCTTGATGGCGGTGGCCACCTCGCGCTGGTGCCGCGCGCAGTTCCCCGAGATCCGCCGCGGGACGATCTTGCCGCGCTCGGTGACGAAGTACTTCAGGTCGGCGGCGTTCTTGTAGTCCACCTTGAGGTTCTTGTCCGCGCAGTAGCGGCAGACCTTGCGCCGGCCGAAGCCGCGGCCGCCGCCGCGCTCCATGTCACCGCCGCCGCGGTCCTCGCGCGGACCGCGGTCGCGCCCGCCGGCGGACTGGCCCCGGCCCCCCCCGCCCCGATCCCCGAATGCCATCTCGTGCTTCGTGTCGTTCATCGCCCTGTCTCCTTACTCGGCATCCGGAGGAAGCTCGCCCTCGTCGCCCAACTCGTCGCGGCGCCCGCCGAACTCGGGGCCTCCGAAGGCCTCGGGCTCGCGGGCCATCCGCTCCGGCATCTCCGGATCGCCGGGCAGCTTCACGTCTGGCTCCACCGCGCGGGTCGTCGGATCGACCGCGTCCGCCAGCTTGACCGACTGGTACTTCAGCACGTCGTCGGTCATGCGCAGGTTGCGCTCGAACTCGGCCACCGCGCCGGTGCCGCCGAGGTAATCGAAGCGGACGAAGATGGCGCGCAGGTGCTTCTTCACCTCGTACGCGGTCTTCTTCTTGCCCCAGTTCTCGACCTTGATCACCTTGCCGCCGTCGCGCAGCACGATCCCGCGCATGCGCTCGACGATCTTGTCCACCAGGTCCTCGGCGAGGTCCGGGCGGACGAGGAAGATGGTCTCGTACTCGCGCAGGGTGGTCCCGGGCGGGTGCTGCGTCACGCCTCCCGTGGTCTGCGTCTCTGCCTGCTGCATCACGTCACCTCATGGGTCAAGCCCCCGGTCTCCGCCGGGAGCGAGGTTCACTTCACGCCATCTATACGGGGACACCCGATTGGGTGTCCCTGGCCTAATCCTCCGATACCTTCTGCCTCCGGCGGTTGTACCGATTCGCCGCCACCAGAGGTCCTTCCCGGAGCGCCGCCACCGCCGCATCCGCGGCCAGGGGCACGAGCTCCTTCAACGCCTGCTCCTCCTCCGAGGAGAACTTCGCCAACACCCAATCCGCCCCTTCCCACTGCTCGGGCGGCCTTCCTACCCCGAACCGCACCCGGACGGTATCGCCGGAACCGAGGTGCTGCCGGATGCTGCGCAACCCGTTGTGCCCCGCGTCGCCGCCGCCCTGCTTCACCTGGATCCGTCCGAACTCCAGGTCGATCTCGTCGTGCACCACCACGATCTCGTTGACCGGCACCTTCCAGAACCGCGCCGCCCGCCCCACCGCCTCCCCGCTCAGGTTCATGTACTCCTTCGGAAGCAGGATGGCGGCGTCCTTCGCCTTGCCCACCCGCGCGTTCCAGCGGGTGTCCTCTCCGAGCGCCGCGCCGAGCTTCCGCGCCGCTTCCTCGGCGACGCGGAAGCCGATGTTGTGGCGGGTGCGCTCGTACTTCGCGCCCGGGTTCCCGAGGCCGACCAAGAGGCGCACCGCTTACTTCTTGGCGCCCTTGTCCGCCGCGGGAGCCTTGGCGGCGCCACCAGCGGCGGGAGCCGCGCCGGCCCCCGCAGCGGCCGGAGCGCCGGGGGCGGCAGGAGCGCCCGGCGCGCCTGCGGCCACAGGAGCCGCTGCGCCTTCGGCGCCAGGAACGGCGGCGGCGGCGGCCGGCTTCGGAGCCTCCTCCTCCTTCTCCGGCACGTTCACGACGGCGACGGTCTGGTCCCCGCTGATCTTGAGGCTCACCCCTGCCGGCAGCTTCAGGTCCTTGACGTGCAGCGACTCGGCGATCTTGAGCGCGGAGACATCCACCTCGATCTTCTCGGGGATGTCGGTCGGCTTGACGAGGATCGGGAGGGTGCGGGCGACCTGCTGGAGGATGCCGCCCGCGGTCACGCCCTCCGGCTTTCCGACCAGGATCACCGGGACGTTGACCACCACTTCCTTGTCCAAGCGGACCTCGAGGAAGTCCGCGTGGAGCATGTCGCCGTCCACGGGGTCCTTCTCGAAGGCCTTGAACAGCACGGTCCGCGTCTCGCCCCCTTCGATCTGGAGCTGGATGACCGTGTTGAACTTGTGAGGGGTGGCAATCGCCTGCTTGATCGCTTCCGGGTCCACCGAGACGTGCAACGGCTTCTCGTAGGGGCCGTAGCAGACGGCGGGGATCAGACCCTGGGCGCGAAGCCGGTGCGACGGCCCCTTCCCGGACTGATCGCGCTTCTTGGCGCTGAGCGTGCTGACGTCGTTCGCCATGACTTCTCCTTCGCGTCCGGCCACCACCGCCGCGCCGGGCGGGCGCGTGCATGGGTTTGACGGGGCCGGGGTTGATCGAAAACGCCCGAACTTCAAAGAGCGCGGGCTTTAGCATGCGAATCGGGCCTGCGCAAGCAGGAGGCTGTCCTGGTAATGATCAAGCGTGTTCCCGCCTTCGCGGGAACACGCAGAAAAAGCGTAGGCGCAGTGCCGCCTTCGGCGACGGCGCCTACACGAACAAGGTACTGAGCGAGTCCCCGCTGTGGATACGCCGGATGGCCTCGCCGAAGATCCGGGCCACCGAAAGCTGCGTGATCTTCCGGCAGCCCAGCGCGTTCTCGCGGAGCGGGATGGTGTTCGTCACCACCACCTCCTCGATCGGGGACGCCTGCAGCCTTTCGATCGCCGGCCCGGAAAGCACCGGGTGCACGGCGTACGCAACGAGCTTGCGCGCGCCCGACTCGGAGAGGGCCCGTGCGCCCAGCGTCAGCGTCCCGGCCGTGTCGATCATGTCGTCCAGCAGGATGGCCGTTTTTCCCCGGACATCGCCGACGATCTGCATCACCTCGGCCACGTTGGCCTTGGGGCGCCGCTTGTCGACGATGGCCAGCGTCGCTCCGAGCCGCTTGGCGAACGCCCTCGCGCGCTCGACGCCGCCCGCGTCCGGGCTCACCACCACCACCTCGTCCGGCCGGGCGCCGTACTTGCGCTTCATGTCCTCGAGCAGGATCGGCGAGGCGTAGAGGTGGTCCGAGGGCATGTCGAAAAAGCCTTGGATCTGGCCGGCGTGCAGATCCATCGAGACGAACCGATCGGCTCCGGCGGAGGTGATCAGGTCGGCGACCAGCCGGGCGGTGATCGGCGTCCGGGGCGCCACCTTCCGGTCCTGGCGGGAGTAGCCGAAGTAGGGAACCACCGCCGTGATCGAGGCCGCCGAGGCCCGGCGGGCCGCATCGATCATGATCAAGAGCTCCATCAGGTGATCATTGACGGGGGTGGAAGTGCTCTGGACCAGGAAGACGTCGCGGCCACGGACGTTTTCGGCGATTTCGATCTGGATCTCGCCGTCCGAGAACTTGCCCACTTCACAGCGTCCGACCGGGATCTCCAGGTAATCGCAGATGTCCTTCACCAAGGCCTTGTTCGAGTTCCCGGAAAAGAGGACGAGGTCGGATTCGATCTCGGGCATGGGCGGCTTCTACAACGAGCCGCCCGCCGTGGTCCATCCTACCTACCCGCCGGCGGCGGCGGCGGAGCTGGGGGCGGTTCCCCGCGCCAACTCGCGGTCGTACTCGGCGAGGATCACCTTCTCCATGCGCTCGCGCGTCTCGCTGTTGAGCGGGTGCGCGATGTCCTTGAAGGTCCCGTCCTTGCGACGTTTCGCCGGCATTGCCACGAAGAGCCCGGTATTTCCGTTGATCACCTTGAGGTCGCGGACCACGAAACAATTGTCGAGGGTGATCGTGACGTAGGCCTTGAGCCTTTCCTCGCTAACGGGAAAGACGCGCACCTCGGTGATCTCCATGATGCGACCCCTCTAGATGCCACCGCGCCAACGGAGAAGAAGTCGCCCGGGACGGTACCCCCCGGCCTGTTCGGTTGTCAAACGACCTGGGGCCCGACGTTGCCTAGGGAAAATTAGCCCTTGATTTCAGGGACATATCCAATGAAACGTCGGCATTCCAGACCGCGGGGGCAGGCGCCGTCCCCGTCGCCTTGATCTCCAGGATCATCGAGTGCGAGGTCTGGCTGATCAGGTTGATCAGGTCGGTGCCGTTGGCCTTCATGGCGAGATGGCGGCTGGCGGTCCCGTCGGTGGACTGGTTGTACGACGCGATCAGGGTGCAATTGCTCGGCGTGGCACAGGGATCGTCCCCGGGTCCCGTCGACGTGCGCGGCGCAATCAGGAGCTGGACCGACTGGACGCCGGAGAAGTCTGCGCCGTTGGTCGTCATGTCGAACGCCGCCCCGTTCAGATTCAGCGAGGTGTTGAGCGTGGTCGGGCCCAGCGAGTTGCTGGGCTTGAGCAACGGCTGGTCGCCGAAATCGACCGAGAAGGTGTTGCTGCCGCTCACCTGGATCAGCGTCAGGCTCGCGCCGCCTCCCGGCACGCAGTCGGGGCCACCGCCGCAGAGGGAGTGGGTCATGGTCAGGCCGTCGGTCTCCAGCTGCGCGAAGCACCCGGCGAGAAGCGGGAGGACGATCACGACAAAAGTCTTGAGGTTGCGCATATCCCCTCGCTCAGTAGACGAAGATGTTGAAGCCCAGGCTGGCGCACGGCACCAGGGCGGTGAACCTGCCGTCGCCGCGGAAGGTCGCGGTGGTCCCGGTGCCTCCCAGGTTGCCGTTCACGATCGCGTTCAGCTGGTTGGCGGACAGCGAGCTCATCAGGTAGGTGATGCCGCCGCGGATGTAGAAGGCGAACCGCCGCTGCGAGCCGAACTCCAGGCCGATCTGCGCCGTTCCGAAGCTGTAGGTGGTATTGGAGAGGAGCACGTTGACGTTCGGGTCGGAGACCTTCACGAACTTGGTGAAGTCCCCGCTCAGGTACTGGCCGACGTCCAGGTTCAAGGTGGGCGTGACGGCCCAGCGTCCGGGCGCCAGCGAGATGCCGCCCCGGTAGCCAAAGCCGACGGCGTTGTAGGCGAGTCCGCCGTTGAACCGCAGCCACCACAGGGGCCGCACCAGGAGCGTCAGGCCTCCGCCGCCCGGAGCTCCGCCGTCGATCCCGATGCCGAAGATGGTGTTGTCGTAGTCGTCGTCGTCGAGCACACGCCTGTGCGCGGGCGGCGCCGCGGCGGCCACCGGCGGGCCGGCGTCCGCCAGCCTCAAGGCGTAGGGCACGTTCGGCGAGCCGGACCGCGCCGGACCGTTGCCGTACTGGTCGTAGGCCTCGACGTAGTACTCGAGGTCGCTGGTGGTCATCGAAGCCGGGATGGTCGCGGTGTAGTCGTCGGCGCCGATGTTCCCCATCGGGAGCGAGCGGTATTCCCTCTCGCCGGCGCGGCGGAACATCACCGTCGCGCCCTGTACGCCGGTCTCGCCCACCAGCCGGGCGCTGATCTCCACCGGCTTGCCCCGCAGCGCCTGCGTCACCGCGGCGTGCGTGATGGCGGGCGGAACGCCCTTCGGCTTGATGGTGACGTTGGTCGGCGCCACCGGGACGAAGTTCCTCTTCTCCTCGGCGATCCGGACGGAGAAGGGTTGATCGGCCGCACCGGCGCGCGCGGGGCCGTTGCCCGCCATGTCCCACGCCTCGACGTAGTACTCGAGCCCGTCCACGTTGGTGAGGGCGGGCGGGACCTCGGCGGCGTAGTCGCCGGGGACGATCCGCGAGGGAGCCATCCGCAGCGGGACGTAGTCGATCGCCGCGAGGCCCTGCTTGCGCACGTAGAGCACCGGCCCGTAGACGCCGGCCGGGTCCGAGGCATGGACGGTGATGGTCAGCGCCTTGCCGCGGGTCCCGGCCTCCACCGGCTGGTGCGAGAGCTGGGGCGCCTCGCCGTCGTCGATCGGACCCTGCGCCTGCAGCTCGGTCGTCACCGACTTCTTCGAGGCGCTGCGGGACTTCTTCTTCTTGCTCCTCTTCGCCGACTTGGACGACTTCGACGATTTGCTCGAAGACTTCTTGCTGGACTTCTTCTTCTTCGAGGACTTGCCCGTCGATTTGGATGTCGAGTCGGCCTGCGAAGTCGCGCTCGCGTCGGTCTGCGCCATCGCGCCGGCGGTGAAGAAGAGCGTCGCGACGGCGGCGGCCAAGAGCTTTCGAAGTTGCATTCGCCCCTCTCGGAAGGTCGATTTCGAAGCTACTACTCTTCCGAGGACCGTCAATTAAGGTCAATTAGAGGACGTCTCTTCTCCGGTGCCTCAATGCGGGCAGGTCGCGGCGCACCTGTGACAGCCGCGCAGGATGTAGGGAAGCGACCGCGAGACCTTCCTCGTCGCCCCCCGCGTCCGCGAGCACTTCGCCCCACGGGTCGACGATGCACGCGTGCCCCCAGGCGAAGCGGTTCTCGCTCGCGGGACCGATGCGGCCGACCTGCGCCGGCGCCAGCACGAAGGCCTGGTTCTCGATCGCCCGCGCGCGCAACAGGACCTCCCAGTGCGCGCGGCCGGTGTATGCGGTGAAAGCCGCCGGTACGGTAATCAGATCGGCGCCGAGGTTGCGATAGAGCTCCGGGAAGCGCAGGTCGTAGCAGACCGAGAGGCCGATCTTGATGCCCAGCGGCGTCTCCACCGCGCGCGGAGCGGCGTCTCCCGGCGCGACCTGCTCCGACTCGCGGTAGCGCGCGCCGTCGGGGATGTCGACGTCGAAGAGGTGCAGCTTGCGGTAGGTGGCGGCGATCTGGCCGCCCGGAGAGATCAGCGCGCTAGTGTTGTAAACCCGGCCGTCTCCAATGCTCCGGCCTTCGGCCTCCGCCCGGGCCGAGGCGGAGCCTCGACCCTCCACCGCCAGTTCGGCGATCGACCCCGCCAGGCACCAGACGCCACGCTTCGCGCAGAACTCCCGGATCCGCCCCAGTTGCGCGCCGTCGACGGGCCCGGCGAACGCGTGCTTCTCGCGCGCGGGTCCGATGTGCTCCCACATCTCCGGGAGCCCGATCAGCGCCGCCCCCCGGTCGGCCGCTTCCCCGAGGAGCGAAAGGGCGCGCGCCTCGTTGGCCGCCCGGTCGTTTCCCGATCGCATCTGGACCGCTGCAGCGAGGAACACGGTGGCCACCTCCGCGGTTTGACTATCACGGGTCGCGGTGTTAGTTCCGCCTCTACATTTTCGGAGCAGTGAGCCGAAAGTGGGTCCGGGGTGGGCCCACTTTTTCATTTTGAGGGGTCATGCGGAGGTGCCGGGCTTTGCCTGGCACCGGGGGCGGAGGCCGAAAGGCCGGAGCATTGAGGCCGAAAGGCCGGAGCATTGGAGATGGGTCGGAAGGAAGAGATCCTCGAGAAGGTGCGGCAGCTGGCCATGCCTCTCGCCGCGCAGGAAGGGCTGGAGTTGGTCGACGTCGAGATCGGCGGCGGCGGCGGGCGCCAGACGCTGCGTCTCTACGTCGACAGGCCGGGCGGTGTCTCCCTCGACGACTGCACCGCCGTCTCCCGCGCCGTCTCCACGGCCCTGGACGTGGAGGACCCCATCCAGGGCGCCTACGACCTGGAAGTGTCCAGTCCCGGCCTGGACCGGCCGCTCCGGACCCCGGAGCACTTCCAGAAGTTCCTCGGCAGCAAGGTTCGGGTGAAGACGTTCGGGCCCGTCCCGGAGTGCGAGAATCGCAAGACCTTTGTAGGAATCTTGAGGGGTTACGAAGACAGCGCCGTGGTCGTCGACGTGGACGGCAAGGTCTTCCGGATCCCGCAAGCGCAAGTGAGCAAGGCCAACATCGAACCGGTGTTCGAGTCGTTCCAGAGCCGTCCCCACAACTGAAAAATCGAGAAGAGAAATGGCTTCCCCGGCACCCCAGGCCCCCATCGTCAACCTCAACATGGTCCTCGACCAGGTCGCGAAGGACAAGGGCATCGAGCGCTCCGTCCTGGTCGATACGCTGCAGAACGCCATCGCCCAGGCGGCGAAGAAGCACTTCGGCCAGGACCGCGCGATCGAGGCGACGTACAACGAAGACAAGCAGGTCGTGGAGGTCTTCCAGACGCTCACGGTCGTGGAGCGCGTCGAGGTTGAGGACCCGGTCAAGGCGGTCAACCAGATCTCGCTGGAGGAGGCGGGCAAGAAGGGCATCGAGGCCGAGGTCGGCGACGAGCTGCTCTTCCAGATCTTCTACCGGCCCGAGGACGAGGAGGAGGCCCGCGTCCAGGACGAGCGCTACGGCGACATCCTCAAGCTCAAGACCTACCGCAAGGGCTTCGGCCGCATCGCCGCCCAGACCGCCAAGCAGGTGATCATCCAGCGCACGCGGGACGCCGAGCGCGAGAACGTCTTCAACGACTACAAGGACCGCAAGGGCGAGATCGTCTCCGGCATCGCGCTGCGGTTCGAGCGCGGGAACATCATCGTCAACCTGGGCCGCGCCGAGGCGGTGCTGCCGGTGCGCGAGCAGACCCCGCGTGAGAGCTACCGGGCGGGCGACCGGGTGCAGGCCTTCGTGCTCGACGTGCTTCGCGAGAGCAAGGGGCCCCAGATCATCCTCTCCCGCGCCTCTCCCGATCTGGTGCGGAAGCTGTTCGAGATGGAGGTGCCGGAGATCGCCGAGGGGGTGGTGGTGATCGAGGCGGTCGCCCGCGAGCCGGGCGGCCGGACCAAGATCGCGGTGGCTTCCCGCGACGGCGACGTCGACCCGGTCGGCGCATGCGTGGGCATGAAGGGCAGCCGCGTGCAGGCGGTGGTGCAGGAGCTGCGCGGCGAGAAGATCGACATCGTCCCCTGGGACGACGACTCCGCCCGGTTCGTCTGCAACGCGCTGCAGCCGGCGGAGGTGTCCCGCGTGCTGCTCGACGATGAGAACAAGGCGATGGAGATCATCGTGCCCGACGACCAGCTTTCGCTCGCCATCGGCCGCCGCGGGCAGAACGTCCGGCTGGCCGCCCAGCTCACGGGCTGGAAGCTGGACATCAACAGCGAGTCGCGGGTGAAGGAGATGCGCGAGTTCGCCTCGCGCTCGCTCACGGCCATCGGGCTGCCCGAGGCGACCGTGGAGCTGCTCTACGCCCACGGGTTCCGCAGCGCCAAGGACTTCGCCAACGCCAGCACGGAGGTGCTGCTGCAGATGCCGGGGATCACGGCGGACAACGTCGAGCGGTACCTGGCGGCGGCGCGCGACCAGATCGGCAAGGACGAGGAGGAGCTGTCGCGGATCGAGCAGGAGCGGGAGGAGCGGCGGCTGGCCGAGGCCCGCAAGCACCCGAGCGAGCTGACCCAGCAGGAGCGCCTGCTGCGCGTGCGCGGCATCAGCGAGCGAAATATCGAGCAGATGGCCAACGCCGGTTACAAAACGGTGGAGGACATCCACAACGAGCCCGACGTGGTGAAGTTCGGGGAGCAGACGGGGCTAGGCGTGAAGAAGGGCAAGCAGGTGAAGGCGGCGGTGGAGCACTACCTGCAGGAGGAGGCGCGGCTGAAGGCGGACCTGGACGCGAAGAAGGCGGCGGAAAGCGCCCCGTCACCGCCCGCGTAGCGCGTGACCCGGGGCCGCAGGGTTGGACGCATGAGGCCGGCCGAGCCGCAGCGGCGGTGCGTGGGGTGCCGGCGGGTGCGGCCCCGGCGCGAGCTGATGCGGCTGGCCGTGGAGGGCGGCGAGGTGGTGGAGGGGCTCGGGAAGCCCGGGCGCGGCTGCTGGATCTGCCGGGACGCGGGATGTGCGCAGGAGGCGGTGAAACGGCGCGAAATCCCGCGGGCGCTCAAGGGAAAGGGGGCGCCGCCGACGCTCCATCGCCTCCTCGGATGGATGGGACTCGGTTCGCTTGACGGCGACGGAGGACGCAGACTAAAGAGCTAGCCCCTCAACAAAGCAGGGCGGTGTTTTCTGGAAGGGATTCAAGACCGGATGGCGAAGAAGCGCGTCTACGAGCTCGCGAAGGACCTCGGCCTCTCCAACAAGGAGATGGTCGACTGGCTGCGCGCTCACGAGTACGACGTCAAGAGCCACTCGTCCTCGCTGGAGGACGACCAGGCCGTGGCGGTGCTCGAGAAGTTCAGGGGAGAGAAGGTCCCCAGGGTCGAGGTACCCAAGGCCTCGGGTAGCGGGGTGGTGCTGCGCCGCAAGAAAGCGGACACCGCGGCCGAGCATGAGCATGCCGCCGCCCTTGCCGCGCAGGCGGCCGTGGAGCCCGCGCGCCCCCCGGTCGAGGTCCGCAAGCCGGAGCCGCCGCCGGTGGCCGTGGTTCCCGAGCCCAAGCCCGAGCCCAAGCCGGTCGCGGCCGAGCCGCGCCGTCCCGCTCCGGTCCCGGCGCCACCGCCCGAGCCAGTGGTGACGCCCGCTCCGGCCGCGGTCGAGAAGCCGCCGCCGCCGGCGCCGCCGCCCGCGCCGCAAGCGCGTCCGATCGCCGCGCAGGCCGAGGCGAGGCCGGTCGCCGCCCACGCCCCGGTCTCGCAGCCGGCTCCGCGCGCTACGGAGCCGACCCGTCCGTCTTTCCCGGTGAGCAACGTGCCCGCCGGCGTGGCCAAGGTGGCCGCGCGGCCCGCGCCACCGCCGCCTCCCCGCCCACAGGTCAGGCCTCCGCCTCCGAAGGCGACCGGCCCCATCGTGCAGGGACCGGGCGGCGTCCAGTCGGTGCAGGTCACCGAAAATCTCCAGGCCAGGCCCTCCGCGACGCGGGCGGTGGTGCTCTCCCGGCCGCTGATCCCCATCGCCCGGCCCGCGCCGCGGTCGCCTTCAGGCGGTGGCGGGTTCCGGCCCCGGCCGGTAGGCGAGGTGCGCGAGCTGGCGGTGGTCTCGGGCGGCCCGGGCCGCGGCCGCGAGTTCATCGACGTCACCAAGGACAGCAAGGGCGGGCCCGGCCAGCGCGGCAAGAAGGGCCCGCGCGTCGAGAAGACCGAGTCGCTCTCCAAGCAGGACCTGGTCGAACTGGCCCGGCAGCGCGCCTACGTCCCGGTCCGCGGGCACAAGAAGAAGAGCGCGAAGAAGGGCAAGCAGACCGAGATCACCGAGATGTCGGAGCACAAGAAGGTGATCCGCATCGAGGAGACGATCACGGTCGCCGAGCTCTCCCAGACCATGGGAGTGAAGAGCTCCGAGCTGATCCGCAAGCTGGTCGCGGGCGGCAAGATGGTCACCCAGAACCAGCCCATCGACTTCGACACCGCCAGCCTGCTCGCCATCGACAACGGCTGGAAGGTGGAGAAGGTCGGCTTCGAGCTCGACGAGTTCATCCGCGAGACCGAGGACAAGCCCGAGGACCTGGCTCCGCGGCCGCCGGTCGTGACCATCATGGGTCACGTCGACCACGGCAAGACCTCGCTCCTGGACGCCATCCGCAAGGCGAACGTGGCGGCAGGCGAGGCGGGCGGGATCACCCAGCACATCGGCGCATACTCGGTCGACGTGGTCGGGTCCGACGGCGGCGAGGCGTCGATCACCTTCCTCGACACCCCGGGCCACGAGGCCTTCACGGCCATGCGCGCCCGCGGCGCGAACGTGACCGACATCGCAGTGCTGGTGGTGGCGGCCGACGACGGCGTGATGCCGCAGACGGTGGAGTCGATCAACCACGCCAAGGCCGCCGAAGTGACCGTACTGGTGGCGATCAACAAGATCGACCTGCCGGGAGCCCAGCCCGAACGGATCAAGCAGCAGCTCTCCGAGCACGGCCTGATCTCCGAACAGTGGGGCGGCGACACGATGATGATCCCGGTGTCCGCCCGCACGGGCGAGGGGATCGAGAAGCTGCTCGAGGCCATCCTGCTGCAGGCGGAAGTGATGGAGCTGAAGGCCAACCCGCACAAGCCGGCCACCGGCACGGTGATCGAGGCCAAGCTGGAGAAGGGCCGCGGCCCGGTGGCGACCGTGCTGGTGCAGGACGGTACGCTGCGCGTGGGCGACGCCATCGTCACCGGCATCCACTCCGGGCGGGTGCGGGCGATGATGAACGAGCACGGCGAACAGATCGACGACGTGCCACCGGGCTTCCCGGTGGAAGTGCTCGGCCTCGACGGCGCGCCCTCGGCGGGTGACGACCTCAACGTGGTGGAGGACGAGCAAGCCGCCGCGGTGGTCGCCGAGCACCGGCTGAAGAAGCAGCGCGAGAAGGACCTGTCGAAGAGCAACAAGCTCACCATCGACGACATCCTCGCCAAGGGAAAGAAGGACGAGGCCAAGGTCCTGAAGGTGATCGTCAAGGCCGACGTGCACGGCTCGGTGGAGGCGCTGAAGACCGCGCTTGCGAAGCTCTCCACGCCCAAGGTCTCGGTGGACGTGATCCACTCGGCCGTCGGCAACGTCACCGAGAGCGACGTGATGCTGGGTGCGGCTTCCAGGGCGATGATCGTCGGCTTCAACGTCAAGCCGGAGTCAAAGGCGGCGGAAACGGCCGCCTCGCAGGGCGTGACCCTGAAGCAGTACGACATCATCTACGAGGCGCTCGACGAAGTGAAGCTGGCGATGGAGGGCATGCTCGAGGCCATCATCAAGGAGAAGGTGCTGGGCCACGCCAAGGTGCTGCAGACCTTCAACGTGCCCAAGCTCGGCACCATCGCCGGGTCCTCGGTCACCGACGGCAAGATCACCCGCACCTCGATGGTCCGCCTGATGCGGGACTCGAAGGCCATCATCACCAGCAAGATCGCCTCGCTGAAGCGCTTCAAGGACGACGTGAAGGAGGTCGACAAGGGGTTCGAGTGCGGCATCGGGATCGAGAACTTCACCGACTTCCAGCCGGGCGACGTGATCGAGGCGTACGAGCTGGAGACGATCCGGCCCTCGCTGACTTGAGCGGCGCGGGCCTGGGGTTGGACAGATGGTGGTCGGCGTTCTCAGGCTTACGCTCCACATCGAAGGCGCCGCCTCCCTGAAGGACAAGCGCCAGGTGGTCCGCAAGGTGGTGGATCGCCTGCGGTCGCGCTTCAACGTCTCCGTCGCCGAGGTGGGCGACAACGACATCTGGCAGCGCGCCCGGATCGGCATCTCGGCGGTGGCCAACGACCACAGCTTCGTCAACGAGGTGCTCGACAAGTGCACCCGGGACGCCGGCAACATCGCGGAGATCCTCGACCGGGAGATGGAGATCGAGACCTACGGCCAGATGAACGCCGACTGGTCGCGGAAGCCGGACTTCGAGGCACACGATCTCTCGCGCCTCCCTCCGGAAAAGGACGAGGAGCTGCCGGAGCAGCAGCGGGAGGCGGGCTGGTTGAAGGAGGAAGACCTCGAGTGAGCACGCACAACCGGCCGGAGCGCGTGGCGCAGGTGATCCAGCAGCTCCTCGGCGAGCTGTTCGCCCGGGGCATGCGCGACCCGCGCATCGGGCTCGTGACCATCACCGGCGTGAAGATGTCCCCGGACCTGCGCGAGGCCCGCGTCTACTGGACGGTGCACGGCGACGCTTCGCAGCGCAAGCACACCGCCAAGGGGCTGGACAAGGCCCGAGGCTTCCTGCGCCGCGAGATCGGCCTCCAGCTCGAGCTGCGGATGACGCCGGATCTGCACTTCACCTACGACGAGGCCATCGACCGCGGCGAGCGCATCGAGCAGCTGATCCGCAGCGTGCACGAGGAGGATCGGAATCGCGCGGCGGAGCCCGCGCCGGAGCACGACGAGTGAAGGCGATCAACAAGGGCGTGGCCAACGCCCGCGACTGGAAGCCCCAGGAAAACCTGCCCCTCGCCGTCGCCGCCCTGCAGTCCGCCCGCAAGGTCCTGATCACCATGCACCGCGGCCCGGACGGCGATGCGCTGGGCTCCGCGCTGGCGCTGGCCTGCGTCCTGCGCGATCTGGGGCGCGAGGTGACGGTCTACAACCCCGACGATCTCCCCTACAACTTTCGCTTCCTCCCGGGTGCCGCCCGGGTGGAGCGCACGCTCCCGGACGACGCGGCCTTCGACGCCACGGTGGTGACCGATGCCGGCGCGTACGACCGGCTGGGGCCGCACGTTCCGCAGGAGGACCGCAGGGGCGTCCTGCTGAACCTCGATCACCACATCACCACCGAGCCGTTCGGCGACGTGAACTACGTGGACCCGGAGGCGGCCTCGGTCGGGATCCTCGCCTACAAGATCATCAAGGCCCTGGGGGCGCCGCTCTCGCGGGACGCGGCGCAATGCATCTACGCGAGCATCCTCGCGGACACCGGGTGCTTCCGGTATTCCAGCACCGATCCGGAGTGCCTGCGGATCGCCGCGGAGCTGGTGGAAGCAGGCGTGGAGCCGTGGGAGATGACGGTGCGCGTCTACGAGCAGCAGCCGCTCGCGCGCATGCGCCTGCTCGCGGACGTCCTCGGAACCCTGGAGGTGCACGGCAAGGTCGCCACCATCACCATCACCAACGCGATGGTGGCGAAGACCGGCAGCGAGATGGATCTGACCGACGGGTTCATCAACTACGCCCGCAGCGTCGACGGGGTGGAGGTGGCTGCCAGCTTCCGCGAGCCGCAGAACGGCGGGCCCTGGCACGTGAGCTTCCGCTCGCGCGGGCGGGTGAACGTGGCGGCGATCGCGCAGAAGTTCGGCGGTGGAGGCCACCACAACGCCGCCGGCTGCAGCATCGATGGGGAAGAGTCGGCGGTCCGGAAGCAGATCGCCAACGAGGTCGAGGAAGCGCTCAAGCATGACGCGTGAACTCTCCGGCGTCGTGGTCGTGGACAAGCCCAGCGGACCCACCAGCTTCGACGTGGTCCGGCGCGTGAAGGGGCTGTTCAAGGCGAAGCGCTGCGGCCATACCGGGACGCTGGACCCGACCGCCACCGGCGTGCTGCCCATCTGCATCGGCGACGCGACCAAGATCGCCAGCTTCGTCAGCGAAGGCGAGAAGGAATACGACGCGGTGGTCCGCTTCGGGGCCATCACCGACACCCAGGACGCCGCCGGGCGCACGCTGGAGACGCGGCCGCTGGCGGGGCTGGCCGAGGAGGCCGTCCGGGAGGCGCTGCAGTCGTTCGTGGGCCTCGTCGAGCAGACGCCGCCGATGTACTCGGCGCGCAAGGTGGACGGAAAGCGCCTCTACGAGCTGGCGCGCGCGGGCGAGGAAGTGGAGCGGGAGGCGCGGCAGGTGCACATCGACGAGGCGCGGCTGCTCTGGTTCCGGCCGCCCGACGCCGGCATCTTCGTGCGTTGCTCCAAGGGGACGTACCTGCGCACGCTCGCGCACGACCTGGGTCAGAAGGCCGGGCCGGGGGCGCACCTGCGCGATCTCAAGCGCGCGCGGGTGGGTCCGTTCTCGCTCGAGGACTCGGTCGGCCTGGACACGCTGATGGCGGCGGCGAAGGAAGGGCGGGATAACCTGGAGGTCTACGTGCACCCGCTCTCGCGCGCGCTGGCCGAGCTGGCCGAGCTGCAGCTCGACATCCAGCTCGCGCGCCGCGTGGCGCACGGGCATGCGCCGGGGCCCGCGGACCTTTCGCGGCTGCGCGCGCCGCCGTTCTCGCGCGGCCGCAAGGTGCGGCTGATCGACCCGGAGGGCCGCGTGCTGGCGGTGGGCGAGAGCGACGGGGTCGGGACGCTGAAGCTCTTGCGGGTGCTGGTCGCCGGGGCGCACGACCTGGTGGAGAAGGATTACTGAACCGTCAGCGTTCCGCGCATCGCCGGGTGGATGCTGCAGTGGTAGGCGAAGGTTCCCGGGGCGGAGAACGTCTGGGTCTCGGAAGTGGCGCCCCCCGGCAGTGTGACGCTGACGGGCGGCGGAGTTCCGTCAGGGACCACGTTGTGCAAGACGCCGTCGCCGTTGTGCCAGCTCACCGGTGTGCCCGCGGCCACCGTGGTCTGGACCGGCGCCGACTGCGCCGCGAACGTCCACTGGATGACGGTGCCGTTACCCGTCCCCGGGTTGTCCGGGGCATTGTTCGAGTCCGAGCCGCCGCAACCGGCGAGGACGAGCAGGATCAAACCAAGAATGCGCATGCGATGCCCCTTGTGCGATTAGGATCGACCGGATGACGCATCCTGCGCCCAGGTTTATTCCAGGGCTGTGGCGTCCGGCGCCCGAGCGTCTCCTCCCTTCAGCGGACGAGATCGTGCTGGTCGGAGCCAGCCTTTCCGTGGATCCGCACCGCCTGTCGGATCTGCGGGCCACTTTTTCGCGGCGGGAAGAGGAGCGGTTCCGGAGCTTCGGCCCGGACGAGCTGCGCTCGCGCTGGGGCGCGGCGCGCGGGATCCTGCGGGAGATTCTCGGGCGCGCGCTCGGGATCGATCCGGGGGTTGTCGAGTTCCGCTACGCCGCACACGGGAAGCCGTTCCTGCCCGGAACGCCGCTTCGCTTCAACATCAGCCACTCCGGAAACCTGGCGGTGATCGCGCTGGCGCAGGTCGAGGTGGGAGTGGACGTGGAGCTGCCCAGGCCGCGACGCAGCGACGACATCGCGCGCCGCTTCTACGCGCCGGGCGAGATCGAGCGCCTCTTCGCGCAGGCGGATCCGGAGGGCCGCGCCGACTCCTTCTTCCGCCTCTGGACCTGCAAGGAGGCATTCCTCAAGGTCACCGGGGAGGGCCTCTCGCGCTCCACGCGCAGCTACGAGATCGCGCTCGATCCGCCTCGCCTGCTCTGGGCGAAGGGGATTGCGGACGCCGCGCAGCGGTACTCGGTCCACCCCTTGGAGATCGGTGACCCGTACCGCGGCGCCGTGATCGCCGAGGCGCCGCGCGCCGCGCTCCGCCACTACCGCTGGAGTTAGGGTTGGGGCGGGCGCCTGCCCGGCAGGCCGGAGGGGCGGTAGCCGTGCTCTCCGCCGCGTCGAGCAATGCACATCCTCCTGCGCAAGGAGGGACTTGCCGGATGGGAATGAAGGAGATGAAGGACGCCTACGTCGCGAAGATGGAGGCGCAGATGTCGGAGTGGGGCGCCAGGCTGAAGGAGATGAAGGCCAAGGCCGAGAAGGCCGCGGCCCAGGGGCGCATCGAGTACCAGCAGAAGCTCAACCAGACCAGGGCGGAGGAGAAGCAGGAGCAAGCGCGCCGCAAGCTGGACGAGCTGAGGGTGGCGGGCGAGGAGCGCTGGGAAGCGCTCAAGTCGGGCGTCGAGGGCGCCTGGGCCGAGCTGAAGAAGAGCGTGGAGTCGGACAAGATCGAGTCCTGAAGAATTCAAGAACCAGCACAATCCGGCGCAGCCGTGGTGCGGCCTTGGGCCGACCCGGCTGACGCCGCTTGCATTTGCGACGGCCCCGCGCCACAACGCGGCGCCATGCACCTTCTCCTCGGTCTCCTCCTCGCGGTCGCGCCCCCGCCGGAGACGCCGGCCTCCGGCGTCGAGGGCATGCAACCCGCGCCAGGCGTTCCGTCGCTGATGCAGAGCGGCCTCCCGGGCGTCCCCTCCGAGCTGCGCGCCCGCACCGCCCAGTTCCAGAACGCGCGGGCGGCGCTGCTCGCGGACGTCTCGAGCGACGGCGGCGCCCTGCTGATCTCCACCCGATTCGCTTCGACGGCGCAGCTTCACCTGGTCGAGACGCCGCTGGGCATGCGGACGCAGATCACCTTCGGCGAAGAGCCGGTGAACCAGGCGAGGTTCCAGCCGGGCGACACGCAGACGGTCTGGTACCTGCAGGACAAGGGCGGCGGCGAGTTCTTCCAACTCTACCGCCTGGACCGCCGGACCGGCCGGTCCCAGCTCCTCACGGACGGGAAGAGCCGCCACGGCGCCTTGACCCTATCGCGGGACGGAAAGCGCCTCGCGTACTCAGGGACGCAGCGCAACGGCAAGGACACCGACGTGTACGTGGCCGACACCGCCTCGCCGCAGAAGGCTCGCCGGGTCACCGAGGCGGAGGGGACCTGGGAGCCTGTCGAGTTCTCACCGGACGGCGCGCGCCTGCTGGTGCTGCACGAGCGCAGCATCCAGGACGCCGACCTGTACGCGCTGGAGGTCGGCTCCGGGAAGCTGGCGCAGCTCACGCCCAAGGAAGGGAAGGCGAGCGTGCTCGGGGCGCGCTGGAGCTCGGACGGGAAGGGCGTCTACGTGATCACCGACCGCTGGAGCGACTTCAACCAGCTCTACCTGCTGGACAAGGCGGGCAAGCACACCCCGCTCTCGGCCGATCTGAAGTGGGACGTGGAGAACCTGGCGGTGGCCGACGACGGATCGCGGGTCGCGTTCGACATCAACGAGGACGGCGCCTCGCGCCTCTACGTGCTCGATCGCCATGGGCGCGCCCAGCAGATCGCGCTGCCGGGCAACGTGGTGATCTCGAAGCTGGAGTTCCCGCGGCGCCGCTCCGACATGCTGGCCGTGAACTTCCAGACCGCCACCCAGCCCTCCGACGTGTACGAGGTGGATCTGCGGGGCGTGCGGGTGGTCCGCTGGACCCGCTCGGAGGTGGGCGGCCTCGACCCGTCGCGGTTCGTGGACGCGCAGCTCGTGAAGTATCCGGCGGGCGGAGGAGCGGGGATGATGCCCGCCTTCCTCTACAAGCCGCGCAACGTGGCCGGGAAGGTGCCGGTGGTGGTGATCTGGCACGGCGGGCCGGAGAGCCAGAGCCGGCCGACGTTCTCTTCGTTCGTGCAGCTCATGGCGTCCGAGCTGGGGATCGCGGTGCTGATGCCCAACGTGCGCGGGTCGTTCGGATACGGAAAAGCGTATCTGGCGGCCGACGACGGGCCAAAGCGGGAGCAGGCGCTGACGGACATCGGCGCGACGCTCGACTTCGTCGAGCAGCAGCAGGATCTGGATGCCTCGCGGATCGGCGTCTACGGGGGCAGCTACGGCGGGTACATGACGCTGTCGGCGGCCGCCTTCTACAGCGGGAGGATCCGGGCGGCGGTGGACGTGGTGGGCATCTCGAACCTGGTGACGTTCCTCGAGAACACGCAGGCGTACCGGCGCGACCTGCGCCGCGCGGAGTACGGCGACGAGCGCGACCCGGCGGTGCGGGCGGTGCAGGAGAGGATCTCGCCGCTGCTCAGCGTGCAGAAGATCGACGCGGAGCTGTTCGTGCAGCAGGGGTACAACGACCCGCGGGTGCCGAGGAGCGAGGCGGAGCAGATCGTGAAGGCGGTGCGGGCCCGGGGCAAGGACGTCTGGTACCTGCTCGGGATGAACGAGGGGCACGGCTTCGCGAAGAAGGAGAACCGGGACTACGCGGTGGCGGCGACGGCGCTCTTCTTCCAGCAGAAGCTGCTGGAGCCGATCAAGACGAACTAGCCGCGCGGCGCGGCGGCGAAGTCCAAGGCCTCCCTGGCCAGCGGGAGCCAGGCCGCCTGCGCTGCCCCTGGAACGGCGAGCCACTCCTTCATCGTGCGGCCCGGGCTCGGCTCGAAGCGCCGGCCCTTGCCGGCGGAGACCAGCTCATCGACGCGGGAGCGGGGCAGCTTGACGACCAGCCGGCCCTTGGAGCCGAAGGCGAACAACTTCCGGGCCACCTTGAGGCCCTTGGTGCCGAACCCCTTCGCGCGCGCCATTTCCGGCGGGTCGACCCGCCGGTCCTTGGAAAGCGTCGCGGCGAGGCGCGCGAATGCGGCCTCGCTCGCGTCCGCCGGCTTGCGCGGGAGCGGAGGCCTTCTAGCCCTTGTCGGCACGGGCGACCGCGTTCTTCTCGGTCTGCTCCGCCTTCTTGGCCTTCTGCTGCTTCTGCTGCTTGGTGGCCTTCTTCGCGACCGCCGGCCTCGGCTGGGGCTGCTCGGCAAGCTCGGCCTTCTCGTCGCAGGCGAGGGCAGCGTGGGCGGTGAGAGCGGCGAAGGAGACGGCGACAGCGGTTGCGAGCTTGCGCATGGTGGCCTCGGCCCAGCCGGGACGGCTGGCGGGGAGAGCATGATGGGGTGAGGCGGATTGCGCAAGTCGATCGGAGAGGCGGGTCCGACGGGGGTCGGTCGCGCCGAACTTCTTGACGTATCCCAATGCGCGTCGATCCCTACAATCATTCCCCCCAATCAAGATGCGCACGAAACCACGACAACTCGAGCTCCCCTCCTGGGGAGGACTCGCCCGCGACCTGCGCACGCACCTGGCGGCCTGTTTCAAGCGGCCCGACGCGGCCTGGATTGCATTCGGAAGGCAAAGAGATTCAGCCGGTTTATTTCTGCACCTTTGCCCGCGAATGTCCTTGACCGGGCCTCGGGTGCATCCGCTAGAAACAGCGTCTCGACGCGATCCGATCCGCCCTGGGGAGACGCCGATGCCGCAGCGAGCTCTAACGGTGGCCGTGTTGGTGTCAGCGCTGGCTTGCGCGACGCCCTACAAGAAGGAACTGCCGGCGGTCGCACCTCTGCAAGGCCCCGTAGCCGCTCCCGCCGTCTACACGTTCTCGGAGCGCGCGCGCCAGAGCCGGCTGACAGCCATCGTGTTCGATCTGCCGGCGGGGTACCGGTACGGCGAGGCTGCCGCCGGGTATTACGGGGGGTGCCGGGAGAAACAGCCACTGGTGAACACGAAGGGCCGGTTCTCCTTCGATACGGAGAAGTACGTCGACCTCTTCAACGGCGTGATGAAGAAGCACGGTTATCCCGTGGAGGACCTGACCGAGATGTTCCACGACTCCAAGGACCGGGTCGCGGACCTCCAGATCGGGGCGCGGATCATCGAGGCAACCCTGAACGAGTGCTATCCCGACCACCGGAACGATCTGAAAGCCACGGGGAACGCATATCTCAAGATTGAATGGTCGGTCTATTCGACGCTCGAGAAGAGAGTCCTCCTCACCATCACCACCGAAGGCAGCACCTACCGGGAGGTGGAGAGCAGCATCGGAGAGGCGGGAATCATCCGGCCGGCTTTCGCCGATGCGCTCGAGAGGCTGGCGACAAGCCCGAAGTACCGGGATGTCGTCGATCCGCCGAGGAAGACGGAGATCGCGCAGGCCACCGGTTCCCGCATCCGCATCAAGCGCGTCCAGGAGTTCTCCGGCGACCTGAAGAGCAACATCGAGAGCATCAAGAAGGCGGTGGCCACGGTGACCGCCAACCGCGGCAGCGGCAGCGGTTTCGTCATCTCCGCGGACGGAACCGTGGTCACGGCCGAGCACGTGGTCTCGGGCTCGAGGCTGGTCAAGGTGCTGATTGCTTCCGGCCAGGAGTGCTACGGAGAGGTCGCCGCGGCCAGCAAGCAGCGGGACCTTGCCATCATCCGCCTCGACTGCAGCGGGCTCATGCCGTTGCCCCTGAGCCGGCAGAAGGTGGTGGAGGGGGGCGAGGTGTTCGCGGTCGGGACTCCGCTCTCGGAGAAGCTCCAGTTCTCCGTGACCAAAGGAGTGGTGAGCGGAATCCGGAAGATCGACGAGTTGGACTACATCCAGAGCGACGTCACCGTGCTCCCGGGAAGCAGCGGAGGCCCGCTGCTCGACTCGAAGGGCAACGTAGTCGGGGTGACCCTGGGCGGTCTCAGGCAGGGGTCCTCGCCTCTCGGGGTCAACTTCTTCATTCCCTTGACCGACATGGACAAGTACGTGCCCGTCGAGTTCGAGTGATGTCGCACGCAGAAAAAGCGTAGGCGAAGTCCGTAGCCGCAAAGCGGCCTTCGGCCGCGGCGGCTAGATCGCGTCCAGGAACTCCGCGTTCGACTTGAACTCGTTCAGCGACTTCAAGAGCCGCTCCATCGCCTCCACCGGCTTGAGCGCGAAGAGCGCGCCGCGCAGCTTCTTCACCTTCTCGTACTCGTGCTGGCTGAAGAGCTTCTCTTCCTTCCGGGTGCCCGAAGTCTGGATGTTGATCGCCGGGAAGATGCGCTTCTCGGCGAGCTGGCGGTCGAGGTTGATCTCGGAGTTTCCGGTCCCCTTGAACTCCTCGAAGATCACCTCGTCCATGCGCGAGCCGGTGTCGATCAGCGCGGTGGCGACGATGGTCAGCGAGCCGCCCTCCTCCGCGTTCCGGGCCGCGCCGAAGAAGCGCTTCGGGCGCTCCAGCGCGCGCGAGTCGATGCCGCCCGACAGGGTGCGGCCGCTGGACTCCACTTCCTTGTTGTAGGCGCGCGACAACCTCGTGATCGAGTCGAGCAGGATCACCACGTCCTTGCCCGCCTCCACCAGCCGCTTGGCGCGCTCCAGCACCACCTCCGCCACGTGGATGTGCTCGTCGGTGGGGCGGTCCGAGGACGAAGCAAACACCTCCGCCTTCACGGTGCGGCGGAAGTCGGTCACCTCCTCGGGGCGTTCGTCCACCAGCAGCACCATCTGCTGCACCTCGGGGCGGTTCTGGGTGATGGCGTGGCAGATCTTCTGCAGCATGATCGTCTTGCCGGTCTTGGGCGGAGCGACGATCAGCATGCGCTGCCCGAGGCCGATGGGCGCCACGATGTCGATCACCCGCGTCAGCAGCTCCTTCGAGGTGGTCTCGAGGACGACACGGTCGTCCGGGTCGATCACCGTCAGGTTCTGGAACGCGGTCCGGCGGGAGGCTTCCTGGGGCGGCAAGCCTTCCACCGTCTCGGTCTTGATCAGCTGCAGCCGGCCATTGCGGCGTACGGCCTGGCCGGTGAGCAGCACGCCGGCGCGCAGGTGGTCGCGCTCGATCATGTGCCGCGGCACGTCCGGGTCGTCCTGCTGGGGGAGGAAGTTCAGCTTGGGGTTGCGCAGCCGGCCGTTGCCGCGGTGGTCGATCTCGAGCACGCCCTCGATCGGCTGGGCGGCCTCGTGCCGCGGCTGCTGCTGCTGGCGTGGCTGCTGCTGGCCGTGCCGCTGCTGGTGCGCTGGCCGGTTCTGCTGGGGCTGCTGCTGCGGCTGGGGCTGCGGCGGGCTGTCGAGGTTCAGCGGCGCGCCTTCCGGCGATGGCTGCCCTTCCGGACCAGGAGCCGTAGCGGAAGCTGGAGCGGCTCCCGGGGCCGGGGCCTGTGCGCCGTCGAGCGGCGCATCTTCCGGGCCCCCCTCATCCGAGGAAAAGTCGTTCTCGACGTCCACGATCCGGCCCTGGGCATCCAGCGGAGGCGGCTGGCTCGGGTTCTGACCGCCCCCCTTGCCGCGCCGGCCGCGGCCCCCCCGGCGATTGCGCCGGAAGCGGCGCCGACCACCGCCGCCGCCCCCAGGCTGACCCTCCTGTCCCTGCCCGAACTGCTGGCCGTTCCCGTTGATCCCCGGTTGCTGGGGGTAGCGGGCGTTGCCCGGCTCCGGCGCGTCCGACGACGACGCCTGCGCGGGTTCCGGTGGTGCGGGGGGACGCTGTCCTTCTCCATTCATCGCTTGCGCTCCATCCCTACTTCTTCAGCAGGCGGCTGAGTAAGCCGCCTTTCGCCTGCTCGGGGGGCTTGTTGGTTCTCAGCCGCTTGAGCTCGTCCTTCGCGTGGACGAATTCCGGGTCTCTGTCGATCGCCTTGCGGAGCAGCGTCCTGGCGCGCTCCGCGTCTCCCTGCGCTTGGTAGATCTGGCTCAGGAAAATCGTCCCGCTCCGCAGCCGCGGGTCAATCTCCAGCGCCTTCTCGAGGTGCGGCAGCGCCTGGTCGGGCTTGCCGTACCTATGGAAGATGCTCATGCCGAGGAAGGCATGGAACTCCGCCTCCGTGTGGTTCAGCGAGATGGCCTCGCGGAACTGCGATTCCGCGTCCTCCCATCGGGCCGCCTTGAACAACGCCTCGCCGCGCTGAAACACTCCCTCGGCGCGGAGGATCGCGCCGACATCCGTGGGCAGACCTTTGGCCTTGCGATCCAGATAGACGTCGTACTCGGCCCGGCGATTCGCATCGGAAAGCACGGCGTTCGCTTCGTTGACCCGGGTGAACAGCTCCTCGGCCACCCGGCGCGCGCTTCCCAGGTCGAGCCCGCTGAACGCGTCGGAGTGGTACTTCTTCGCGGCGACCAGCCACTTGGCCTTGATGTCGGCGGCTGAAGCCCTGGCCGCCAGGCCGAGCACCTCGTAGTGCGTAGCGTCCGCCAGGCGATCTCGTTCGGCGAACAGGCTCGTCCGCGCGGCCTTTTCTTGTGATGAGAAGGTCTTCCCCTTGTCCTCGTTCGCGGACGGAGGCGGCGCGCTCGCCGGCCGCGCCCCGGGTCTGGCCGCCGATCCGGTCACCGCCAACAGCTCGCTCATGCACAGGTACTGCAAGAGCGGCAGCTCCGGCGGCTTGATCCGCGCCAGCACCTCGCCCACCGTCCGTCCGCCGGTGGCGAGCGGCGTCACCCCCTCGCCGGGCCAGAACGTCTTGAGCGCGAACATCTCCCGCTCCAGCTCCGGGCTCCGGTTCAGCTTGTCCAGCGTGCGCTGCTCCAGCCACGCCCGCGCCGCGGCCGGATTCCCGACTCGCTTCGCCGCGTCGAGGATCAAGGCCACCGGGCTGGTCCGCAGGTCGGGAACGCCGCTCACCGCCTCCGCAGGCTTCTGCTCGAATCGATAGCTCCCCGCCGCGACGCCCAGGGCCGAGACGCAGACGTCGGTGGTCTGCTGCTTGAGCGCCGACCGGAGCTGTTCGGGCGTCAAGACCCGGGCCGTGGCGAGCGCCTCGTGGAGCGCGATGTTCTGCTGCTTGGCGAGCGCGACCGCGCGATCGAACGAGGTCTGCTTGATCAGCCCGGAGGCGATCTGGGCCGCGCCCACCGTCTCGGCGCGGACGTTCGACTGCGCGAATCGCACCATGCCCTGCTGGAAGGTGAGGACCCGCTTCTCGGCGTCGTGCGTGACCGTGAGCACGCCGGTGGCCTTGTCCCGCAGGAGCTGCACCAGCACCGCAGCGGCAGGGCGCGCCGAGAGCGGGCCTTCCAGCGCCGGGGCCGCGCTCTGGGCTCCGCTGAGGCGTGCGAGGGCGGCGCGGAGGGCGGCCGGCTCGAAGGGCTTGGCGAAGAACGCCGCCGGCCTCACGCTGGCGGCGAACTCCTCCGGAAGCTTCTTGTAGATCCCGCTCACCACGATCAGGGGCAGGTCCTTTCCCCAACTCGCCGCCCGCGCGGCCTTTGCGAACTGGAAGCCGTCCAGCTCCGAGAGCACCAGATCCAGCACCACCGCCGAGAAGGGCTGGCCGGACGAATGGCCCTGATCGCACAGCTCCTGCGCCTCCCGCGCCGAGCCGGTGGTGCGCGCCGACAGCCCCACCTCGGCCGCGATGGCCGAGAGCAGCCGCGAGGCGCTCTGCTCATCCTCGACGATGAGCACCGTCAGCGCCATCTATTGGACCTCCAGGTCGTAGGGAAGGGCGGCGCGGAGCGTCCCGGGCTCGCCCAGGAGCCGCAGCGCCCGGATCGCGCGCGGGCCCAGGCCCATCGGCGCGAGGTCCAGCGCGCTGGCGCCGACGTAGTCGGTCAGGTCCACCGAAATCGACTCCTCGTCGTCCAGGTCGACTGGCGCGTCGCGCTCCAAGCCGATCCGGCGCTTCGCTTCCGCCAGGGCGTCGTCCAGCCCGCCGAGGCGGTCCACCAGCTTGCGGTCGAGGGCCTGGGCTCCTGTCCAGACCCGGCCCTGCGCGATGGCGTCCACCTCGGCCTTGCTCATGCCGCGCGCCTCCGCGACGCGCGAGACGAACTCGTCGTAGAAGCTCCGCACCCAGCCGTTGAACATCGCCCGCTCGCGATCGGTGAGCGCGCGGTTGGGCGTGAAGAGGTCCGCGCTCGCACCGCGCTTCACCGTCTCGAGGTTCAGGCCGAGCTTGCCGAGCAGCTCCCCGGCGTCGAAGTGGCCGATGAACACGCCGATCGAGCCCGTGATGGTCGAGGGCTCGGCGAAGATCGCGTCCGCCCCTGCCGCAACGTAGTAGCCGCCTGAGGCGGCCACGTCGCCCATGCTCGCAATCACCGGCTTCTTCTTCTCCTTCCGCGCCCGCACCAACTCGCGCCAGATCAGGTCCGACGCGGTCCCGTCTCCCCCCGGCGAGTCGATCCGCACCACGATCGCCGAGACCCTCGGGTCGTCCGCCGCCCAGCGGATTCGCTGGACGATCGAGTCCGAGCCGGCCACGCGCACCGCTCCGAACGGGTCGCGGCCTCCTTCGCCGCGCGTGATGGTCCCCGTCACGCGCACCACCGCGATCCTCGGCAGCGCACCCCAGCGCAGCTCCCGCCCCGCGGGTGCCCCCGTTCCCACCTTCCGCAGGCTCACGCTCGTGCCCAGAAGCTTGCCCGCCTCCTCCTCGAGCTGATCGGGATAGACCAGCCCGTCGATCAGCCCTGCCTGCACCGCCTCCCCGGGCCTCAGGATGCCCTCGTCGAGGAGGGACTTGACCTTGCTTTCCTCGAGGTGGCGCGCATCCGCGATGCGCTTCACGTACCGTCCATAAAGATCATCCAGGAGCGACGACTCCACCTCGCGCTGCTCTCGCGACATCCCGGTTCTGGTGAAGACATCCGGCGCGTTCTTGTAGGCGCCGACGCGGAAGAACTCCGCCTTCACACCGAGCTTTTCGAGGCCCGCGGCGGCAAAAAGCGCCGTCGCGGCAAAACCGTTGACCAGCAGGACCGCCTGGGGGGCGGTGTAAATCCTGTCGGCCGCGAGAGCGACACTATATTCGAGGTCCCCTCCGCTTTCCAGATAGAAAATCACTGATTTTCCGGAACCCCTGAGATTCTCGATGGCTGCGCGCAGCTCGTCGGCGCGGCCTCCCCCCAGCGGCAGGCCGGCCGACCGCAGCACGACGGCCTTGGTCGTAGGGTCCTTGGCGAGGCGGCGGAGGGTCTCGATGGTCTCGGCCAGCGGGTCGCGTGCGGTGCTTCCCCACACCAGCGCCAGGGGGCTCGGCGGGGGGCGCGAGAGGGCCTTCTTCAGATCCAACTCCGCTCCGAACGGGATCGGGAGGCGGACCGACGGCCACCGCTCGGTCGAGGCGCGCAAGCTCCAGGAGTTGCGGGCCCCTCCCGAGCCGAAGGTCGGGGCGTAGGTGACCCCGAGGTGGGAGAGGTCGAACTGCGCCCCAATCAGGCCGGTGGTCTGGGAGCCCGTCAGCACGGCCAGCTGCCCGATCAGCGTCACGCCGCGCAGGAGCCGCCAGCGCGCTGTGAAGAACCAGTCGCGGGAATCGAAGCCAGGGTCGGGCCAACGCACGTCGGCCGCGAGGTCGAGCCGCTCGCCCAGCGGGCGGACGGCCGCCGCCAGCACCCAGCGCCGCGGCTGCGACTCCGGCTGGGTGGAGTCCAGCACCGCCGCCCCGAGCGAGAGCCAGCGGAGCGGGCGCACCAGCGCGCCGAAATCCCAGGTCGCGAGGTCGGCCGTAATGCCGGAGAAGCCGCGGTGGACGACGCCTAGCGAGAGCTGCCCGAGTTGGAGCGCTCCGCCGATGCTGAACCGGCGATAGGACACGGCGGTTCCCGTCGTGTCGGTTCCGTTGATCCAGTCGAACCCGAGGCCGAGCGAGAGCGGGCCGCCTCCGCCAGACAGATAGAGCGCGTTCGCGCCGCCGGCTGTCGAGCTGTAGTAGCCGTTGTGCAGGTAGTCGAGCTCGAGGCCTTCGACGAATCCGAGCCCGGCGGGGTTCCCGGCCAGGGAGGTGCCGTCGTCCTGGAGCGCGAAGGATTGTCCCGGAGCTACGGCGCCTTGGCTGAACGGGGTGTTGGCGAGTTGGGCTCTGGCGCCGGACGCCGCCAACGCGGCTGCTATGGAACAGACCAGGGTGTTGCGCATGCCCCCTCCTCTACAAGCGCGCCGGGTTGGACTACTCTCCCGGGCGTCACGGGCTGCATCCAGGAGACCACCGCATGCTCGATCCGAAGACCATCCGAAACGTCGCCATCATCGCCCACGATGGTGCGGGCAAGACCGCCCTCACCGAGGCGCTCCTGCGTCATGACGCGCCTGCGCGCGCCTCGAAGGACGGTTCCACCAGCCACCTGGACGTCGATCCCGAGGAAGCGAAGCGGAATTTCACCGTGGCGACACACATCACGTTCGCCGAGCATGAAGGAACGCTCCTGAACCTGCTGGATGCTCCAGGATTCTCCGACTTCCTGACCGATGCGGATCGCTCGATGGCGGTGTGCGAAGGAGGGCTCCTCCTCGTCTCCGCCGTCTCCGGTGTCAAGCACCAGACGGAGGCGCACTGGGAGATGGCCGCTGACCGCGCGCTGCCGATGCTCGCCTGCGTCAACAAGCTGGACAAGGACCGCGCCTCCTTCCTGCGTTCGCTCGACGACATCGAGAAGACGCTGAAGGCTAAACCCGTGGCGCTCGAGCTTCCCATCGGGCTGGGCGAGAGCTTCAGCGGGGTCATCGATCTGATCACGATGAAGGCGCACGCGTATACGAAGAAGACCGACGGAAAATTCGGCGGGTTCGTGCTGGAGGAGGTTCCCGAGCAGCTCCTGGCAGAAGCGAAGAGATTGCGGACGCGGCTGGTGGAGGCGGTAGCCGAGACGGACGACGCGATGCTGGAAGCTTACCTCGACGGACGCGAGCCGAGCGAGCAGCAACTGATCGACGGGATCGCGCACGCGGTGCTGGGCCGGCGCTTCCTGCCGGTGCTCGCGTGCGCGGCACGGCCGGGGATCGGCGTGGACGACGTGGCCTCCGCGCTCGTCCGCTATCTGCCCCCGCCCACCGTCCGCCGCGAGATCAAGGGCAAGGATCCGAAGAACGGCGAGGCCACACGGACTGCCCAGCGGGACGCCCCGCTCACCATGCTGGCGTTCCGGAACACGGTGGACCACTTCGTGGGTCGGCTGACGGCGCTGCGGATCTTCTCCGGCTCCGTCAAGCACGGCACGGTGATCGTCAATCCGCGCACGGGGAACAGCGAGACGGTCCAGCACGTCTACCGGATCGACGGCAACCGCACTGTCGAGCTGCCGGAGGCTGGCGCCGGCGAGTTGGTCGGGCTGATGAAGCTCAAGGACGTGCACGTCGGCGACACTCTTTGCTCCCAGGACGCGCCGTCGCTGAAGCTGGAGATGATCCCGCGACCGCAGCGGGTGATCGCGTACGCGCTCAAGATCGACCGGGAGCAGGAGGAGAAGGTTGGCGTGGCGCTGCACCGGCTGCTCGAGGAGGATCCCTCGCTGGAGATGGTGCGCGACCCGGAGACCAACGAGACCCTGCTCAAAGGCATGGGGCAGGTGCACATCGAGGTGGCGATCGAGAAGCTGAAGCGGAAGTTCGACGTGGACGTGCACCTCGAGCTGCCGCACCCGGCCTATCATGAGACGGTCACGGGGAAGGCCAAGGCGCAAGGCAGGTACAAGCGGCAAAGCGGCGGGCGCGGCCAATACGGGGATTGCCACATCGAGCTCGAGCCACTGCCGCGCGGGTCGGGGGTCGAGTTCGAGGACGGGATCGTCGGCGGCGTGATCCCGCGCAACTTCATCCCCTCGGTCGAGCACGGGGTCCGCGACGCCGCCAAGCAGGGGCCGCTCGGTGGGTTTCCACTGGTGGACTTCAAGGTCACGCTCGTGGACGGCTCGTTCCACACCGTGGACAGCTCGGATATGGCCTTCCGCATCGCCGGCTCGATGGCGCTGAAGAACGCGCTGGCCGGGGCGCGGCCGGTGCTGCTCGAGCCGATGATGCGGCTCGAGGTGGTGGTGCCGGACGAGATGCTCGGAGAGGTGATCGCCGACCTCACCTCGCGGCGGGGGAAGATCTTCGGCATGGAGCCGACGTCGAAGGGCACGCTGATCCATGCGCAGGCGCCGCATGCGGAGCTGCGCACCTACGCGCCGGAGTTGCGGTCGCTGACCAAGGGCATGGGGTACTTCACGATGGAGATGTTGGGATACGAGGAAGTGCCCACGCACGAGGCGCAGAAGGTGCTGGCGCAGCGGGCGGCGGAGCAGGGGAAGGAAGAGCCCAAGCCGAATCAGCCGGGGAAGGGGCGGGCGTAGTCAAAGCGATAGGTTGACGTCGCCGTCCACGAGCAGAGAAGGCGCGACTCTGCCGGAGCTGTGCTAGTAGGTCGCGCGATGCCTGAACAGATGAGTATGTTCGACGGCGGGGGCGGCCGGAAGCGAAAGCGCCGAAGTTCCGGAGGAAACGGCGCGCCGCCGTCGGAGATGGAGGCCCCGCTCCACGAGGAGGCGCGGCGCAGATACCTGAACTACGCGCTGTCGGTGATCACCTCCCGGGCACTGCCGGACGTGCGCGACGGGCTCAAGCCGGTGCAGCGCCGGATCATCTACGGGATGTTCCAGGACCATCGCCTGACGCACGAGGCGAAGTACCAGAAGTGCGCCAAGGTCGTGGGCACCATCATGGGGCAGTACCACCCGCACGGCGACGTCGCCATCTACGACGCGCTGGTGCGGATGGCGCAGGACTTCTCGCTTCGCTACCCGTTGGTGGACGGGCACGGGAACTTCGGATCGCTCGACGGCGATGCCGCCGCGGCGATGCGCTACACCGAGTGCCGCCTGGCCGCGCTCGCCGCCGAGCTGGTGCAGGAGCTGGCCAAGCGCACCGTCGACTACCGGCCCAACTACGACGGGACGCAGTTCGAGCCCATCGTCATCCCGGCCCGCCTGCCGCAGCTCTTGATGAACGGCACCACCGGGATCGCGGTGGGCATGGCGACCAACATCCCGCCCCACAACCTGGGCGAGCTGTGCGACGCGCTGATCGACCTCTCCAAGCACAGGGACCTGGAGGTCAAGGATCTGCTCAAGCACATCAAAGGTCCGGACTTCCCCACCGGCGGCCAGATCCTCAACAGCAAGTCCGAGCTCCGCGCGATCTACGAATCCGGCCAGGGATCGGTGCGTGTCCGGGGCGAGTGGAAGCTGGAAGACCTCCCGCGGGGCGGGAAGCAGATCATCGTCACCTCTGTCCCGTACGCGGTGAACAAGTCGAATCTGGTGATGAAGTTCGGCGACCTGGTCCGGGAGCGGAAGCTGACGCCGCTGGTCGACGTGCGCGACGAGAGTACCAAGGACGTGCGCATCGTGCTGGAGATCAAGCGCGACGCAGATCCCGAACTGGTGATGGCGTACCTCTACAAGCACACGCCCCTGCAGACGAACTTCGGGGCGAATCTCACCTGCCTTGTCCCCACCGCAAATCCCGAGGTCGGGACGCCGCAGCGGCTGGATCTCAAGACCATCCTTCGCCACTTCCTCGACTTCCGCTTCCAGGTCGTCACCCGGCGCTTCGAGTTCGACTTGAAGCAGGTGCAGCAGCGCCTGCACATCCTCGAGGGCTTCCACAAGGTCTACGACGCCCTCGACGAGATGCTGAAGATCATCCGCAAGAGCGAAGGCAAGGAGGACGCGGCGGGGAAGCTGATCAAGCGCTTCAAGCTGTCCGCCGAGCAGTCCGACGCGATCCTCGAGATGAAGCTGTACCGGCTGGCGAAGCTCGAGATCCTGGTGATCGAGAAGGAGCTGAAGGAGAAGCGGGCCGAGCAGAAGCGCCTGAAGGAGCTCCTGGGCAACGACCGTGGCCGATGGGCGGTGGTGCG
>DASQAS010000139.1:0-10619 GCA_035635635.1 Myxococcales bacterium | reverse complement strand
CAGCTCGTTGCCGCGGCCGTCGATGCCGTACCCGGGCGCCACCTCGAACGAGAGGTCGCCGCGCCCGCGGGCCTGGACCTTGAGACCGCCTCCCTCGACCGGGACCACGCCGGGCGTGTGCAGCACGCGGTTGTGCAGGCGCCGCTTCTCCAGGTGGTAGCCCTCTGCCGAGTTCCAGTCTTCGTCGGTGGTGAAGAAGCCCTCGAAGAAGTTGATCCGTTTGAAGTTGGCCTGCTCCGCCATTGCGTCCTCCAACCTTGCGGCCCTTCAAGGAGACTTCCGAAGGGCGGGTGATGTCAAACCGTTCGTTTCAGGGCTGCTTTCTGCCCAGCCCAAGCCTCTGCAGCTCTTCGTCCTGGGTGGCCGGCACGTCCTCTGCCCCCCCGATGCGCGCGTCCACCCCAATCCGTCCGGTCTTGCCCACGTGCAGGAACGGAACCGCCTCGTAGGTGGGCTCCGTCTCCTGGAACACCAGCGCGTAGTTCGCGTGGGCCGGCTTCTCGGTCTCGACCAGGGCCTGCACCGTGCGCAGCCGCTCGCGCGAGATCGCGCCCTTCTCGTCGGGCAGCTCGACCGTGAAGCACTGGCTGACGAACACCGGCGGCGAGAGCACCGTGTCCTTGCCGATGGTGCTGGACCTGCCGATCACCAGCCCCGGATAGGGCCACTCGCCCTCGTGGATCTCGGCCTTCACGTCGGCGAACAGCCGCAGCGCCAGCTTGAGCCCTTCGGCGGTGCCCCGCTTGCGGTACAGCTCGGGCGTCCGCCGGACGATCTCGCGGCGCTTCTCCTCGTCCCAGCCTTCCAGGAGCGGCATCGCCAGCCAGGAGGCGAGCCAGGGCAGCCACCTGGCGTTGGTGACGCGCGAATCGAACAGCTCGTGGACGAACTCGAGGTGCTCCTCGACGCCCGAGGTCAGGTGGGCGGAGATGAGCAGGAACCGCTGGAGGAAGTCGGCGTTCTCCTCGTCGGAGTCCTGGTAGATGCCGGGCAGGTAGTTGATCCAGGGCCGGGTGGCGATCTCCACCCGGATCACCCGCGACTCGGGAACCTCGTCCCCCGCCTCCGGGTACTGGCGCACCACCGTGAGCGCCTTCTCCTGGGAGTCGACCAGCTTGAACTCGACCTTCGCCTGCGCGCGCCGGCGCGCGAGCCGCCGTGCCTGGCCGAGCGGAAGCCCGACCAGGTGGGGGGTGAGAGCGGGCATCTCGATGGGGAGCTCGGCCATGGCGATTACCCGCGGTCGTAGATCTCGACGGAGATGAGCTGCGGCAGCTCGTCGTCTGCGAGCTTGAGCATCTCCACCCGCAGCCGGCGACTCTCGTCGATGATGGTGAGGTCGGTGATGCGGTCCACGCCCTCGACGCCTTCCACCACCGGATAGAGATCGGCCTTGCCCACCGCGCGGCCGAAGGGCCAGCCGTCCGCCTTGGGCCCGCCGTGCAGCGGGTTGACCAGCCGCTTCACCTTCTCCTTTACGTCGGCCTTGACGCGGTCGGCGGTGGCGCCCGGCTTGAGCGAGATGGTGAGCTCCAGCGAGAGCGGAACCAGCCGCGGCTTGCCCACGTTCACGCGGGCGGTGATCAGGCGGCGCTGGTCGATGTAGGCGGCCACGCGATCGATCAGGTCGCGCGAAGGCACCGCGCGGGCATCGCCGTTCTCGCGCTCGGCCTTGGGCACCAGCAAGAGCGAGATGCTGCCGTCGGAGGACTGCACGCACTTGGCGCGGGCCACCCGGCGCGATGCCGCCAGCGCCAGCGACTCGTAGTCCTCGGCGGTGATGGCGCGGTCGCGGTTCTTGATCGCGTAGGTGCCGCGGCGCTTCGCCTCCTCGATGGTCTCCGCGTCGGCGCCGCCCCGGGCGGCGAAGGGATTGGTCACGCCGCCGACGAACGCGATGCTCTGCTTGAGGACCGTGAGCGTGTTCGCGCCCACGTTCCCGGCCGCGCCTCCGCCGATCCGGTACTGGCACTTGATCGAGTCGCGGCCGGCGGGCGGCACCCAGCCCTTGCGCCCGTCGCCGAACGAGACCTCCGCCTGGATGGGATCGCAGAGGTAGTGGCGCGAGCCGGGCAGGCTGTCGAAGAGGTTCTCCACCTCGTGCCAGCGCACCCAGGTGCCGGCGCCGTCCTCGTCGGGCCGGACGGCGTCCGGCCCTTCCTCCAGCTCGATCGCCTTCCGGTCCGCGGCGGTGGGCGCGTCCGGCTCCAGCACCCAGAGCTGCGTCCCCGAGAGGATCGGCGCGTTGGCCATCTTGAAGCTCTGGTCGATGGACCCGTCGCTCGAGCCGAGCACCTCCTCCACCGTGACGCCGTTGAGCGCGTCCACCGCGTTGAGCAGCGCCGCCATCAGGACCGGCGGCAGATCGTAGCTGCCCGACTCCAGCCGCGCGCGCAGCCAGAAGCCCTCGGTGTCGAAGACGCTCCGCTTCTCGTGGTTCCGCGGCGGACTAAAAGAGACGTAGCCCGAGCGGGTGAAGCCATAGGTGCGGTCCTGCGGCAACAGGTCGGCCCACCGGCCGCCGTCCCAAGCCTCCCAGACCACGCGCGGGCCCTTCTGGATGCCCTCGCCCTCCGCCTCGCCGGGAGCGGCCCCGCCGAGCTGCTCCCCCTTGCCGCCCTCGCCCGAGTCGTCGAGCTCGAAATAGAGGCTGATGTTGCGCTGGGGGAACTTGCCGTCGAAGCCGAGATAGAACGCCGGCGTCTCGTCCTGGTCGGGCAGGAAGGGCTGGAAGTACACGTAGGGCGTGTTCAGGTCGTCGGTGTGGTCGCGGTACTGGAAGTCGTTGAAGCTCACGCAGCGGGCCACCGGCTTGGGCTCGCGCACGTACTTGAAGACCAGCGACTTGAGGCAGGGCGGCCGCAGGGGCCGGTCCTCCTTGAACACCCAGTTGGCGCCGATCAGCTCGTAGCTGCCGGGAGCGCCGTAGTTGCCGGCGTTGATCCGGGCGCGGATCCAGAAGCTCCGCTGTCCGCCCACCTCGTTCTCCACCATGTCGGTGGGCCGATCGAAGCTCACCGCCCCGTTCCGGGTGAAGGCGGCGGTGGAGTCGAGGAAGTTGAGCTGGCCCTGCGGGCCGGAGACGCCCATCGGCGAGGTCCTGCCCAACTCGCCCCACTTGCGGCCGTTCCAGTACTCCCACTGCACGACCAGGTCCGGGCTGCCCTCCGGCGTGGGCACCACCGACGGCTCGACGAGCTGCGCCTCGATGCGGATGCGCGCCTCCGGCGCGGAGAACAGCTCCTTGTGGCCGAGGTAGAGCGCGCAATCGAACTTCGGCTCCTCGCCGAAGGGATGGAAGCTCTTGCCCTGGTCGACCGGCAGGAAGATGTAATTGCCGATGTTGACGAAGGCGGTCTCCGGCGCCATGCCTTCGCCGAGGATCTCGACGCGCAGCGAGACGCTGTCGAGCTGCACCGCGGCGGGGTCCTTCAGCGGCTCGGCCAGCTTGCCGCGGATCCAGTAGGTCTCGACGCCGTTGATCTCCTGCTTCTCGATCCCCGGATGGCTGCCGAAGCTCAGCCTGCGGCTGTCGCTCTCGGCGCGGTTCACGGTCATGTCGCGCCAGCGCTTGCCGTCGAAGTACTGCCACTCGGTGACGGTGGGCACCCGCGGCCCGGACGAGCCCGGCATCGCCTCGAAGAAGAGGTCGACCGCCGCCTCCTCGTTGAAGGCGTTCAGGCGGTCGTCGCCCAGGTAGAGGAAGCGCTCCACCTCCTGCACGCCCGCGAACAGCGGCTCGTGCGCCCCCCCGGAGGCGAGCGCTTCGGTGTGATCGGCCACCGTGGCCCGGTGGCTGCTGACGGCGCGCACCACGTGCAGCGGCAAGAGGGTGATGTCGCGCAGCGTCTCGAACGTGACCGGGTCGCCGCCGGCCGCTTGCAGCGTGGCGACCTGCGTTCCCTTCCGCACCGTCAGCTCGCCCTCCGCGCCTTCGCTGGGAGAGAGCTCGAGCACCGCGCGGGCGGGCTCGGGCGGCTTCAGCCGCACGCCGATCAGGTCGAGGAAGGTGAGGAAGTTCTTCTCCGGCACCTTGTTGAGCCGGTAGAGGACCATCTCGGTCATCCAGGCATAGAGCTCGAGGAGGGTGACTCCCGGATCCGACGAGTTGTGGTTGGTCCACTCCGGGCAGTAGCGCGGGATGAGGCGCACGGCCTCGTCCACGATCTGCTTCCACGAGCGGTCGTCGAGATTCGGAACCGGCAGTGACATGGTGAAGCTCCAACTCCCAAAGAAGCGTGGCTCAGCTGCCCGTCAGGTAGAACGGGAACACCAGGTTGTGGATGCTGTTGGTGGCCCGGATCTCGTACCGGACGTCCACCAGGATGCGCTCGGCGCTGTCCGGGTCGGGCAAGGCTTCGACCTCGATGTTGCGGATGCGCGGCTCGTACTTCGCCAGCGCCTCCTCCACGTGGTGCGCGACCAGCGTCTGCGTGGAGGTGTTGTTGGGCGCGAAGACGAAGTCGTGGATGCGGCAGCCCCAGTCGGGCCGCATTTGCCGCTCGCCCAAGGCGGTGCCGATGATGATGCGCACCGACTCCTCGATATTGGGCTCGTAGCGGCTGAGCTGGATGCCGCCGTTGGGACCGACGGAGAAGGGGAACCTGAAGCCGATTCCGAGGAAGTTGCTCATGCGATTCTTCGCGCCGCGCTCAGGCGGACGCGATCCCCACTTCCACCTCGCGCTTGCAGGCGGGGCAGCTCACCACCGTGCGGCCCTGCCGCTCTTCGACAAGGAGGCCGTCGGGAGAGTTGCACTCGGGGCAGACCAGGCCGCTGGTCCGGCCCGCGGTCACCGCCTCGATGATCTCGTACCAGACGGATTCGAGTGCCAAAAGCCGCTCTTCGGCGTGCTCATCCATTTCAGCCACGGCCCCCCGTCGCTCGACGCACCGGAGCATCTCCAGCTTGACGCTGCAGGATCACTGGTCATGCTTTCGGGAAGCCGACCCATACCTCGCAAACCGGGCTTCGATCAAGACCCCAGCCGCAAGCGGCCCAAGGCCGCGCAGCGGCTGCGCTGGTAGGGTTGGATCACTTCGGTCTGTATTGCAGCCGTACGCTCATCGTTTCGCCGCCGCCGGGACGCTTCACTTCCACGACCGTCATTGCCTTGTCGATTCGCGCCTCTGCGGCGGACCTCCCGTTGACCGTCGCGACCGTCCGGGCCGGGGCGCGGACCTTGACCGTCATCGTTCCGCCCGAGACCGCGTAGGCCAGCGTAACGCGAAGCGCCGAGTCCTCGCCGACCTCGATGGTCCCGCCGTCGGCCGTGACCGGCAGGGTGAAGGCGCCGACCTGGCGGGGCAATTCGGTGCCGCCGAAGACCACCGGGACGTTGGGGCCGGGATTCAAGGTCAGGATCCCGAGCACGCGGCCGGAGCCGATCTGGCGCTGCGCGCCTTCCCCGCCGGATTTCTTCTCCTGCGACGGCTCCGGCACGGGGGTGGCCTGCGCCTGCGGGACGTTCGCGGCCTTCCGCCGCGAGCTCGAGCTGCTTCCGGACTCGTCGGCGAAGAAGAGGAACAGCAGGCCGACGATCAGGGCCACCGCGGCGAGCGTGCCCACGCCGAGGGCGATCCACATCGCCCGGCTGCTCCTCGCCTGCGTGAGCTCGGCGCTCTTGTCGCTGCGCGTCCGCGTCCGCACCACCGCGTGCTGCGCCTGCTCCATCTTCGCCTGCGCCTCGCGCTGCGCCGCCTCCGACTCCTCCGGAGTCATGATGTTGGTGGAGGCCTGCCTCTTCGGCGGCAAAGGCGCCTTCTTCGGGGCGGGACGCTGCGCAGGGGCGGCGTTGAGGATGGCGGTCCCTCCGGCCGCCTCGTACTCCTCGGTGCTCACCGGTACGGGGCCCTCGCGGCGCGGCATCGGCTTGCGCGGCGGCGGCGGAAGCGCCTGCCCGGGCTTCAGCATCGCCGTCCCGCCCGGCACGTCGTCGGCCCTCCGGCCCGGAGGGCCGCCGTCCATGTCCACCAGCGTGTCGCCGACCTCGCCGGGCGGAATGGAGACGGGTGCTTGCGGCCTGGCGGCCGGACGCGGCGCGGGCGGAGCATTCCGGGCGCGCGCGCCCGGACCCGAGAGCATTTGCGTGCCGCCCGACTCGACGCCCGACAGATCGGGCATGGTGGCGATGGGCGCAGTGTTGGACGCCGGTTGCGGCTGCGCCGCTTTGGGCGGCGTCCGCCGGGCCGCCTCGGGCGTGACCTTCCTGCGATCGCTGTCGAGGAGCAGCTTCTGCTCCTCCTCGAACTGGGTACGGAACAGCCGCGCCATGAACTGGGCCAGCCGCTCCGGGGGCCGGGGCAGCACCATCCGGCGCAGATCGTCCTGCATCTCCCCCGCGTCGGAATAGCGGCGGTCGCGGTCCTTGGCGAGCGCGCTGGAGATGATCGGATCGAATGGCGCGTAGGCGGGGTCGTACTCGGAGGGCGGCGGCGGCTCGTACCGCTGCACCGCTTCCAGCGTGAGCACGATGTTGCTCTTGTGGTAGGGATTGATGCCGGTGAGCATCTCGTACAGCGAGATCCCGATGGAGAAGATGTCGGAGCGCTTGTCCAGCTTCTTCGCCAGCGACTGCTCCGGGCTCATGTAGACGAACTTGCCCTTGATCATGCCCGCTTCGGTCTTGACCGTGCTCAGCTCCGACTTTGCGATCCCGAAGTCGATGATCTTCACGTCGCCCGTGTACGCGATCAGGACGTTCTGCGGATTGAGGTCCCGGTGGACGAGGTTCAGCGACCGGCCCCCCATGTCCGTGAGGTTGTGCGCGTAGGACGCGCCGTCGCAGATCTGCTCGGCGATGGTGCGGCAGAGCTCGGGGGGAATCTTCTCCTTGCGCTTCAGCGCAGCGTCGACCACGTCGCGCAGGGTCTTTCCCTGCACGTATTCCATGGCGATGAAGTAAGCGCCGTCGTGCTCGCCGAGCTCGAAGACCTGCACGATGTTTCGGTGGTTCATCTGGGCGGCGAGCCGGGCCTCGCCGAGGAAGGCCTCGATGAACTCCTTGCTCTCGGTCAGGTGGGGCAGGATCTTCTTGACCACCAGGACTTTCTGGAAGCCCGCGGGGCCTTGCTGCTTGGCGACGAAGATCTCGCCCATTCCTCCAGCGGCGAGCTTCTTCATCAGGAAATACTTCCCGAAGTAGCTCCCGACCTCGTTGAATGCGGCCGCCTGGGGCATTTGAAATCACTCCAATAAAGTCGCGGGAGCGTAGCTTGCGCTTCCGAGACGGGTCAAGACGAGGGTTCGTCGCGTTGACGCAACCCGCCAGGGTTGGCTAACGTCAACGCGCCCCAGCTCGTCTCGACAAGGAAGCGGTTCCCCATGGCATCGCTGCGCATTCTCAACGGGTCCCTGGAAAACCAGGTCATCGACCTGACACCCGACCCGATGACCATCGGGCGGGCCTCCGCGTGCAACATCCGCATCGCCGACCAGGGCGTCTCGTCCAAGCACGCCAAGATCTGGTGCGAGGACGGCCAGTATTTCCTGATGGATCTGGGCTCCACCAACGGCACCTTCGTCAACGACCGGGACGTCGATCGCGAGAAGCTCAACGACGGCGACCTGATCACCTTCGGGATGACCAAGGCGTCGTTCGTGGGCGAGCAGCCGCAGCCGCGGGTCAATCCGAACCGGGCGCCGCAGCGGGGGGCCGTGGCGCAGCAGCGGGCCGCTCCCGCGCCGCAGCCGCGCGCGGCCGTCGCGCCCGCGGTGGCGCCGGAAGGCATCGTCACCGACGAGCCCCGCCGGGCCGCGCCGATGCGGCCCGAGGTGAAGACGCAGGACGAGGTGGAGCTCGCCACGCTGCGCGGGAAGGTCTCGTTCTTCGAGGAGGAGAACCGCAAGCTCAAGGCGCAGATCAAGCAGGTCCAGGAGCAGGTCGCGCAGGAAGCCGCGGCGTCCGCCCGCGCCGACGCGGAGAAGATCCGGAACCTGCTCAAGCAGCGCGAGGAGGAGCTGAAGAAGCTGCAGAAGGAGCTGGACGAGAAGGAGACGTACTACTCGCCGGCCGAGCTGGAGCGCGAGCGCAAGCGGATGGAGCAGGCCATCGAGGCCGAGCGCCGCCGCGACATGGAGACGCTGCAGCGGCAGATCAAGGACCTGGAGCACCGGGTGGCGATCCGCGGCGCCGAGAGCGACACGGTGGCGCGGCAGCTGAAGGAGAAGGACGACCTGATCAAGATGCTCTCGGACCGCGAGGACGAGGTGCAGAAGGAGATCAAGTCGCGGGACGAGAAGGTGGCGAAGTCGCTGGAGGACCTGAACGCCGCGCGCGAGCAGCTCAACGCGGCGACCGGCAAGGAAAAGGAGCTGAACGACAAGCTCAAGCAGAAGAACACCCAGCTCGCGCAGCTCGGCAAGGAGCGCGGCGAGCTGGTGCAGGAGCTGGCCAAGGCCCGGCAGATCATCGCCAAGGTCGGCGGCGCGGAGGAGGCGGCAGCGGCGGTGGAGGAGCAGTTCCGCGCCACGCAGGCGACCCAGGACAAGATCTCGCAGCTCGAGGCGGAGGTGGCCAAGGCCCGGGATGCCGCCAGCGTGATCGGGGGCAAGCTCGACACCGCCGAGGCCACCGCCAAGGACCTCCGCAAGCAGCTCGCGGACGCCGAGGCCCAGGCCTCGGAGGCCGTTGACGCGCGGCTCAAGGTGGAGGGGCAGCTCTCCGAGTTCTTGCGCAATGCCGGCGACCGCGACCAGCACGAGAAGCAGCTCGCCATGCTCAAGGCCGACCGGGACACCCGCACCGCGGAGGCCCAGGCCGCGGCCGAGCGCCGCGACGCCGCCGAGCAGCAGCTGGCGAAGATCCGCGGCACCTACGACGAAATCGTTCACGAGCGCGACGAGCTGAAGGAGCAGGTCGAGGCGCTGGAGTCGGAGCTCAGGGTCTCCGCCACCGGCAACCAGCTGAGCGGCGATTGGGAAGCCCGCTACAAGAGCACGCTGGAGGAGCTCAACGATCTGAAAAAGGCGGTCTCGCGGATGCGGATCGAGCTGCAGCAGGCGAAGGAGACGGCGGCGCGGAACGGCGGCAACGGCGCCGGGAGGGTCGACGAGGGCCTGTTACACCTCATGACCGCGCGCGCGGACCTGCACGAGAACCTGGTGGCACAGATGCTCGAGGGCGTGAACAACTCGGTCTCGCTGCTCCGGCGCAACTCCGAGCTGCTCAAGGGATACGTGGAGGACTGCGGGCTGCTCGCCAACGCGGTGCGGAAGATCGACTACACGCGGCTGGAGCGCGAGCAGCAGCAGATGCTGGTCGAGTTGGTGGACCAGACCCAGCCCGACGTGATCGTGAAGAACATGCAGGGCATCGGCGAGGAGAACGCCGAGAGCATCGTGAAGGCGAAGAAGCTGATCCTCGACTACTCGGACGCCTTCAAGCGCGAGGACGCGGTGACCGAGGTGGAGGCGGCGCTGGCCAAGGCGCAAGGCTTGTTCCATGCCACCGACCCGAACGCGGACGTCCCGGTGAAGATCGAGGCGGTGCTGCCGGCGGTCGACGCGCCCAAGGAGGAGGCGGTGCTCTTCTGCTTCGCACTCTTGCGCGAGGCGAAGCTGCTCTCGCCGGAAGAGGGCGGGCCGGCGACGGTGACGGTGAACACCGACGGGCTCACCGTGACGTTCGCGGTGGGGCCGGTGGACCCCAAGGCCAAGGAGCGCTACCGCGACCCACCCGACGCGCAGTCGCGCCTGGTGCGCGGATTCGCGCACCAGCGCTGCAGCGGCAAGGTCGAGTTCAAGGAAGAGGATGGCAAGCGCGTGCTGCTGGTGACGTTGAAGGCGAAGATCTGAGGCATGCTCCTCGTCGCCCTGCTGCTGGCCGCCGCCCCCGCCAATACGGTCAAGATCCAGGAGAGCGGCTCGGCCCGCGTCGGCGGCCCGGCGCCCTCGTTCGGCGGCTGGGACCTGACGGGCCAGCGGGCGCTGACGCTGGACGGGCTGCGGCGGACGCCGTATCTCGCGCCTTTGCTAATGACCTTCGGCGGCTCATCGTGCAAGCCCTGCGCGGAGAGCCTGCCGCGCCTGAAGGCCTTCGCCCGCAAGCACCCGGAGGTCCGGCTGGTGTACGTCGCCGTGGAGGCAGAAGCGGAGAAGGCTCAGCAGTTCGCGACCAGGACGGGGATGACGGACGTGCCCTCGGTGCTGGACAAGCTGGAGCTGATCGCGAAGTCGTACGGCGTGGCGGGAGATCAGAAGGCGCAGCTGCCGCGGACGTTCCTGATCGACGGGGGCGGCAGGGTACTGGCGATCTACGCGGCCGAGTCGGACGATCTGGAGCGCGTGCTCACCGCCGACGTGGATGCGGTAAGGCCAGCGTCGAGGCCGGCGTCGGACGGGAAGTAGCCCCGCCGATCACTGCCTGCGCAGCCGCTTGCGGAAAGCCGCCACCTTCGCGCGGTTGCCGCAGGACTCCATGCTGCACCAGCGCCTCGGGTCGCTCCGCGATCGGGACATGAGCAGTGCGCCGCAGCCCGGTAGCTTGCACCGGGTCAGCCGCTCCGCGTCGCTGGACAACCGCTCGATGGCGTCCTCGGCGATCCGGGCCAGCGAGAACCGGAGCGGGGAGCGGGCCACGAACTCCCTCTTTCCCCGCGCGTCCAGGCGCGCGGCGCCTT
>DASQAS010000138.1:0-3682 GCA_035635635.1 Myxococcales bacterium | reverse complement strand
GGGATGAACTACCGTCTGAACATTTTTGGATTCCTCGCCAACCGCCACCTGGGCCCGAACTCCGGAGACTACGGATTGCAGGACCAGCAGTTGGCCCTCCGGTGGGTCCAGCAGAACATCAGCGCATTCGGCGGCGACCCGCACAGCGTAACGATCTTCGGCGAGTCGGCGGGCGGGTCGAGCGTGTGCCACCAGATCGCCTCGCCGACGGCGGCTGGCTTGTTCCACAAGGCCATCAGCACCAGCGGGCAGTACAACACCCTCTTCGGCGTGCCCGAGGCGACCAGGCCCAACGGGTCAGAGGACCTGGAGCTCCAGGACTGCAAGTCGCGCCTGCCCTCGCTGGAGGAAGCCTTGCGCATCGGCGACGACTACGCCGCTGCCGCGGGATGCGGCAACGCCGCCGACGTGGGGGCGTGCCTGAGGGCATTACCGGCCCAGACGGTGTTCGACCTCGCGTCCACCCCCGGCTCCGGGTACCAGTACGGCGCGCACGGGACGGTGGCGCCTACGCTCAACGGCTCGACGCTGCCGATGACGCTGCGCCAGGCGCTGAAGACGGGGCGGGTGAATCGGGTGCCCGTGATCGCCGGCACCGATCGCGACGAGAACCTGATCGGCTTCCCGGTGACCGCGGCCGACTACACGGCCCTCGTGCAGTCGCAGTATGGAGCCCACGCGAACGCGGTGCTGGCGCGGTATCCGGTGAACCGCTTCAACTCGCCCTTCGTGGCCTGGCGCACCGTCGCCGCCGACTCGAGCACCGTCTGCAGCCTGCTGCGGACCACTGGTGAGCTGTCGCGCTGGATGCCCGTCTACACCTATCTCATCCAGTACGGAGATCCCTGGCCGCAGCGGTTCACGGGAGAGTCCATGGGAGCGGGCCACGTCAACGCGTGGGTCCTCACGCCGGTCACCAACCCCGCCACGGGCCTCGACGTGAACCAGCAGGTCCTGCAGAACCAGGAGCTTCATTTCGTGTCGACGCTAGCGCGCGCGGGAGCGCCCACCGCGGATGGGGGACCTATCTGGCCGCGCTTCCGGGTCGAGCACGACGGGGACCGCGACCACGACGACCTCGGCCTGGTGATGTCGCTCAACGCCGGAGCCGACAGCGAGGCGACGCTCAGCGCCCAGATCCGCATGGCGCACCAATGCGCGTTCTGGGACTCGATCTCTCCCGGTCCCGGCGGCGGCCACGGCGGCGACCGGGACGACGACTGACTGCGCCCCGGCTCCTGCGATAGCGGCGGACAGGCGCCGTAGCCGCAGAGGTGCGCGAGGCTCTCGCGGTCATTGACGTGCAGGTGCACTCCGGCGTGGACTGTAACCCGCGGTTCGTTCGTAGCTCGCTTATCTCCTGCCTCGATTTCCTCGCTCCGCGCCATGGCGTGCTTCTTGGAAACGGGCTTACCCACGACGCAATGCTGCCGTCATCCGCCGCCACGCTCGTGCCCACCAGACGAACTTCGCTTCCGGATAGCGTTGCGTCAGGGGATTGCGTAAGGCGGCGCGGTCTGCAGCCGTGGATCGTCGACCGCGCCTCCCATCGTAAAATGGTAGAGGACCTGGAAGGCATTGCCGGCGAGTCCGAACACGTGGTGTGTGGCATCGTCGAAGAAGCACCCGATCCCCGTGGCGCGGATGCCGGCTGCCTCCGCCTCCAGGTAGAGCACCTGGCCCACCAGGCCGGTCTCCCAGTGGAGGCAGCGATAGAACCACGGTCCGAGCTGCTCGAGCGACGCGCGGAACTCCGCCAGCATCGCAGCCGCGAACGCGCCGTCGGCCGCGATCTCCTGATCGCAGCTGGTCCGCTGGGCGATGGCGCGCGCATCGCCCGCCTCGAGCAGGAACAGCGGGAGCGAAGCCGGGCAGTGGGAAGGCCGCGCCCACAAGAACCTCGGGTCGAGTTCCGCGCGGAGCGCACGCTCGCGGGAAGGGTCGCGCAGGAGCACGTAGAGGCCGGGTTCCACTCCCTCCACCCGATGCACGAAGAGGAGCAGGTCGATGCAGGGCCGCCAAGGCACGGCGGTGAACGGCACCTGCTTCGCGCCGGGCATCGCCTTGAGAAGGATCTGGTAGAACGCCGCGCGCGTGATGCCGGTGCGGCCGTCGAGCGCGACTGCGCTCCGGCGCTGTTGGATGATCCGGCGCAAGGGGATCGGCGCGTCGCCGATCTCGAGCGACGGGTTGTCGAGGTGGAATGGCATCGCGCGGATGCGGCCCTGCGCCCCGGTCCGCTCGGTGGCGAGCGTCACTTCGTCGATGACAGGCCAGGAATGGTGGTCCTTGCTGAGGCGGTTGGGCACGCCCATCCACGCGGCGGAGGCCAGCTCCGCCAGGAGAGGGGCCGGCAGTGCAAGGGATCGCCGCTCCTCGAACCGCAGGCCGGACGTCGGCGGAGCGACCAGCAGCAAGCACTCGGGGTGCTCAGCCTCGACGCCGCGTTGCTCGTGCACGCCGAGCAGCGCGGCCAGCTCGCGGTCCGCGATGCCCTCGCAGAGCCGCGCGCCCCAACCCAGCCCGGCGGCTGCCACGGCGAGGGCCCCGATGGCGTGCCCGGCGTCGTGCTGGCAATACCGGAAGGCTCGCTCGCCGTACTTCCATGCCTCACGCCAGTGGATGGAAGTGAGCCCGATCAGCAGAGCGTCCGCCGGCAATGACGCGGAGAGCTGGGACCAGGCGGCCTCGCTCACCTCCGCGCGCAGCTCGAGCGCGTGTTCGCGCGGCGCATAGTGGTAGACCGCAGGCCGCTGATGCAGCCCGGCGATCGGGCCCGCCACCAGGTAGCCCTCGGTCGGGTGGAGATTGCCGCTCGACGGGTTCACCCGCAGCGACCAGCGCGAGTTGCCAACCTCTTTCCACGCCGAGAGCGCGAGCGAGTCGTGCAGGAGCTGCGAGACCAGGCGCCGATCGAGCGGCGCGGGCGGGACGCTTCCGAAGACGAAGGCGCGCTCGTAACGCGGCTCGTCCCCAACCGGCACCAGGTCGAGCGGGAGCAGCGGCGCGCCCTGGAAGCGCCGGAAGGGGTTGGGCTGCGTCGCCCAGTCCAGGTAGCCAAGCGCGCGGGCGTAGCGGCCAGGGAAGTGCTTGGTGCGCTCGTGGTAGGCGAGCACCGTCTCGAGACTGGTCCGCGGCGCGCTCAAGGCGACAACCTACCGCGCCGCGAGTCGCCGCGGGATGCGACGCCTCCAAAAACGACCTGAGCGCCGTGCCTGGAGGGCGGTTGTGATCTGCTCAGGCGCCGCAGCCACCGCGCCTTGTCTTTCGATGCCGCCGAAGAAAAGCCAATGTTGAGCACGGGCCCCTATGTCGGAGGAGCTCGAGGAACCCGCGGGGTTCGTAACTGGGTGGCGGAGGCAAGGAGCGGGAGCGCAGCCACATTCCCGATCGACGGCCCCACCCACGCCGGAGCGAGCGGCGGCCGAGCATCCCGTCCGGGAAAGCAAACACATGTTCGCTCTGATCTCGTCGCTGTTGGCGCTCGACTTCATTCTCGTTTGCGTCCTCGTCGGCGTTTCGCTCTGGTGGACGCTCCCGGGCCTGCTGCCCGCGAGAGCCCGTCGATGATCGCGGGAGTGGTCACCGCGCGGCCGATGCTCCTGGTCGCCGCTGCGCTCCTCGTCGCTTGGGGTCTCGGCCTCAATCTGCCTTTCGCCGAGTCCAACGGCATCCACTTGTT
>DASQAS010000137.1:0-24641 GCA_035635635.1 Myxococcales bacterium | reverse complement strand
GGGTTTCAAGGACTCGCTGACTCCGGAGCAGATCGATCAGCTCGTCGCGTACATCCGCGCGCTGAAGTAGCGGAGGCACCATCTCGCGGGACGGCCGGCGTGGATCGACCTCGCCGCCGTCCCTGCGCGTTCAGACGGCCCGCGAGAAGGGCCGCTCCCCCGCCACGCAAGTCCTACGTTTTGCGGAGCGCCGCGTGCGCGGCCGCGAGACGCGCCACCGGCAGGCGCGCGGGCGAGCAGGACACATAGTCCAGCCCGAGCTCATGGCAGAGGGCGATGGAAGCCGGGTCGCCGCCGTGCTCGCCGCAGATGCCGAGCTCCAGATCGGGGCGGGCGGCCCGGCCGCTCTCGCTCGCCAGCCGCATCAGCGCGCCCACGCCGTCCCGGTCCAGGGTGGCGAACGGGTCCGCCGGGAACAGGCCCAGCTTCAGATACCGGCCCAACAGCGGCGCCACGTCGTCTCGCGAGAGCCCGTACGTCATCTGGGTCAGGTCGTTGGTCCCGAACGAGAAGAATTCGGCAGTGGCGGCCACCTCGCCGGCAGTGAGGGCCGCGCGAGGCACTTCGATCATCGTGCCTACGTGATAGCGGATGCGCAGCCCCCGATCGAGGAAGACCGCGTTCGCGGCCGCGTCGATCAGATGCCGCTGCTGCTGCAGCTCGCTCTCGTCCGCCACCAGCGGCACCATGATCTGCGGATGGACCTCCAGTCCTTCGAGCGCGACCTCGCATGCCGCTTCGAACACGGCGCGCGCTTGCATGGAGGTGATCTCGGGATGCGTGATGCCCAGGCGGCAGCCGCGCAGGCCCAACATGGGATTGGTCTCCGCCAGCGCGGCGGCGCGCCTGCGCACCTCTTCCACCGGCAGGCCCGAGCTGGCCGCCAGCCGCGCGATCCCCGCCTCGTCGTGAGGGACGAACTCGTGCAGGGGCGGATCGAGCAGACGGATGGTGACTGGCAACCCCGCCATCGCCCGGAACAGGTCGGCGAAGTCCTTCCGCTGCAGCGGGAGGAGCTTCTCCAGCGCCGCCGCGCGCTCCTCGCCGGTGCGGGCGAGGATCATCTCGCGCATGGGCTCGATCTTGCCCGGTCCGAAGAACATGTGCTCGGTCCGGCAGAGCCCGATCCCCTCCGCGCCGAGCGCGCGGGCTGCCACCGCCTGCGCCGCGTCGTCGGCGTTGGCGCGCACGCCCAGCTTGCGGAAGCCGTCCGCCCAACCGAGGAGCGTGCGCAGGTGCTCGTCGTGCTCGCCCCTGGCGCGGGTCGCAATCGGGCCCGCGAACACGTCCCCGGTGCCGCCGTCCACCGAGATCAGCTCGCCTTCGCCCAGGAAATTCGCGCCGAATCGGGCGCCGCCGCCTTCCAGGCTCATCGCGGCGCAACCGACGACGGCCACCTTTCCCATCTGGCGCGCCACCAGCGCCGCGTGGGAGGTCATCCCGCCGGTGGAGGTCAACAGGGCAGCGGCGGCGATCATGCCGCGGATGTCCTCGGGGCTGGTCTGCGCCCGGGCCAGCACCACGGTCTCTCCGGCGGCCGCCATCCGCTCCGCGGCCGCGGGTGTGAGCGCGAGCCTTCCGGAGACGGCTCCGGGCCCGGCCGCGAGCCCAGCGCCGAGCCAGCGGCCGCCGGCTCGCGCCTCTTCCAGCGCGTCCCGATCGAAGCCTGGCCGCTGCAGCTGGTCGAGCGCGGAAGCCTCGACGCGCTGGACGGCGTCCTCCTTGCCAATCAGTCCCTCTTGCGCCATCTCGACCGCGATGCGGACGGCGGCGGCCGCAGCCAGCTTGGCGGACCGGCACTGCAGGAAGTAGAGCTTGCCGCGCTCGACGGTGAACTCGACGTCCTGCGCGTCCCCGAAATGCCGCTCGAGGCGCAGGCAGCCGCGCTGGAGCTCAGCGTGGATCGCCGCGTTCCAGCGGGCGAGAGCCTCGAGCGGGAGCGGGGTGCGGATGCCGGCGACCACGTCCTCGCCCTGGGCGCCGGGCAGGAACTCGCCGACCAGGCCGGACGCTCCGGTGGAGGGATCGCGGGTGAAGGCCACGCCGGTCGCGGACTGGTCTCCCTGGTTGCCGAAGACCATCGCCTGGACGGTGACGGCGGTGCCCCACTCCTGGGGGATGGCGTGCGCCTTCCGGTACGTGATCGCGCGCGAGTTGTTCCAGGATCGGAAGACGGCCGCGATCGCGGCCGCGAGTTGGGCCGAGGGCTCCTGCGGCAGCGGGACGCCGGCGCGCTCCAGGATCAGGGCCTTCGATCGGGCGATGATCTCCTCCAGATCCGTCTCGCCCAGCTCGGTGTCGGAGGCCGCGCGGCGGGCGCGCTTCCGTTCCGCCAGGAGCTCGTCGAAGGGCTCGTCGCCGATGCCGAGCACGACGGCGCCGTACATGGCGCAGAGGCGGCGGTAGCAGTCGAGCGCGAACCGGCGATCCCCGCTGCTGCGGGCGAGCGCCTCGACGGTGTCGTCGTTGAGGCCGAGGTTGAGCACCGTATCCATCATGCCGGGCATGGAAACGCGCGCTCCGGATCGGACCGAAAGGAGGAGGGGTGCCCCGCCACACGCGTCGCAGGCGGGCTCGGCGCTTCCCAGCCGGGCCCCCATCTGGGCCTCGATGAAACCGACCGCGCGCGCGATCTCCTCCTGGATGGCGTGCGGGATCGCGCCGGTCGAGGAGAAGACGCCGCAGACTTCGGTACTGACGGTGAATCCGGGAGGCACCGGCAGCTCCAGGCGGGCCATCTCCGCCAGGTTCGCTCCCTTGCCGCCGAGCAGGTTGCGCTGCTCGCGCCCGCCGTCCGCGCCGCCGCCGCCGAACAGGTAGACGTTCCGGGTTTCCATGACCCACCCCGATCCGCTCATCGTGCACCGAGTCGAGTCAGGCGCGAAAGCCCCCCTCCCCGGCGCACGTCCTGCGCGTCCTCCCGGGGGATGTGCAAGACTTGCGGACTGCAAGCGGTGCGCGCCTGTGCAAGGGATGCGGCACCCCGCTTGCTTCGGGAGGTCGGATGGCAAGGGCGCGCATCCTGGTGGTCGACGACGAGGCCAACGCCCGCGCGGCGCTTCGCACCATCCTTTCGGAAGAAGGCTACGAGATCGCGGAGGCCTCGGACGGCGAAGGCGGCCTCTCGACCCTGACCGAGTTCGCGCCCGACGTCGTGCTCGCGGACGTGCGGATGCCCAGGATGGACGGCCTGACCTTCCTGCGCAAGGCGAAGGAGCAGGGGAGCGACGTCAGCTTCGTGATGATGACCGCATTCGCCAGCGTCGAGGCGGCGGTCGAGGCGATGCGCCTGGGCGCCGAGAACTTCCTGGTGAAGCCTCTCGACGTGAACGCGGTGCTGGTCTTCCTGGAGAAGGCGCTCGAGAAGCGGAAGCTGGTGAAGGAGGCGGCCGGGCTGCGCGAGCGCGTCCGCGAGCGCTACCGGCTGGAAGGGCTCGTCGGGGAAGCGCCGGAGCTGCAGGCCGTCTACGAGGTGGTGAAGCAGGCCGCGACCACCAAGGCCACCGTCCTGGTGCTGGGCGAGTCCGGCACCGGCAAGGAGTTGATCGCCCAGGCCCTCCACGAGCTTTCGCCGCGCAAGGACAAGCCGTTCGTGAAGGTAGCGTGCGCGGCGCTCTCGGAGACCCTGCTGGAGTCCGAGCTGTTCGGCCACGAGCGCGGCTCGTTCACCGGCGCGGTGGGCCGCAAGGAGGGCCGCTTCGAGCTGGCTGACAGCGGCACCCTGTTCCTCGACGAGATCGGGGAGATCTCGCCCACCGTCCAGGTGAAGCTGTTGCGCGCCTTGCAGACGCGCGAGTTCGAGCGCGTGGGCGGGACCCAGACGCTGAAGGTGGACGTCCGGGTGGTGGCGGCCACCAACAAAGACCTGGCCGCGGAGGTGAAGGCCGGCCACTTCCGGGAGGACCTCTATTACCGGCTGAACGTGGTCGCGGTCACCTTGCCGCCCCTGCGAAGGCGTCGCGGCGACATCCCCGCGCTGGCCGCGCACTTCATCGAGAAGTACGGCGAGGCCCACGGGAAGAAGATCAAGGGGCTCACGCCGGGGACGTTGAACGCGCTCCTGGGGCACGATTGGCCCGGCAATGTCCGCGAGTTGGAGAACGCCATCGAACGCGCGGTCGTGCTCTGCAAGGCCACCGAGCTGACGGCCGACGATCTTCCCTCGACATTGCGCGGCCCGCGGCCGGCGCAGCGCGATGGCGCCGGGCTGATCCCGGGAGCGACCCTGGCGGAGATCGAGCGGGAGGCGATCCTGAGGACGCTGGAGCTGCTCGGAGGGTCCACGTCGCGGGCGGCGGAGATGCTGGGGATCAGCGTGCGGAAGATCCAGTACCGGCTGAAGGAGTACGCGGGGGAGAAGACGGACGAGGCGGCCGAGCCGGTGGAGTAGCGTTCAGGCGGCGCGGCGCAGCGTGAACCAGAATCTGGCGCCGCCCAGCGGGGAAGTCTCCGCCCCGACGGCACCGCCGTGCTGGGTGACGATGGCGTGAACGATGGGCAGTCCGAGCCCCGATCCGCTGGCCTTGGTGGAGAAGAACGGCTCGAAGATGCGCTCGCGGATCTCCCCGTCGATGCCGGGACCGCTGTCGTCGACCGCCACCCACACTTCGTCGGAGCGCCTCTGCGCGGTGATCCGCACCTGCCCGCCCTTCGGAGTGGCTTCCAGCGCGTTCAGGGCGAGGTTCATCAGCACCTGCCGCAGCCGCTCGTCCTCGCCGTAAACTTTTGGCAAGTCCTTTGGGATCTCGGGAACCAGCTTGATCCCTCGCCGCTCCGCCTCGCCTGCCAATCGATCCGAGACCGCCGCGATCAGGGGCTCCAGCTCCAACGGCGCCGTGCTCAGCTCCCGGGGCCGGGCGAACTGCAGGAAGTCCTGCAGCAAGTGCTCCAGGCGGGTGATCTCGTCGCGGACGAGCTGCAGCGGCTCGAGCAGCGACGTCTGCTCGGCCTGCGGCAGCTTGCGCACGCGGCGTTCGAGCACCACGAGCTGCAACGCAGCGGCGTTGAGCGGATTGCGGATTTCGTGGGAGAGGCCCGCGGTCATGGTGCCCACCGCGGCCAGCCTCTCGGCCACGCTCGCGCGCCTGGCCAGCTCGCGCTTTTCGGCCTGCAGGCGCACCTGCCGCAGCGCCTGCTCGAGCGTCAGGAGCAGGTCGGACGTGCTGCACGGCTTGACCAGGTAGGCGAACGCGCCCGCGCGCACCGCCGCCACCGCCGTCTCCACCGTCGCGTTTCCCGTCAGGATCACGATCGAGGCGTCCGGATGCTCGCGCCGCAGACGCTCGGTGAGCGCGGTGCCGTCCCCATCGGGCAGCTTCAGGTCGACCAGGGCGACGTCGAATCCGGCAGCCGCCTCCTGCAGTGCCTGGGAGACCGCGCCTGCCGTCGCCACCGAGTAGCCCTCATCCTCCAGCGCCTCACGGAGGTTGTCGACCAGCCCGGCGTTGTCGTCGACCAAGAGGACGCGAGGGGTCAATGCCCCGGCTTCTCCCCGGCGCCGGGCAGCTTTTCCGGGGTGACCGGCTTCATCAGTGTCGACCAGCGCAACCAGGCCGTCCCGCCGCGCATTCTCGAGAAGGTGTGTCAGCCGATCGAGCGGGGCTGGCTTGGGAAGGACGGCGAGCAGCCCTTCCTGCCATGGTGGGCTCCGCGGCAGCCGGACCACGAATCGGGCGCCCTTCCCGCGGGGCTCGTAGGCCAACGTCCCGCCGTGGCGCTCGACGATCCGCTTCACCAGGGCGAGCCCAAGGCCGATCCCCTTCTGGCGCGTGGTCACCAGCGGCTCGAACAGCCGGGCGCGCACCGACGGGTCGACGCCGGGTCCCTCGTCCGAGACGCCGATCGCGACGCCGGAGGCAGTGGTCTCGGCGTCCAGGTGGATGCTGCCGTCCGCGCCGCCCGCCTGCTGCGCGTTCTGCAGCAGGTTGACGAAGACCTGCCGGAGCTGGGACGGATCGCCCCGCACCTCCGGCAGATGCTCCAGCGCCTCGGTCTGGAGCGAGAGCTGGAGCTGCTGGGCAGCCGCCTCGACCACGCTCCGCAGGCGGACCGACTCCGCGGCCAGCGGCTTGTCCCGGATCATGTCGAGCAGGTCGCTGATGATGGCGTTCGCGATCCAGAGCTGCTCCCCGATCCGCCCGACGTGCTTGTTCGCCCGCTCGTCCCCCTGGCCGATCCGGCCGCGGAGGATGTAGAGGCTGCTCTCGATCACGCCGAGCGGGTTGCGCAGCTCGTGCCCGATCGATCCGACCAACTGGCCGAAGGTGGAGAGCCGCTCGACCCGCGCCTGCTGTGAGAGCAGGTCCTCGCGGTACGTGTGCAGCATGATCGCCAGCTCGAGATCGAGGATCTTGCCGACCGCGAGCCGCGCGGCGCGCATCTGCCCGGCGTCGGCCCGGTACGCCTCGTCGACCACGGCGTTCAGCTCCTGGCGGAGGACGTTCATGGCGCCGAACATGTAGTGCTGGGGCAGCGCGATGCCGACGTGCTTGCGGCCGATCCGGGCGCGCATTTCGTAGTACTCGTGATCCCAGGGACCGGTGAGGAGCTTGTCCATCCACTCCACCAGCGTGTGGCGGAGGCGGCCCACCATGCTCTCGCCCTCCACCAGCGCCTTGCGCGCCGCCTCGTGCTGGAGGATGCGCTGGTAGAACACCTCGCTGATGCGCTCGAATTGCGGCCGGGCGATCGGGTGGAGCGCGCGCAAGGCCTGCTCATCGGCCTCCGCGAAGCCAACGTAGCGTTTCAGCTCCTCGAACAGCGTCTCGGACACGTCGTCGGTTATCCCATGCGGGAGCGTCTAAGGGCCCAGCTCCATCGACACCAAAGTGTCGGCGTAACCGTTGAGCACGACGGGCGGACATGCCGGCGGGTTCGTATTTTCTGAGTTTTTAGGGGAGACTGAATGGCACGTCCGTTGCACGAGGAGAGTCCAGTGACTGCATCCACCGGGCTCGCCGTTTTCCCGACTGCCGCGACTACTCCGGTGGATCGGCTGCTCCTCGCGTTCCTCGCGGCAGCGGCGGCATTGGCCGCGGTGTTCATGCCTTCCCCCGGCCGGGTGCTGCTGGAGGTGGCGGCGCTCGCGGCGGTGATCCTGACCGCCGGCCGGGTCCGGGGAAAGTCCGTCTGGCTCGGCTTCGTGCACGCATTCCTGCCGCTGCTGGTGCTGAGCGCGCTGGTCAACCTGATCGGTCCGGTGATCGAGCACGTGAATCCGTACCGCGCCGACGCGGCCCTGGCCGCGATCGACGCGGAGTGGTTCGGCTGGCTGCTCGTGCGGTGGAGGAACGCGCTCGGGCGGCCGGACTGGCTGACCGACGCGGCCTCGGTCGCCTACGTGATCTATTACGTCCTCCCCCTGGCGGTGGCGGTCCCGCTCTTGCGCGCGGGGCGGACCGAGGAGTTCGAGCGCTTCGCGTTCTCGCTCACCGCGGTCCTGCTCGCGTCGTACGCCGGCTACTTCTTCCTTCCGGCGGCCGGTCCGCGCGTGCCCGAGGACCTGGCGCAGCTGGAGCTGGGCGGAGGCTGGATCTCCGCCCTGGTGCGCGCGTTCCTCCGCGCCGCAGAAGAAAACCAGCTCGACGCGTTCCCCAGCGGGCACACCGCGGTGTCGCTGGCGTTGCTCGCGGCAGCCTGGCCATCGTTCCCGCGCTTGCGCCCACTGCTCGTGTTGGCCGTGGCCGCCATCGTCTTCTCGACCGTGTATCTGTCCCTGCACTACCTGATCGACGTCGTGGCCGGCGCGACTCTCGCCCTCGTCGTGCAGCGCGGCGCTGCCGCGGCTGCGAGGGCTCTGCGCGGGTCCACCTATCGGACCATGGCGCAGGCCTCTCCGGATCGGACGCTCTCGCCCTGACAGCTCACTGCGGTGACCGCGTAGCAGTAGCTCCCGCTCGCGGGCCGCGGATCGGTGTACGCGGAAGCGGGCGAGATCGTCGCGAGAGACGCTCCGTAAGACCCAGGGTCGGGCCGGCGGTACACCAGGTTCTGTGTGAGGCCGGAGCTGGCCGACTGTGTCCAGGCGAGCTTGACGCTGCCGCCCTTGGCCCTCACGAACGTCGCCGAGAGCCCGGTAGGAGCCGCGGTCGGCGAACCGGGCGGCGTGGCGCTCACCTGGGCGGAGTTGGGACTCTCTCCGCTCCCGTTCACGGCCGAGACTACGTAGAAGTACGTGGTGTCGTTGACCGCGGTTCCGTCGGTGAAGCTGGTGGAGGCCGGGGTGCCGACCACGCCGTAGGGTCCGCCGCTCGCGGTCGCGCGCTTCACCCGGTACCCGGTCGCGCCTGCCGCCGCGTTCCAGGTGAGCGAGACGCTGCTGCTGCACGTCGACGCGGCCAGCCCGGTGGGCGCGGGCGGGACGACCGCGATCGGCGTGGCCAGAGCCTCCGGGGAGGATGCGCTCGCCCCGCCCGCGTTGGGGCCGCTGGTGTACGTCGCCGTCACCACGTACGCGTATTGCGTCCCGTTCGAAAGGCCCGTGTCCGTGTAGCTGGTGGAGGCGGGACAGGCCACGGCGACGTAGGGGCCGCCGCTGAGGGGGCCGCGCTGCACCGTATATCCGGAGGCGGCTGCCGACGCCGGCCAGGACAGCGCCACCTGCCCGTCGCCAGCGACGGCGTTCAGCGAGGCCGGCGCCGCCAGGTTCACGAGCAGCGTCGTCGACGCCTGGTGCGACAAGACGCCGGAGGTTCCGGTGATGGTGAGTGACAAAGCATACGGGCTGGTGCTCGCGGTGGTGTTCATCGTCATGGTCGAGGTTCCGGAGCCCGCGATCGACGCCGGGCTGAACCCGGCGCTCGTAATCCCGGTGGGGAAGCCAGACTCGCTTCCCACCGTGAGGCCGACCGACCCTGTGAACCCGCTCTGGGCCGAGACCGTGACCGAGAACCGGGCGCTCTGGCCGGGAGTGACGGTGACCGCGGACGGGCTCACCTCGATGGAGAAGTCTCCCGTGCGCGGAAGCACCGTGACGGTGCGGATCGGCGGGGAAGGATCCGAGTTCCCTTGCGCATCGATGGCGGTGAGCGAGACGGTGTAGGCGCCGGCAGAGGGGAAGGTCACGGTTCCCGGGTTGCGGGCCGTGGAACTCGCGGGCGTGCCGCCGGGGAAGATCCAGGAGTAGGACGCGGCGGTCGCGTTGGTCGAGAACACCACGGACCCGCCTGCCTGGATGGTGACGTCCGCGGCGGGAGCGTCGATCGAGCCGGCGGGCGGCACGGTCGAGTAGGGTGTGAGCTGCACGAATGCCGCCTTCGAGGGGACTCCGCGCGCGTCGAGCAGGAAGAGCAGGTAGTAGCCGGGCGGCGCGATGTTCCCGTTCGGTGGCGTGGTCAGGGACAGCGTCCCGGCGCCGCCGCAGGCCGGCTGCGGCGAGGGGCCGCACAGCCCGACCAGGCGCTGCTCCATGTCATCCGCGTGCGTGGTCGACCCGGGACGGAGCAGCACGGCGGAGGAGATGGGCGCTGCGCTGCTGTACGAGACGGTGAACGGGGCCCCGTACCCCAGCACCGTCGAGGACACCGCGCCGATCACCGGGCGATCGACGATGGGCTGATCGCTGGCGTCGAACAGGTACGGCGGCCTGTAGATCTCGATGGCCGGCTGGTAGCTGCCGCGCGATCCGGGGTTGCTCCCGAGGCTCGCCACGGTCCCGTCCGCAAGCAGCGTCGCGGTCGAATGATAGAGGCGAGAGTAGGACGCGGTTCCGGCGGAGCTGATGCTGTTGCTGACCGGATCGTAGAGATCCGCGCGCTTCCCCGGCATGCTCGGGCTCTCGTTGTTGGCCGACCCGCCCTCCGCCAGCACGCGGCCGTCGGGCAGCAGGATCGCGTTCATCTGGATCCGGCCGGAGGACATGTTGGGTCCGAGGGTCCAGGCCGGCGAAGCGGCGGACAGGTCGATCAGCTCCGTAGTGTTGGTCGCGGGGCTGTCGCCGCCGAAGTAGATGACGCGCGGCGTGTACGCCGGCGGCAAGAGCGAGAGGAGCACGCCGGCGCCGTACGAGCGGCTCCGCGTGGTCGACGCCGAGCCGGTCCAGGTCCTCGGCCCCGGATTGAAGATCCACCCTCGTGCGCTGCTCGTGCCCGATCCGTGGCCCGTGTAGAAGACGTTGCCGCCCGGCAGCAGCACCATCCGCGGGTAGAGGGGCGGCGTGAAGGGAGCCGCCGTCGGGCTGCTCCACCCGGCGCCCGCGCTCCGCAGATCGTAGATCTCGACGGTGTTGTTGGTCGCGCCGGACTGGCCGAGACCGGAGAACGCCACCACGCGCCCGTCGCCCAGGGTGGTGGCGGTGCCGTACCAGCGGCCGTCGGCCATGCTCTGCGATTGCAGGAAGCGCCCGGTGACGGGATCGAAGATCGAGGCGCGCGCTTCCCCGGTGAACGAATAGTCCGAGGTGCCGCCGACCACCAGCGCGCGGCCGTCCCCCAGCATCGACGTGCCGCTGCAGAAGACGTCGTAGGTGAGGCTCTGCACCTGGACGCTGCCGGCGGACGGATCCCAGACCGCGGCGCGGTAGCTCTCGGCGCCCGGCGCGTTGTTGCTCGCGTCGTTCTCCGAGCCGGCGATGATCAGGACCTTGCCCGTCCGCAGCAGCGTCGCGGAGATGGGGTTGATCGGCATTCCATAGGGCAGCGTCGCCCAGGTTCCGGTGAGGTGCGGGACGTTCGCTGGACAGGTCTGCGCCAGGGCCGCAGACGGCAAGCACAGGCCTGCCATCAGGCACGCGGACAACACGGTTCGGAGCATGTGGAAGTCCCCCTCGTTCGGGGCGCAAATTAGACGGGATTGTAAAAATCCGTCAACACCGTCACTACGACCAAGGTCTTGGACGGCCGACGCCGGCCAGATCCTCTGCACCGACGGACAGGTCGGGGCGCCGCGCGCACACGGGTACTTGCTGACGCCCCGCTAGAACATCTCCAGGACCATCTGGGTGACGATGAAGGCGCCTGCGGCCACCGCCGCGGACGCCGGAATCGTAAGGATCCACGCCCAGACGATCCTCCCCGCCACCCCCCAGCGCACCGCCCGGGCTCCCTTCGTCGCTCCCACGCCCACGATCGCTCCCGTGATCGTATGGGTCGTGCTCACCGGGATCCCGAGCCGGGACACGAAGAGGATGGTCACGCCCCCTCCGGTCTCCGCGCAGAAGCCGCCGATCGGCTGCAGCTTGGTCAGGCTGTGCCCCATGGTGCGCACAATCCGCCAGCCGCCGAAGGCCGTGCCCAGCCCGATGGCGGCGTGGCAGATCAGGATCACCCAGAAGGGCACGTCGAAGGCCCGGTCGGTCCAGATGGTCCCGTAGAGGATCACGGCGATGATGCCCATGGTCTTCTGCGCGTCGTTCGTGCCGTGGCTGTAGGAGAAGATTCCCGACGAGACGAGCTGCAGGCGGCGGAACCACCTGTCCACCTGCGCGGGCGAGCGCTTGTGCACGATCCAGGTGGTGAGGATCATCATGCAGGTACCGAGCACCATCCCCAAGAGGGGAGAGATCACGATGAACAGCGCGATCTTCCCGATGCCGTCCAGCACCAGGCCATCGATGCCCAGCGCCGGAAGCGTCGCGCCGATCAGTCCCCCCGCCAGCGCGTGGGAAGACGAGGAAGGGAGTCCCCACCACCAGGTGAGCAGGTTCCAGAGGACGGCACCGAGCAGGGATGCGAAGATCACGCTCAGCACCATCGAGGTGCCGTGCGCCTTGAGCATCTCGAAGTGGATCACGCCTTTTCCCATCGTGTTTGCCACCTTCACGCCGCCGCCGAAGGCGGCGATGAAGTTGAAGAAGGCGGCCCAGCCGACCGCGTAGGCCGGCGCGAGCACGCGGGTGGAGACCACGGTGGCGATGGAGTTGGCCGCGTCGTGGAAGCCATTGATGAAGTCGAAGATGAGCGCGAGCGTGATCAGCAGGATGACGATCGAGAGCATTCAGGCGTGCTCCAACACCACGCCTTCGATCACGTTGGCCACGTCCTCGCAGCGGTCGGTGGCCGTCTCCATCAGGTCGTAGATCTCCTTCCACTTCATGATCGACAGCGCGTCGGCGCCGCTCTTGAACAAAGCGGCGATGGCGGCGCGGGTCAGCGCGTCCGCGTCGCTCTCGAACGTCTTGATCTCGCGGCAGGCCGCCAGGATCTGCGCCGGGTTCTTGATCTCGCGCAACAGGCGCACCGCCTCCTGCAGCTTCTCGGTGGTGGGAACCAGCAGGCGGGCCAGGTCCTTCGCGGCCTGCGGCACCGCCCCGACCTCGTACAAGAGCAGGCGCTCCGCGGTGGCGTCGGTGAGGTCGAGCACGTCGTCGATCCTGCCCAGCAGGCGGTGGATCTCCGCCCGGTCGAACGGCGTGATGAACTGCTTGTGCAAGCGCTCGAATGCCCGGTGGGCGATGTTGTCGCCCTCGTGCTCCACCTCCTTGATGGCCTCGACCTTGCGCTCGATGTCGGTGAAGTCCTCGAAGAGCGCGCGCAGCATCTTGGCCCCGCGGACGGTGACCTCCGCCTGGGCGTCGAAGTCGTCGAAGAACTCGTCCGACTTCGGCATCAATTTTTCGAGCATGCGGTCCTTTACACGGCCCGCGTGACAGCCGTGTGACAAGACCGCCGGGGCGGCGCTCAGCCGCTGGGCAGCCTGACCCAGAATCGCGAGCCGTTCCGGGAGCTTTCGAGCCCGACCTCGCCGCCCATCGCCTGTGACAAGTGCTTGACGATGGCGAGCCCCAGGCCGGTGCCTCCGAGCTCGCGCGAGCGGCCCTCGTCGGCGCGGTAGAAGCGCTCGAAGATCCGGGACTGGTGGCGCGGGTCGATCCCCGGCCCCGAGTCCACCACCGAGAGCATCACGGTCGGGCCGAGCCCGTCGCCGAGCAGCGTGACGCGGCCTCCTTGCGGCGTGAACTTCACGGCGTTGTCGAGGAGGTTCACCAGGATCTGCTCCAGAGCGCGCCGGTCCGCGTTGGCGCGCAGCCGCTCCGGCACGTCTGCCTGCAGCGCAATCTGCTTCTCGGCGGCGCGATCGCGGAACAGCTCGAGGACGGAGTCGGCCATCGGCGCGAGTTGCACGGGCCCGACCTGCGGCTTCCAGGCCCCGGTCTCCAGCTTGGAGAGATCCAGCAGATCGTCGGTGAGCCGGGAGAGCCGGTCGGCGTGGCGGGCGATCATCTGCACGAACTCGCGCGCCTGGTCGTTGAGCTGGAGGCCGCCGTCGAGCAGGGTCTCGGCCGCGGCCCGGATGGCGGTCACCGGGGTGCGCAGCTCGTGCGAGGCGTTGGCGATGAAGTCCCGCCGCACCCGGTCCGCGCGCCGTTCCGCCGTCAGGTCGCGCAGCACCAGCAGTGCCCGCGCGTGCGAGAGCGGAGCGACCTGCGCTTCGACCTGAAGACTCAGCGCGGGCAGCGTGAGCTCCCGCCGCTGCGGCCAGCCTGCAAGCCCGCGGGCGCAGACGTCCAGCAGCTCGGAGCTGCGCGTGGTCTCCAGCACGGTGGTTCCCGCTCCCAGGAGCTGACTCATGGCCGCGTTGCGCGCGACCATCCGGCCGCCCACCTCCAGCAGGGCGGCGGCGCCGGGGACCGCCTCCAGCATCTCCTGCAGCCCGGGAGGCGCCTTGCCTCCGGAGACCAGCGGCTGGTCGCGGCGCCGCAGCTCGTCGAGCACCTCGGCGGGAACGGTGCCGGCGCGGAGCTCCGCGCGGATCTTGTCGACCGCCTCGGCCAGGGTGGGCTTTCGGCCGAAGAGCGACATCAGGGCTCCGCCGGGTCCGCCATGCGGTACCCCAAGCCCCGCACGGTCTCGATCAGATCGCGGCCGCTGAGCAGCTTCTCGCGCAGCCGCTTCACGTGCGTGTCCACCGTTCGCGTCTGCACGTCCCCGGTCATCTCCCAGACGTCGCGCAGGAGCTGCTCCCGCGTCTGCACCCGGCCGACCCGCGCCATGAACGTCTCGAGCAGCTTGAACTCCAGCGCGGTCAACTCGATCTCCTGGCCGTCGACGAAGACGCGGTGCGCCTCGCGGTCGAGGCGCACCGGACCGATCCGGTCGCGCGCGGGCGCCTCGCCCTGGCTGCCCCGCCGCAGGACCGCCTTGACGCGCAGCACCACCTCCCGGACGGAGAACGGCTTGGTGATGTAGTCGTCGGCCCCGAGCTCGAACCCCACCACCCGGTCGACCTCGTCGCCGCGAGCGGTGAGCATGATCACGGGCAGGGCGGCGGTCTTCGGGTTGCTCTTGAGCTGCCGGCAGATCTCGGTCCCGGACAGGTCGGGCAGCATCAGGTCGAGAAGCACCGCGCCGGGCGCTCTCTCCCGGATGCGAGCGAACGCTTCGCCGGCGTCCCGCGCGGCGACCGTCTCGAAGCCCGCCTGGCGCAGCCCGAATTCCAACACCTGCACGATGTCCTTCTCGTCCTCGACGATCAGGATGCGGGGACGCACGTCGCGGGTCATACCCCGGCAGTTGTGACCGCTCCGTGACGGCCGCGCAAGTTCGCCGTGAACCCGGTGCGCCTAATTGACGTTCCCCGGCTGCATCAGCGGGAACGGCGCGATCTCCGCGTCGAACTGCCGGCCGTCCTCGGTAACCATCCGGTAGGTCCCGCGCATCGACCCGTGCGGGGTCTGCAATACTGCGCCGCTGGTGTATTCGAACTTCTCGCCCGGCCGCAGGACCGGCTGGTTCCCGACCACCCCGTCGCCTTTCACTTCCTCCCGCTTGCCGTTCCCGTCGGTGATGATCCAGTGCCGGCTGCGGAGCTGGGCCGCAATGGTGCCCAGGTTCTCGATCCGCACCGTGTACGCAAAGGCCCAGCGGCCGGGCCCGGACTGCTCGGGGAGGTAGCGGCTCTTCACCGTGACGCGGATGCCCTGGGTGACTGCGGTCGACACCAAAGCAAAGTTGCCAGCACCGCCGCCTTCGGGCAACAGAAAGCCGTGAAGAAGTACATCACCAGGTCCGGATTCGAGAAGCTGCGCGAGGAGTTCCGGCGGCTCCTCTACGAGGAGCGCCCCCGGGTGACGCACGAGGTGACGGTCGCCGCCGCCCACGGCGACCGGAGCGAGAACTACGAGTACAAGCTGGGGAAGAAGAAGCTGCGCGAGATCGACGCGAAGCTCCATCGCCTCCAGAAGCAGCTCGAATCGTACGAAGTGGTGGACCCGGCCGCCCGCCCCCGCACCGACCGGGTGTTCTTCGGCGCCACCGTGACCGTCGAGGACGAGGACGGCGAGACCTTCACGTATCAGATCGTCGGAGGGGACGAGCTGGACGAGTCGCTCGGCCCTGGCCGCATCAGCTACGAGGCGCCACTCGGGCGCGCCCTGCTCGGCAAGCGCGAGGGGGACAGCGTCACCGTGAGGCGGCCGGCGGGCGAGATGGAGCTGACCATCGTGAAGGTGGCCTGGAAGTAATCTACGAGGGCGCCTCTGACTCTGGATTCCGGGCCGTCTTGCCCGGTGGCCGTGCTACATCGGAGGGCAGGGTCCAGGGGTCGTCGTCCGGAGGCTTTCCCGTCCTCAACATGATGTGGATGTACGCCTTGCCTCGCCACTTCTCGATGTAGCTGCTGGTCGTCCCTTTGGTGGCCTTGTAGATGCGTTCGACTTCCTCGAGCGGCATGTTCTCGGGGTGGGGACCGCATGGGCGAACCGCGCCCCTTTTAGTCCCGGTACATCAAGAGCAGCAGACCCAGATCGTGCGCGCGAGGTGCCGCGCGACCCCGCGCGGCCAGGGAGACCGGTCCGAGGTGGAGCCTGGCTTCCAGGCCCAGCTCGTAAGTCGTCTCGGGCGATGCAGATGGCAGCCACCGCCAGGTGCCCGTCCCGACCAGAGCGCCCCGATCGCCCGCCAGCAGGCGCAGAAGCAATCCCGGGCCGATGCCGGGCCGCACCGGGCTGCCCGAAAGTCCATGGAGGTCGGGCGCGCCGAGCAGCTCCGCGTCCGCGGTGAGCGCCGCCGAGAAGGTGCCGTCGGCGGACACCATGCCCGGTCCGCCGCCCACCGCGAGAAAGCCGGCGACGCAGCGGTCGCATCCGGCGTCGGCCACCCGCGTCGCGCCGACCCGCATCTTCCAGGAGACGCGCTGCTCGAACCGATCGATCGGGTTCAGGCTGGTGACTTCGACCAGCGAAGCCTCCTCCAGCCGGACGGCGCCTGGCCGATCCGCCGCGCTCAGCCGCACCTTGAAGAACTCGAGCTGGGTTCGCGGCGAGAAGCCTGCAGGCGGGTCGGCCAGGTCATGGAGCGCCATGCGACCCTCGGCGAGAAAGAGCGCTCCCTCTTCTCGGGACGCGCCGCCCCCCAGTCCGAGGCGCAGCGAGCCGTGTCCACGTTCCGGGCCGCCTGCCGCCGGCGGGGGAATGTTCAGCGGCGGGCTGGGGACGCCGATCGCGCTCCGCGTCTCGAGCAGGTGCTGCCGAAGCCGATCGGCCCTCGGATCGGAGCCGGTGACGATGTCGCGGCCGTGGCGCACGTCCACCAGGTCGAGGGCAGCGTCGACCACGCGGACGCGCTCATCGGTCGGCATTGCGCCGAGTCCTGCCGAGTCGTCTCCTTCGGCGAGCTGCTGCACGGCGTCGAGATCGCCTCCCGAGAGCCCAGCTGTCCGGGCCGCGAGCTGCGTCCGCGCCGAGGGACGGTAGCGGACCCCCCGCACCAGCCCCGGGTTGGCGAAGAGTGCCTTCACGCTGTCCGAGGGGAGCGTCGCCACCCCGACGTGCGAGAGGAGATCCAGCTTGGGGTCGGCAGCCTCGAGCGCGCCCAGGATCTGATACGAGCAATTCTCGGTGACGTAGTAGTAGTCGAACCAGGTCTGGCCAAGCTCCCAGAGGTGGGCGACCAGCATGCCGAGTTGCCGCTGGTCGAGGGAGAGGTCGTACTCCCAGAGGTCGCGCGACTCGTAATCGGCGTACTCGCGGACCTTGTAGAAATACGGCCGGGCGCTGAACTCTCCGCGGAAGAAGCCGAAGAGCCCCTCGAAGGCGTAGAGGACGGCGTTCGGGGTGTTGGCGATGGCGGCGAAGTCGACGGCCTGGTCGATCAGATCGAGGCGCTCGCCGCTGCTCGCCACCTCGTCCTTGCCGAGCCGCAGGAAGGTGTGGCCGAACGCGGAGGCAGGGCTGTTCAGGTAGTACGAGGAGAAGATCAGCGTGGCGGATCGGGCGCTGACCCTCCGCCAGAAGGCCTCGAAGCGCGGGCAGGATCGCGGAGGCAGGCGCGCGGGATCGATCTGGAGGGCGCCGGCCAGAAAAGCGAATCGCGCCGGAAAGCGGCATTGCGGATGCTCGAGCGACGGATCGGCGAGCTTCGAGTCGCCCGAGGGCGCGCCGTCTCCCGCAGCGAAGAAGCCGGTCAGCGTGGCTTCGAGCTCCGCCGCGGGATCGCGCTTTCCCTGCGGCGAGAGGAAGAGACCGGGTCCGTCCGCTTCGCTCTCCCAGCCGCCGAGGAGCCGCTTCCGCCAGTGCCCGAGGCGAAGCCACGCGCGGGCCTCCGCCAGCGACTTCTCCTTCGCGGAGGCGAGCAGCTCGGGCAGGTATGCAGGATCGGCCCTGGCGACCTCGGCGGCGAGGGCCGGCGCGGTGCTGCAGGTCGCGAGGGCGATCAGGGCGGCGCGGACTCCAGGCATGGACGCGATCGAAGGGAGGCTCCAGCTCCCTTCGACCGCCGCACGACCCTAACCGATCTTCCTGCACTCGAGCGAGCTGTCCGAGCGCAGCTCCTTGAGCACGTTCTGCGAGACCTGCTCCGCCGGCGTCTGCTGGGGGAAGAGCTGCGTGAAGTGCTTCTGCAAGGCGGTGCCGACGGCCTTCGCGTCCTTGCAGCCGGCCATCGCGGTCAGCGTGGTAATGGTCTCTCCACTCCCCCGGGCGGCATCCTTGGCGAGCGCCTCGCGGTTGCCCTCGATGAAGATCTTCGCGCCCGCCGATCCGGCCGCGGTGTCCACGCAGTTCGAGGTGCCGGTCGTGATCCCGAAGGTCTGGGTTCCGAAGGTCGTGTTCGAGGTCGCCGCCAGGATCTGGATCGCGCCCTTCTGGTCGCCGAAGACGAGCGAACCGAGGCCGCAGCCGGCCAATCCGTACGTCGCCTTTCCGTGCGCAGCCGGATTCTCGGCGTCCGCGTGCGCGACCCCGGCGCTGAGGATGAAGGCGATCAACACCCACCGTGCTCGACGCATTCATTCCCTCCTTTTGAAGTGGAGATTCCCCCGTCGGTCGACGGGCCGCCAAGCTACACCAGGCGATTGCCGCCGTCATTCAGGCTCACTCCAGCGTCGGCGCTTCCACCGCGATCAGCCTGGGCTCCTTCACGGGAGGCCGGTAGATCCGGTCGGACGGCTCGGGCCTGCGCGATCGCGGTGGCCAGGAGAGCGTCAGCGGCCGGTTCTCGCGCGCGCTCCGCAGCGCGGCGACGATCACGCGCACGTCCCGCAGGCCCTCCTCGCCGTTCGGCTCCACCTCGGTGTCCTCGAGGATCGCCCGGGAGAACGCGATCAGCTCCGGCGCGAACTGGTCGGCCGGCCGGAACTTGCGCACCCGCTCCTTGCCCCCGATCGAGACGCGCAGCTCGCGCGGGCCGGAGTACTCGTACCCGTCCACCAGCTCGATGTGACCCTTGGTCCCGACCACGCGCGTGTGATCCTCCTCGTACGCGCCGAAGCTGACCGTGAACTGCGCGGTCCGGTCGCCGGGGAACTTGAGCAGCACGCTCATCCCCTCGTGCACGTCCTTGAAGCGCTCGTCCTCGCGCCGGTCCATGCGCAGCGCGAACACCTCGACCGGGTCGGCCCGGAACAGGTACCGGGCCGCGTTGATGCAGTACACGCCCAGGTCCCAGATCGCTCCGCCACCGCGCTCCGACGACGTCCGGATGTTTCCGGGCCGCACCTGGTACGAGAACAGGCTGGAGAAGAAGCGCAGCTCCCCGATCCGCCCCTGCTCGGTCAGCTTGACGGCGGCAAGATTCGACTCCTCGAAATGGAGCCGGTACGCGGTCATCAGCTTTACGCCCGCCTCATTGCAGGCGTCGATGATCCGCCGGCACTCCTCCTCGCTGATGGCCAGGGGCTTCTCGCAGAGGACGTGGACGCCCGCCTTCGCGCAGCGGACGGCGAACTCGGCGTGCTTGTCGTTCGGCTCGGTGATGTAGGCCGCGTCCACGTCGGACCGGGCGAGCACGTCGTCCAGGTCGCGCACGTCGTACGCGTCGCAGCGGTACTTGCGGGCCAGCTTCTCGCGCTTCTCCGCGTCGCCGGAGACCAGCGCCAGAAGCCGCGCGTTCTTCGCGTGAGTGAATGCCGGGAGCACCGCCGCCTGGGCGATGTGCCCCAGCCCGATCACCGCATAGCCGACCTGGCGGTTGCCTCTTCCCCTGCCGTTCTTCCGCGCCATGCACCGAAGTTAGGCACGAGCCTTGTGCATCGCGGGTGCCCACCGCAGCGTGAGCACGTCGGCCAGGAGGATGTGCGTCTCCCCGCTGAGCAGGAGCTGGCGGAACGGAGGGCCGTTCAGGGAGCGCGTTCCGTTGGTGCTGGCCGTGTCGATGGCCCAGACCTCGTCGTCCACGCTGAGGAGGACCAGATGAACGCGCGAAAGGTTCCCCTCGTCCACGCCACCGTGGCTGCAGCGGTCGTCGCGGCCGACCAGGATGCCCCGCTCCAGCTGATCGCTCCAGACCGCATGCGTCGCGGTCAGATCGCCGGCCTGGGGCGAGCTGGACTGGATGGTGATGGTGGCGAGCTTGATCGCTCCCGGCGACGGAGCCGCGCGCGACTTCAGCGGCTGCGGCGGCGGCAGGATCTCCTGGCTGCGCGGGGCGAACCCGCGCCAGGTCTCGTCGGCGTCGTGCGACCACGGCTTCACGGAAGGTCCGGTGGGGAAGAGGAAGACCACGTAGCTCGATACTTGGAGAAACAGCGGCCCCCGGCTGGCGATGGCCTCGCAGCGCTTGCCGTCCTCGGAGAGCAGGCCGCAGCGGGAGCGCAGATCGATGGCCCGGAGCTGGAGCTGGCCGTGCGGTCCGCGGGTGGCGCGCACGAGCAGGTGCCGGAGGGAGACGTCGCTGTCGCGGGAGAGCACCACGTCGCAGCGCTCGTGGCGACCGAGGATCAGGTGGGCGATCCCCGAGGCGGGAAGCCGCAGGTGCGAGTGGGCGTCGAAGAGGCCGTTTCCGTCGATGGCGGCAATCAGCACCCCTTCCGCCGCCTGCGCCTGGTATGCGGACCGCAGCGCGGCGAAGTGCTTGCGGAAGACCGCCGCGAACGGATCGGTGACGAAGCCGGTGTGCCACAGCTGGCGGGAGAGCGGCTCGTCGTCGCTCGGCATCGGGAAACAGGATAGCACGCGCCCGATCGAGCGAAAGTTTGGTAAGAGAACTCCTTTGGAGGATCGTCGTGGTGCTGCGGGAATTGGCGGATCGGCAGGACGCGGAGAGGGCGAAGGACACCGACTTGAAGGTCGGCTACCAGGGCGAGCTTGGGGCCTATGGCGAGGTGGCCGCCGCCGCGAACGGCGGGATTCCGCAGGGATTTGCCAGCTTCGAAAAGCTGCTGGAGGCGCTGCGGGACGGCGAGATCGACGAGGCGGTCCTGCCCATCGAGAACGCGGTGGTCGGCGCCATTACCGAGGCGCTCGAGCCGCTGGCCGACTTCGTCTGCGCCGGAATGGAGCTGGCCGCGGTCAGCCTGACCAGCGTCCCGGTCCGGCTCTCGCTGGCCGTGCTCCCCGGCACGCCGATCGCCGCGGTCAAGCGGGCCTGGTCGCATCCTGCGGCCTTGCGGCAATGCACGCACCGGCTCGCGCAGATGGGGATCGAGCGCGTGGTCTGCTACGACACGGCGGGCGCGGCGCAGATCGTCGCGCACGACGCTTCGACCGATGCCGCCGTCTGCTCGCGCCGGGCGGCGGAGCGCAACGGGCTCGAGGTCCTGATCGATGACGTCTCCGACAAGGAGCAGAACGGCACCCGCTTCGTGCACCTGAGGATGGCGGACCACGCCCGCGCCCAGGTGTCCCTCGCTTTCTTGCGCACCAGCAACATGAGCGCCACCGGGCGCCTCGACGTGCTCACCGGCGCCACTCTGCTGCCGCTGGCCGGCAGCACGGAGCATCCCGTCCGGATCTGGGTGCTGGGCGCCGACGCCGCCCGCCTGCAGGCGCTGGCGCCGGTGCGCGACGTCCAGGTGATCTCGCTCGGGCAGCCGGCGGCGCACGCGGCGAAGGTCACGCCGCCGAAGCAGGGGACGGAGCCGGTGGTCAAGTCCTTGCCCCACGCCACGGCGCGCAAGGCGCCCACCGTGGTCGAAGTGGGCCCCTTCCGGGTCGGCGCGGGCGCGCGGGCGGTGATCGCGGGGCCGTGCTCGGTGGAAAGCGCCGAGCAGGTGATGCGCATCGCGCGCGAGGTCGCCTCCTGCGGCGCGACCGCCCTGCGCGGCGGCATCTTCAAGCCGCGCACCAATCCATATGCCTTCCAGGGACACGGCCTGGAGGCGCTGGATTGGCTGGTTGCGGCCGGCAAGGCGAACGGCTTGCCGGTGGTCACCGAGGTGATGGCGGTCGACCAGGTCAAGCCGGTCGCGGAGAAGGCGGACGTCCTGCAGATCGGCGCGCGGAACATGCAGAACTTCGACCTGCTGCGCGCGGTGGGACGCGCGGGCAGGCCGGTGCTGCTCAAGCGCGGCGCGGGCTCCACCGTGGACGAGTGGCTGGGGGCCGCCGAGTACGTAATGGCGGCCGGGGAGCCGCGGTTGATCCTCTGCGAGCGGGGGATCCGCACGTTCGAGACGGCCACCAGGAATACGCTCGACGTGGGCGGCATGCTGGCGGCGCGGCCGCTCACCCATCTGCCGATCATCGCGGACCCATCGCACGCGGCGGGGAGGGCGGACCTGGTGGAGGGCCTGGCGCGCGCCGCGTGGTCGGCGGGGGCGGACGGCCTGATCGTCGAGGTGCACGACGATCCGGCGCGGGCGCTGTCGGACGGGGAGCAGGCGCTGGTGCCGGCGCGCTTCGCGGAGCTGGCGAGGAATCTCGCGCTGCATCCCGACGCGCGGCTCCCGCTCGCCCAATTGCGCGCCTGGGTGGATGCGATCGATCACGATCTCGGGGTGCTGGTGCAGCGGCGGCTCGAGGTGGCGAAGGTGATCGGGGACTCGAAGCGGCAGACGGGAAGGGCGGTGCTCGACCCGAGGCGTGAGGCGGCGGTGCGGAGGACCTATCTGGAGGCGCTGCCGGGGAGCAAGGTGCTCGCGGACAAGCTCGTCGATCTGCTGCTGGAGGCGGCAAAGGCGCAGCAGAGCATCGACGAAGACTAAGTACAGTTTTTACAACCACATCACGTGACCAGCACAGTTGCCGGCGGATTCCAGGTCCGCCTGTGGCTGGATCGCCTGCGGGGGAGCTGCATCTGATGCGCTCATGAAGACGGAGCGCTCCCGAATCCTGATAGCACTCGGCTCGCTCTACGTGATCTGGGGCTCGACGTTCCTGGCCATCCGCATCGCGCTCGACGGCTATCCGCCGCTGCTGCTCGCGGGGATCCGGTACACGATCGCGGGGCTCGTCACCTACGCGTGGGCTCGGGCGCGCCGAGCGCCGTCTCCTTCGCGCACCGAGTGGCGCTCCTCCCTGATCGTCGGCACGCTGCTGGTGTCCGGAAACGCCTGCGTGGTGATCGCCGAGCAATGGGTGAGCTCGGGAGTCGCGGCGGTCGCCATCGCCTCGGTTCCGCTCTGGGTGGCGCTGGTCGCGGGACTGTTCGGCCGCTGGCCTTCGCGCGGCGAGTGGATCGGGCTGGCGGTCGGTCTCGCGGGAGTCGTCCTCTTGCAGACCGGAGGTGACCTGCGGGCGAATCCGGCCGGGGCCATCGTGCTCACCGCGAGCTGCGCGAGCTGGGCTTTCGGCTCCATCTACAGCCGCCGGCTGCCGACCCCGAAGAACGGTCTGATGGCGAGCGGGGCGCAGATGCTCGCCGGCGGGGCCGTGATCCTGGTGCTCGCGCTGCTCCGTGGAGAGCGTTTCGCGGCCGTGCCGTCGGGCCGGGCGACGCTCGCGCTCGGGTATCTGATCGTCGCCGGCTCAATCGTCGCGTACAGCGCATACCAGTTCCTGCTCTCGCGCCTGCGGCCGACGCTGGCAACCAGCTACGCGTACGTGAATCCCGTCGTGGCCGTCGGCCTGGGGGCGGCCGTGGCCGGAGAGAGCGTCGCGCCCCGGGCGGTCGGCGCCCTGGTGTTGATCCTCTCCGGGGTGGCCATGCTGGCGCTCCGCCGGCAGGCTGCGTAGTCGCCGGAGGGGGCCGTGCCTACCTTCCCAGGCATGGCCGTCCGGGTCGCGCACCTGATCTACGGCTTGGGGCTCGGGGGACTGGAGCAGCTGGTCGTCCACCTCGCCGCGCGCAGCCACGCCCGCGGGATCGAGTCGTCCATCGTCGCTCTCGGGCGCGACGGACCCACGCGCGAGCTCGCGGGCCGGCAAGGGATCGACGTCGAGCTCCTGCCGGTCGACGGCATGAGCCTGCCCGCCCTGATGGGCATCCGCCGCGCGCTGGAGAAGCGGGGCGCGGCCGTCCTGCACGCGCACGACCTCGGCCCCTGGCTGAACGGCGTGGCGGTTCGGGCCTTGCGGCCGAAGACGCGGGTGATGGCGACCTTCCACGAGCAGCGCAACCCGGAGGGGAAGAAGCGCCACGCGGCTGCGCTCGCCGCCCGGGCCACCGACGTGCTGGTGGCCTGTGGCGACAAGGTCCAAAAGGACATCCTCGGGTGGGCTCCGAGCGGCGCGCGGGTGCCGATCATCGCCAACGGCGTTCCGCTCGACAGGGCGGCCTTCGCGCCGCGCGAGGCCGCGCGGGCGGAGCTTGGAATTCCCGAGGGCGCGATCGCCGTGGGTTACGCGGGCGGCCTCCGGGAGATCAAGGGACCGGACAAGCTGCTGCAGGCGTTCCTCGACAGATTCGCCGATCGCGGCGACGTGCACCTGATCCTGATCGGCTCCGGTTCCATGGAAGAGTCCCTGCGCGCCGCCGCGAACGGCCATGCCAACGTTCACTTCAAGGGGTTGATCCCCGACGCCGCGCGCCTCCTCACCGGACTGGACGTCTACGCGCAGGCCTCGCTCAGCGAAGGGCGCTCGCTCAGCATGCTCGAGGCGATGGGCGCCGGGCTGCCGACGCTCGCGCACGACCTGGTGCCGGTGCGCGAGATCCACGGACACGAGGAGACGGCCCTCCTGGTCCCGCTCGGGGATCGCACGGCGCTCGGCGCCGCCCTCGAGCGCCTGGTGGCCGATGCGGATCTGCGGGCAAAGCTCGGCGCGCGCGCCCGGGAGCGCGCGCGGCAACACTCGATCGAGCCCATGGTGGACGCGTACGAGTCGCTCTACCGCGAGCTCGCCGCACGCGCGTGATCCCGATCCTCCACCTCCGCCAGGGAACGGCGCTCTACGGTGCCGACCGCGCCGTCTTGGCGCTCTCGGCCTCGACGCCGAAACCTTACCTACCCATCGTGGGCGCGATCGCGCGTCCGGGCACTCGCGACGCCCTGGCGGAGGAAGCGCACCGCCGGGGGCTCGCGGCCGTCCGGTTCGACAGCGCGCGCCGGTTCGACCTGCGCTGCGCGCGCGCGGTGGCGCGGCTGTCGCGCGAGCGGGGCGTCCGGCTGCT
>DASQAS010000136.1:0-1818 GCA_035635635.1 Myxococcales bacterium | reverse complement strand
GTGGGCACGGTGTTGCTCTATCCCCCGCGCCGCATGGAGCTGCCGCAGGGCCGCCGGCTCGAGATGCCCTGGCCCGAGGTGCGGCTGCTCGCCGTGGCGCCGGCCGCGCGCGGGCGTGGTGTCGGTGCGGCGCTCATGCAGGAATGCGTGCGTCGCGTCCGTCGCGCCGGCGGCCGGGTCCTGAGCCTTCACACGACGGACCTGATGAAAACAGCCCTGCGCATGTACGAGCGGATGGGCTTCGTCCGCGCACCCGAGATCGACTTTCAGCTCATGCCCGGCACGACGGTCATGGGCTTTCGTCTCGATCTCGGAGACATGGAGACGACACGATGAAGGTGCTGATCAAGAGCGCGTGGGGCTCGGGCGATCCCACGCAGGCCTCGTTTCCATTTCATCACGCGAACGCGTTCGCGGAGGCGGGCCACCAGGTCCAGATCTTCCTGCTCGGGGAGGCCGTGACCCTGGTGCGCGCGGTTGTCGCGAGCGCGGTCGTGCCGGTCGGCTGGGCGCCGCTCTCGGAGGCGCTCGCGAAGGTGATCGCGCATCGCGTGCCGATCCACGTCTGAGGGGCCTGCTCGCGGGCCCGTGGGGTCCTGATCGACGATCTCGCCGGGAAGAACGCCGCGTTCTCCGACCCGCCGAAGCTCGTGGCGCTCGTCGAGTGGGCGGACAGGATCCTCACGGAGTAGGCGGTCGCGAGGGTCGCCCCCGGTGCGGTATACTCCGGTGAGCGAGATCCTGACCGCAGGAGAGAGGCAAATGGCTTACAAGCCGGTGTCCATCGATCACGTCAACATCTTCGTCCGGAACGCCGAGCGCTCGCACAAGTGGTACACGGAGGTCTTCGGCTTCCACACCCAGGACACCATGATGTTTCCGGGAACCAATAGACTGCGCGCCGCCTTCCTGTCCTGCGACCCCGGACACGCGCACGACATCGCGCTCTTCGAGGTGGGTGACGAGGCCGCCGGGCCGCAGAAAAAGCAGGTCGGGCTGAACCACGTCGCCTGGCGCATGGCGAACCTCGAGGATCTCGCCGAGATGTACAAGCGGCTCAAGGCCAAGGACGTCCCGGTCAGCGTCTCCGACCACACGGTCTCCATCGGCGTCTACTTCTCGGATCCCGATGGCAACGGCCTCGAGGTCTACTACGAGCAGCCGCGGAGCGAGTGGCACCGGGAGCGGCCGTTCTCGGAAAAGGGTGACAAGGGTCGCTTTCCTGGACCCTGGGACGAGGCGCTGACGCCAACCCCGGCCTTCTTGCAGGCGTAGTCGGCGGCACAGGGCTCGTTCGCGGGCCCTATTCTCGTGGCCGGAATAGCCGATCTGCTCGGCGCGATTCGACGCGGCGACGCAAAGACCGTCGGTGATCTCCTCGCGGCCAGCCCGGACCTCGCGAACGCGAGGGACGAGCGCGGCAACTCTCCCCTTCTGATCGCGATGTACACCGGCAAGCACGACATCGTGCCTCTCTTGCTCGAGCGCGGCGCGCGCGCGAGCTTCTTCGAAGCCTGCGCCCTCGGGCTGGGCGAGCACGTCCGCGGGCAGCTCCGCGAGAATCCCGCAATCGTGGGGCAGTGGTCTCACGACGGATGGCCGCCCCTCCATCTGGCGGCGTTCTTCGGCCATCGAGAGATCGCCGAAGCGCTCCTCGACGCGGGCGCTGACGTGCGGGCCGTTGCCCGGAATTCCGAAGCCAACCTCGCGATCAACGCCGCGGCCGCCGGACAGCGCGCCGAGCGCCGCCCGGAGATCGTGCGCCTGCTCATCGCGCGCGGATCCCCGGTCGACGGGCGGGGATCACCGGCCGGCCAC
>DASQAS010000135.1:0-63789 GCA_035635635.1 Myxococcales bacterium | reverse complement strand
GCTGCGGAACCTGCGGCTCGCCGACGAACCGGCTGCGATCGAACGCCGGGCGGCTCTTGTGCGCGACGATCTGCATGCAGTCGGCGCGCCCCTGCGTGCCGGTGAAGACGGACCAGGCGAGGAACAGCTCCCACAGCCGGTACCAACGCTCGCCGTACGACGCGATCACCTTCTCGCGGTTCCGCTGCCAGTTCCGGTACCAGCGGTGGATGGTGAGCCCGTAGTGGACGTTGATGTTGTCCACGCCGCGGATCTCCAGCCCGGCCTTTTCGAATTGGCTCGACACGAAGGAGAGCGGCAGGCTCGCGTCCGCGCCGGGGAAGATGTACTTCGACATGAACATCGCCCAGGTGAAGTCCGCGGCGTTCCAGTAGCCGCCCCGATCGTTGCGCACCATGAGCGCCTCAGGCGGGCGGCGCAGTCCGACGATCTGCAGGAAGAACAACCCGTCGTCCTCGAGCAGATCGCTCACCTGCCGCAGGAACTTCTGGAAGTTCTTCACCCCGACGTGCTCGGCCATCTCCAGGCAGGAGATCTTGTCGAACCGCGACTGGGGAATGTCGCGGTAGTCGATGGCCAGGATCCGGGCGCGGTCGGTCAGGTTGCGCTCGCGGATCCGCTCGGAGGCGAACTCGGCCTGCTTCGAGCTCAGCGTCACGCCGGTCGCGTCCGCGCCGTGCGCCTCGGCCATCCTCATCGCGAGGGTGCCCCACCCGCAGCCGATGTCGAGGAGCCGGTCTCCGGGTTGGACCTGGAGCCGCTCCGCGACGCGGCGGATCTTGCGTTCCTGCGCGGCTTCCAGCGGCTCGTCGGTGTTGTCGAAGACCGCCGAGGTGTAGACCATCGAGGGCCCGAGGAAGGCCTCGAAGAAGTCGTTGCCGCGGTCGTAATGGCCGACCACGAACTTCTCGTCGGCGGCCTTGGAGTGCACCAGCAGCGACGGGATGAAGCGCGTGACCAGGAACCTGGCCTGCTCCCAGGTGAAGCGGTAGTTGGCCCACTCGGCGCGCATCCGCAGGAAATCATGCAGATCGCCAGCGACCTCGATGGAGCCATCGATGTAGCGTTCGACGAACGTCGTCATCGGGATGCGGCCCTTGCCAGCAAAAGCCCGGGAGAGCGCCGCATCGCGGAACTTGAGGTCGTGGGGTAGATGCATCGGCGCACTCTACCGGAACATACCTACGGGGTACACATTACTTGTGGCCCGGACGGAACTGCCAGAGCCAATCGCCGGGCCGCACTCGTTCGCGGGCGTGCAGCGGGTGCCGGGCGCCATAGTAGAGCGTGACGCGCGAGTGCAGCTCGCGATCCGGACGGTGATCGAGCCTGCACCGGGCGTACCTCTCCAGATCCTCGCAGAAGTCGTGGGCGAAGCGCCAGCTCCACGCTCCCGGAGTCACGCCGTCCTTCGCGCCGATCTCGAGCACCTGCCGCACCGGCGCGCGAATCAGCCGCTCCAGCAGCTTCCCCGGCGGCAACCAGGAGGCGAGCACCAGGTCCGGTTTCGTCCTGCGGATCGCCTCGAGGGCATCCAGCCGCAGCACCGAGGGGCCGAGCCGGACACCCGGAACCTCCACGCCCGCGAGCTCGCGACGCTCGCGCCGGTTCATGCGCGCCCGCGGATCGGCCCAGGCACCCGAGTCGCTGGCGACGATCCGGAGGCCGGGTGCGGCGCGCCGCAAGGCGTCGGAGAGGAAGCCGTCTCCCGCGGCGACCTCGAGCACCCGCCGCGCGCCGAGCGCGCGGATCCGCTCCGCGAGCGCGCGGACCAGCTCGCGGGTCGGCAGCAGGTACAAGGGACCGCGCGCATGAAGCTCGCTCAGCTCCAGAAGCTCGCCGCGCCGCAGCCGCAGCAGCGCCGCGTCCAGGGCGCGGGTCGACGGAAGCCGGCGCGCTCCGGACGGCGTCCAGAGCAGCCGCGCCAGCTCTTCGCGGGCTTTCGACGGTCTTCGCAAGGCGCAGTCCGGATTGATCGGAACCCTTTCTTCGCGAACAATGTTACGCGGAGCAAGACTGCGATGGCGCCATGGGCCGCTGTAGCTGTGTCGACCCTGCTCGGCGCCGCCACCCCGGGCGGCGCGCCTTCGGCGAAGGATCTTCTGATTGACGGACGCCGCGGACTTCTGTCCTACTGCTGCGCCCGGAGGTCGCATGAGCCTCTCCCGACGCGCGTTCCTCGGTGCCGCCGCCTCTTCCACCCTCCTCTCCCGCCGCCTCCTGGCCGCCACCGGCGCGAAGCTGAAGATCGGGCTGCTGTTGCCGTACTCGGGGACCTACGCGGCGCTGGGCCACAACATCACCGACGCCATGAAGCTGGCCGCCTCCGAGCACGGCGGCAAGCTCGGAGGCCGCGAGATCCAGTGGGCGGTGGTGGACGACGAGTCCGATCCCGCCAAGGCGCCCGCCAACGTGAACAAGCTGATCGCCGGCGAGAAGGTCGACATCCTCACCGGCCCGGTCCACTCCGGCGTGGCGATGGCGATGATGCAGATCGTCCGGCAGGAGAACGTGCTCACCATCGTCACCAACGCCGGCGCGCAGGCCGTCACCGGCACCCTCTGCGCCCCCAACGTCTTCCGGACCTCGTTCTCCAACTGGCAGGTCTCGTACCCCTGCGCCGACCCGATGCTGAAGGCCGGCCACAGGAAGGCCGTGCTGATGTTCTGGAACTACTCCTTCGGCCAGGAGTCGATGGCCGCCTTCAAGGAGGGGTACGCCAAGGGAGGCGGGACGGTCGTGAAGGAGATCGCGGTGCCGTTCCCCAGCACCGAGTTCCAGGCGAATCTCTCGGAGATCGCGGCGCTCAAGCCCGACGCGGTGTTCGTCTTCTTCGCCGGCGCCGGCGCCGCCAAGTTCGTCAAGGACTACGCGGACGCGGGCCTCAAGGACAAGATCCCGCTCTACGGCTCCGGCTTCCTCACCGAGGGAGTCCTCGGCGCCCAGGGCGCGGCCGCCGAGGGCATCAAGACCAGCCTGCATTACGCCGACTCCCTCGACAATCCGGCGAACAAGAAGTTCCGGGACGCGTTCAAGAAGGCGACAGGCCGCGACGCCGACGTGTACGCCGTCGCGGGCTACGACACCGTGAACGTGCTCGCGCAGGCGCTCGACAAGGTGAAGGGCGACACCGGGGCGCAGAAGGAGCTGATCGCCGCGCTCGAGGCCACCCGGCTCGACAGCCCCCGCGGACCCTTCCGGTTCTCCAAGGCGCACAACCCGATCCAGGACGTCTATCTGCGGCAGGTGAAAGGCGGCAAGGAGACGGTGCTCGGGGTGGCGCTGAAGGACGCCGAGGACCCCGCGGCCGGCTGCAAGTTGGGGAAATGAGCCTTTCGCTCTTCGCGCTACAGCTCGTCAACGGCGTGGAGTACGGCCTCTTGCTGTTCCTGGTCGCGAGCGGGCTCACGCTCGTGTTCGGCGTGCTCGGCGTGCTGAACTTCGCACACGGCTCGTTCTACATGCTGGGCGCATACCTCGCCTGGTGGTTGTCGGAGCGGACCGGCAGCCTCGCGCTGGCGATCCTGGTCGGGCTGCCCGCGATGGTCCTGATCGGCCTCCTGGTGGAGCGGCTCGCCATCGCGCGCCTCTACCGCCGCGACCACCTCTCGCAGGTGCTGCTCACCTACGGGCTCGTGCTCCTCTTCAACGAGCTGCAGCGCGCCCTCTGGGGAAACGACGTCCACGGCGTAGCCACGCCCCGCGCGCTCTCCTTCACCGTCCCGCTCGGCGAGGCGCAGACCTGGCCGGCGTGGCGCGCCTTCACCGCCCTCTGTTGCATCGCGCTGGCCGCCGCGATGCGCCAGCTCATCCTCAAGACGCGATTCGGCATGCGGGTGCGCGCGGGGGCATCGAACGCGGAGATGGTGGAGGCGCTCGGCATCGACGTGCGCCGCGTCTTCTCGGTCGTGTTCAGCGCGGGGACGGCGCTGGCCGGGCTGGCCGGGATGCTGGCGGCGCCGCTCACCACCGTGTACCCGGGGATGGGCGAGAGCATCCTCGTCCTCTCGTTCGTGGTGGTGGTGATCGGCGGCATCGGCTCCATCAAGGGGGCCTTCCTCGGTGCGCTGCTGGTCGGCATCGCCGACACCTTCGGCAAGGTGCTGCTGCCCGGGTTCGCCAGCGCCATGGTCTACGCGGTGATGGCCGCGGTGCTGCTCTGGCGTCCCCGCGGGCTCCTCGGCCCCGCCTTCGAGGGCCGGTGAGACGGCGCGCCGTCCTCGCGGTGCTGGCCGTCGGGCTGGGCGCCGTCGCCTTGAGCGGCGACCGGTTCTGGATGCAGTTCTTGGGCAAGGCGATGATCGGCTGCATCCTGGCGATGAGCCTCGACCTCCTGGTGGGTTTCTCCGGGTTGGTGAGCCTCGCGCACTCCGCCTTCTTCGGGCTCGCTGCCTACGCGCTGGCGGGCCTCACCAACCAGCTCGGGCTGGTCAGCCCGCTGCTCACGCTGCCCCTCTGCGTGCTGGCGGCGGGGAGCGCGGCGCTGGTGATCGGCTGGCTCAGCCTGCGCGCGACCGGCGTGTACTTCATCATGGTCACGCTCGCCTTCACGCAGATGCTCTTCTACCTCTTCAACGACTCGCCGGCGCTCGGCGGATCGGACGGCCTCTACGTCGCGCAGCGCCCGGTGGACAGCCGGCTCGCGGCCTACGCCGCGATCTGGGCCGCGACCATCCTCGTCTACCTGCTGCTCGCGCGAATCCTCCGCGCCCCTTACGGACGCACCCTGGAAGGCATCCGCGACAACGAGCAGCGCATGCGCTCGCTCGGATATGCGACCCGCCGCTACAAGCTGGTCGCGTTCGTGATCGCGGGCGCTCTGGCGGGCCTCGCGGGCTATCTCGACGCGACCCTCTACGGCTTCGTGAACCCCGCCCAGCTCGGATGGAGGCAATCCGGCCTGGTTCTGGTCACCGTCCTGCTCGGCGGAAAGGGGACCTTGTACGGTCCCGCGCTGGGGGCGCTCCTGCTCGCGTTCATCGAGCACTACGGCGAGAGCGTGACGGAGCACTGGAACGCGTTGATCGCCGCGCTGGTGATCGCCGTTGTGCTCTTCCTTCCCCGCGGCCTGGCCGGCCTGGTGCAGGGGAGCGCCCGTGGCTGACCCTCTCGTCAAGACGGAGGGCCTGACCCGGCGCTTCGGCGCCCTCGGAGCGGTGAACGACGTCTCGCTGTCGTTCGAGGAAGGGCGCGTGCACGCCGTGATCGGCCCGAACGGCGCGGGCAAGTCCACCTTCCTGAACCTCCTCTCCGGCGAGCTGCGCGCCACCTCCGGCCGGATCCTCTTCCGCGGCCAGGACGTGACCCGCGCCTCGCCGGACCGGCTCTCGCGGCTGGGCGTCGGCCGGAGCTACCAGACGACCAACCTGTTTCCGGAGCTTCGCTGCGGCGACTGCGTCTGGCTCGCGGCCCAATCCCGGCTTGGAACGTCGATGCGCTTCTTCCGGCCCGCGGAGCGGTATGTCGAAGTGGAGGAGGGCGCCGCGCGCGCTCTCTCGGACTGCGGACTGTCCTCGCTGCGCCCGGCCATCGCCGGCCAGCTCAGCTACGGCGAGCAGCGCCAGCTCGAGATCGCGATGATGCTTGCGACCGAACCGAAGCTGCTGCTGCTCGACGAGCCGCTGGCGGGCCTGGGCCACGACGAAGCCTTGCGCGTGGTCGACCTGTTGCGGCGCGTAGCGTCGGGACGCACCGCGATCCTGGTCGAGCACGACATGGACGCGGTCTTCACCATCTCCGACACGGTCACCGTCCTGGTCGACGGCCGCGTGCTGGAGACCGGCTCGCCCGATCGGATCCGCGCGAGCGCCAAGGTGCGCGAGGCGTACCTCGGCGAGGAGACCGCGTGACGCCGCTGCTCGAGGCCTTCGATCTGCATACCTATTACGGCGCGAGCCACGTGCTGCACGGCGTGAGCCTCTCGATCGAGCCCGGCCAGACCGTGACCCTGATGGGCCGCAACGGCATGGGAAAGACCACCACCATCCGCAGCCTGCTCCGGCTCACTCCCCCGCGCTCCGGCGAGATCCGCGTCCGGGGCCGCCCGGTGACCGGCTGGCCGCCGCACCGGATCGCGGCCGAGGGGATCGCCCTGGTCCCCGAGGGCCGCGGCATCTTCCCCACGCTGACGGTGCGGGAGAACCTGGTGGTCGCGCAGCGGCCCGGACAATGGACGCTGGTGCGCGCGCTCGACCTCTTTCCCCGCCTGCGCGAGCGCACCCACCACCTCGGCTCGCAGCTCTCGGGCGGCGAGCAGCAGATGCTCTCCATCGCCCGGGCGCTCCTCACCAACCCGCAACTGGTGATCCTCGACGGCGCCACCGAAGGGCTGGCGCCGCTCATCCGCCAGGAGATCTGGTCGGCGGTCCGCCGCCTCCGCGCTGAAGGGATCGCTGCGCTGGTGGTGGACAAGGAGGTGAAGACGCTGCTGGAGATCGGCGACCGCCATCTGATCCTGCTCAAGGGCCGCGTGGCCTTTTCGGGGGACACCGCGGCCTTCCGCGCGCGGCTCGAGGAGAACCTCGCGCTGCTCCGCGCGTGAGCCGCACGTGGTCGCGCTCCCGACGCGTGCCCCACCCCCTCCCCTACCGCCGCCTCCCCGCTCCACCGCGCACTCGCCCGGGACCAGGTCCAGTGGGCCTGAGCCAGGAGGCCGTCCCCGTAATGATCAAGCGTGTTCCCGCCTTCGCGGGAACACGCAGAAAAAGCGTAGCCGCAAAGCGGCTAGTCGTCGTCGCGGTCGCCGTGGTGCTTCTTGCCCTTCGCCCAGCGAGCGTCCTTCGGGTCGTAGACCATCGGCTTCAGGTAGTCGTCCGGGTCCACCATCCAGCGCGGCTCGGGACGCTGATCGGCGGTGAGCGGCGGGAGCATCTGCTCGAGCTGGGCCATGTACGCCACCTTGAACCAGAGCGAAGAGCTCGGCAGCGCGGCGTTCGTCTGGTGGATGGGCACGTAGACCTTGGGCTTCAGGAGCGCGCTGTTCTGGATCGGGTCGCGCATGCCGGTGACCCTGAACCCGAGGCTCACGAAAGAGCCGAACTCCAGGTCGGTCTCGGGAAGCGAGGCGATCGCGTTCCGCACGTTCGCCGAGACGTGCTCGTTCGGGAACAAGTCGTCCCAGCACGCCGGCGGGCCATGGTCGATGGTGCAGCCGTGGTTCAGGTCCCCGGTGGTGTTGTGCCAGACGAAGGTGAAGTTGTTATCGCCGTGCACGACGAACTGATAGTAGATGCTGAGCGGACCGCCGATGCTGCCCCGCGTCCGGAACGAGTGCGCGAGGCCCGCCGGATACATCAACGGATCGCGCGGATCGGCCTCGTTGTTCACCGGCGTGATCGGAAAGCCTGTCTCCGGATACGCCGTGCCGGAGTGGAAGTGGCGGAACGCCGTGATCGAGGCGACCGGCTCCAGCACCTTGATCTTCACGATCTCGGCGCCCGGGTGCGATCCGAACGAGGTCACGTCGCGGCAGTCGACGGTGGCGCCCTGCGGGAGCGCGCCCGCGGCGATGTGGAACGGAATGTCGAGGTTCCTCAGATCCGCGCAGGTCTCGGCGGAGGCAAAGATGGGGAACCCCAGCTTGCTGCCGAGCCACGCGGCGTTGTCGGCGTGGTCGCCGTGGCCGTGGCCGATGAATGCCGCCTCTGGCTTCAGGCTGAGCAGGTCCTCGACCACGAACGGCGTCCTGCCCGGGACGATCTCGGCGCGGTGCACGAACGTGTCGAGCAGGATGATGTGCCCCTTGACCGAGGCGGCGAGGGTCGCGTTGGTGAGCCAGGAGAAGATGACCTTGTCCTTGTCGACCTGGCCCGTCCTCTGATCGACGTTCTCGGTGCCGAAGATCAGGTTGCGGGCACGGATCAGGTCCTCGGATGCGGGCGGTTTGGCGTTGGCGCCAAACGCCAGCAGGGACAATGCGGCAGCGGCTGAAGTGATGAGGCGAGGCATGCTTGTGCACTCCTACGGCGGAGCGGGGTGAGTTGCAGGAAGAGCGGCGCCCAGGCTGTACGCCTGAGGGAACAACGGCCGTACCCTCGGAGCAGTTCTTCAATCAAGTGGGACCGCCCTGATGCGGTGCGCCACGGGCGGCAAACCGGCGGATTCTTGCAGCGCTGCCGCGAGCCATTTCGGATTGTTGCGAGGCGCGGCCAACTCGGCGCTTCGGGCTGATCACCGTCGAGCCGGAGGAGAACGCGCAGGCCCGGCCGCGCTGCAGAAGTGGATCGTGATGGACGCGCTCTCGCTCCTGCGACCATGCTTGAGCCAAACCATCGATTTGATTGACAGCGTCGCTGAATCCAGCCGCATGCGACCGAATGCAGTGACGCCGTGCGGCTTGCGAAGTATCCTCTATAAAATTACATCCCCCTACTCTGACCGCTTGACGTAATACCCGACCGGGGCGGTATTTCGCCGCGATCAAGGGAGTCTTGACCATGCGACCTTTTCTGCCCGCCGTCTCTGTGCTCGCCGGAGGCCTGCTCGCCGCACAAAGTGCGCAGGCCGGAGAGTGCAAGCGCGTCGACACCACGATCGTCACCTTCTTCTTTACGGACGGCTGCACGAGCCCGGTGGGCATCTGTACAGCCGGGAAGGTGCGATCCGGACCTCTCGAGGGCACGACGAAATTCCAGGCCCTGACGGTCGCGGAAGGTCCTACGCCCGACGTCCTCGTCTACACAGGCGAGCTGGTGATCACCACCCGCAAGGGCACCGTGACCATCCGCGACGCCGGAGTGCTCAATGGCACGACCGCCAAGTTCGCCGAGCTCCAGCAGATCGTGAGCGGGACCCAGGGCCTGGGGCACGCCAAGGGCGTGCTGACCTCGCGAGGCGTGCAAACCGCAACGGGATTTTCGGGCACCCTGAAGGGCTTCGTCTGCCAGGGCGAGGGCCACGGCCGCGGACCGAAGCACGACGATGACGTGGAGGACCTCGAGGAGTCGGACGCCGCGCAGGTGGCCGCCTTCATCGACCTCGCGAATTCCGGAGCGTAGACTCGCGGGCGGTGCGTTCGCTTCGCGGCAAGACGGCGGTCATCACCGGCGCGGCCAGCGGGATCGGCCGTGCGCTCGCCTACCGGCTGGCGCGCGAGAAGATGCGGCTGGTCCTGGCCGACCTCGACGGGCGTCGCCTGCGGGAGGTCGCTTCCGGGCTCCCCGGCGCGCTGGCGATCCGTACCGACGTCTCCCGCGCCGCTGATGTCGAATCGCTCGCGGCGAAGGCCTACGCGCGCTTCGGCGCCGTCCACCTGCTCTGCAACAACGCCGGAGTCGCCGAGCACGGCGCGGTCTGGGAAGTGCCGTTGGCGCGCTGGAAGCGGGTGATCGGCACGAACCTCTGGGGCGTGATCCACGGCTGCGTGGCCTTCGTGCCGCGGATGCTGGCGCAGCGCAGCCCCGGGCACGTGGTGAACACCGCCTCGATGGCCGGGCTGGTCACCCCTCCTCTGGCCGGCCCATACAGCGCGACCAAGCACGCGGTGGTGGCCATCTCCGAGGCGCTTGCGCAGGACCTCGCGCTCCGGCGGGCTCGCATCGGCGTCAGCGTGCTCTGCCCGGGCTTCGTGGCCACCCGGCTCCTCCACTCCGCGCCGGGCGCCGATCCGGTGGTCCGGGCCCTGGTCGCCCAGGGGGTCTCGCCCGACGCGATCGCCGACCGGACGGTGCGCGCGGTGCGCTCGGACGAGTTCTACGTGATCACGCATCCGGAGATGGCCTCCGCCGTCCGGCGCCGCACCGAGGAGATCCTGGCGGGCCGCGCTCCCGCAGCGGCGGCGCTCAGACCGAGGCGATCGCGGGCAGCGTCACGGTGAAGCGGGTGCCGCTGTTGCCGTCGGCCGCGGCCTCGATGCTGCCACCGTGGCTCTCGACGATGCTCTTGCAGACGTTCAGGCCCACGTCGCGGCCGCCCGTGGACGGCTGCGGCGAGGTGAACGGCTTGAACAGGCGCTGCACCACCGCCGGGTCCAGCCCGGTGCCGTTGTCCGCGATCTCGAGCCGGACGCTTCCGCCCTCGTGCCAGGTACGCACGTGGATCGACGGCTCCGGTACCTTCTGGACCGCGTCCGCCGCGTTGGACATGAGGTTCAGGACCACCTGCGTGATCTCGGGACCACGGACGCGCACCAGGGGGACCGCCTGGAGGTTGCGCTCCAGCTTGATCGACTCGCGCAGCCGGTGCGAGAGGAGCTGGACGGCCGAGAGCACCGCCTGGTTGATGTCGAACGGCTCGGGATCCTGCGCCCGGGTATAGCTCTGCACGCCCCGCGCGAGCGCCTCCAGCTCCGCGGCGGCCTTGCGCACCGACGCGAGCGTGTCCTCGGCGGCGCCGGCCGCGTCGGGCGTGGAGCGCAGCACGGCGGCGCGCAGCGCCTCCACCTGGTCCGGCGAGAAGTCTTTCTGGACGGCGCGGCTGGCGGCGCGGGCGGTCTCCAGCAGGCGGCCGAGCTCGACCTCCAGCGACCCGAGTCCGGCGATCAGCGGATCGACCGCGCTGCGCAGCTCGTGGCCGATGCCGCCCGACAAGCGGCCCAGGGCGGCCATGTGCTCGGACTGCACCAGCTCCTGGTAGCTGGTCTTGAGCTGGTTGACCAGGCGATCGTGCTCGTCGGACAGGCGCTTGGTCTCCAGCGCCCGCCGGACGGTGACCCGCATGTCCTCCGGCTCCCAGGGCTTGAGGATGAACCGGTACAGCAGGCCCTCGTTGATGGCCTTGAGGGCCACCGTGGTGTCCGGAAACGCCGTCAGCAGCACGCGCAGCGCGCGGGGCCGCACCTCGCGCACCCGGGCCAGGAACTGCAGCCCGGTCATCTCCGGCATCCGCTGGTCGGTGATGACGAGATCGATGTCGTGGATCATCGCCATCTCGAGGGCGCGCACCGCCGATGTGGCCGAGTGGAGGGCGATGTCGGGCTCGGTCTCGAACACACGTCTCGCCAGATTGAGCGCGAGCGGCTCGTCGTCCACGACCAGAAGGCGGTACGAAGGTTCCGGCACGGTTCAAATGTTACCACCATCGTTGATCGCGGCCCAAGGGACCGATATCTTTCCCTCTATGGTCTGGGGGAAACGAAGGCACGCGCTCTCCAGCGCGGTGGCCGCGGCGCGCGTCGCCGTGGCGCCCCGGCCGGACCCGCGCGTCGCCGCGGAGCTGAGCCGGACGCTGGCGGCCCGGACCGTCGCCTCCTGCTGGGTGGCGGTGGTGATCATCCCCTTCACCATCGTCGCCTATGACGGCGCGTACTTCCCCGAGAAGCTGCCGCAGGGCATCGTCGCCGCGGCGTTCTCCGACGCGCTGATCCTCACCCTGCTCTTCCTCCAGCAGCGGCGCGTCTTCGACCGATGGCCCTGGCTGCCCTTCGCCATCCTCGCGGGGGTGCTCTGCAACGCCGCAGAAGCCTCCAACCTGATGCTCACCGGCGGGGCGGAGAGCGACTTCGTCTTTCCCTACTACCTGATCTCGTTCGGCATCGCGATCCTCTTCCCCGCCCCGCTTCCGGCGGTGGTGGCGACGGTGGCGCTGCTGCCGCTCGGGTACGTGTTCGTGGCCGTCGCCGGCGGTGAGCCGCTCGGCGCCAAGCATTTCGCGTCAAACCTCATGTTGCTGATCGACACCGCGCTGATCACCTGCATCGGCAACCGGGTGGTGACCAACCTCTTCCTGCGCGAGATCAAGCTGCGCATCGACCTGGAGAAGGCGAACGAGCGCCTGCGCGAGCTCGACCGTCTGAAGAGCGAGTTCTTCGCCAACGTCAGCCACGAGCTGCGCACGCCGCTCACGCTCATCCTCGCTCCCGCCTCCTCCCTCACCCGCGATTCGCACGGCAAGCTCGCGCCCGCCCAGCGGTCGTTCGTCGACACCATCCATCGCAACGCCACCCGCCTGTTGCAGCTGATCAACGACCTTTTGCTCCTGGCGAAGCTGGAGTCCGGGGAGCCCCGCATCGATCGCGTGCCCGTGGACGTGGGCGCCAGCGTCCTGCGGGTGGCGCAGGAAGCCCAAGCCTACGCGAACTCGCTGGACCTGCGGCTCGAGGTGGACGTCCAGGCGGGCGGCCCGTTCATCTGGAGCGGCGACGAGCGGCACCTCGACCGCATCGTCCTGAACCTCGTCTCCAATGCCTGCAAGTTCTCCAGGCCCGGCGGGCCGGTCCGCGTCGGCGTCGGGAGCGACCGCGAGGGGATCTGGTTGAGTATCTCCGACCAGGGCATCGGCATCGCCCCGAAGGACGTCGACCGCATCTTCGACCGGTTCGTGCAGGTGGAGTCCTCGGCCACGCGCAGGACCCAGGGCACGGGCATCGGGCTCAGCATCGTCAAGCAGCTGGTGACCCTGCACGGAGGCCGCATCGCCGTGCAGAGCGAGCCGGACCGCGGGTCCACCTTCCTCGTCCACCTCGCCGCCGCCGCCCCTCGCGCGGCCGCCGTGCCTGCGCCTTCCAGCTCTCCCGAAGTCCACAAGGTCCGGCTCGAGCCCATCGTCGCGCCTTCCATCGAGGCCACCGGCACGGCAGGACCGCGGATCGCGGTGGTGGAGGACAACGCGGACCTGCTCTCGTACCTCTCGCAGGAGCTCGGCCGCTGGTACCGCGTGCTCCCGTTCCCGGACAGCACGCACGCGGTGGAAAGCATCGTCGCCGATCCGCCCGACCTGATCGTCTCGGACATCATGATGCCCGGACTTGACGGCATCGGGCTGGCGCGCAAGGTGCGCGCCGCTCCCAGCACGGCCTCGGTGCCGGTCCTGCTCCTCTCCGCGCGCGAAGAGATCGAGGCGAAGCTGGCCGGCTTCGAGGCGGGTGCGGACGACTACGTCCACAAGCCATTCGACATGCAGGAGCTGCATGCGCGCATCGAGCTCCACCTCCGGCTGCGCGCCCAGGCCCGGCAGCTGCGGGAGACGCTCGACCAGCTGAAGAAGGCGGAGGCGACGCTGGTCCAGAGCGAGAAAATGGTCGCGCTCGGCCGGATGATCGCCGGCGTAGCCCACGAGATGAACAATCCCATCCACTTCCTGCGCGGCAACCTGGTGCTGCTGCGCAGGCGGATGGGATCGGTCGAAAGCACGGCGCCGTTGCTCGCCGACATCGACGAAAGCGTCGAGCGCATGACGGCCATCACCCGGCAGCTGCTCCTCTTCGGCCGCAAGCAGAGCGCAGACGTCTCGGCTGAGGTCAAGCTCTCGGACCTGGTGCCCCTGGCCGTGAAGATGATCGCCCCGCACACGCCCAAGGGCGTGCGCATCGTCCAGCAGGTGGACGGCGAGGTGGTCCGCGCCAACCCGCAGGATCTCTTCCAGGTGATCCTGAACATCGTGCACAACGCGGTGCAGGCGGTGGACCCGGAGGCCGGCGAGGTGCGGATCGCGGCGGCGCGGGCGGGCGACCGGATCGAGCTCTCGGTGATCGACAACGGTTGCGGGATCAGCAAGGAGAACCTCTCCCGCATCTTCGATCCCTTCTTCACCACCAAGCCGCCGGGCTCGGGGACGGGGCTCGGCCTCTCCATCGTCCAGGAGCTGGTCGCGGCCCAGCAAGGCAAGGTCCGGGTGGAGAGCGAGGTGGGCCGCGGCACCACCGTGGCCGTATCGCTGCAGGCGGTGCCCGCATGAATCGGGTCTCCGCGCTGGTGGACTCGGCCCTGCGCAACGCCTGGGCCTACGACGAGCTGCCCTGGCAGCTGGAGGTCGATCCCGAGCGCGAGGTCTTCCCCTGGGAGAGCTTCTTCGCCGGGGGACTCAAGTCGTTCCGCAAGATGAGCCTGACCCAGCGCCGGTCGTTCGTCTTCCGCGAGACCTGCTTCCACCTCTCGAACCTCCTGGTCGGCGAGCGCAGCGGCGAGCACCTGGTGGCGCAGGTGCTGGTGCTCACCGCCAGGGAGAGGCCAGGGCACCGCGAGATCCTCGCGCTGATGGCGCAGGAGGAGGCCAAGCACTACCTCGCGCTCCACCGCTATCTGTCCGAAAAGGCCCGGGTGCTCTATCCGCCCTGCCCGAAGCTGCGGTCCGCGCTGGACGCGGTCGAGGCGTGCGCCTCTCCCGAGATCAAGGTGCTCCTCGGCCAGGTCGTTTTCGAGTGGAACGCGGCCTCGCTCCTGTCCACCCTGGTGACCAAGGCCCGCGAGCCGCTGCTCGCGGCGGTCCTGCGGGCGAACCTCAAGGACGAGGCGCGCCACCTCGCCTACAGCCAGGAGCTGCGCGAGCCGCTCGCCAAGGTGCTCTCGGGTGGGATCGCGCGCGGCATGGAGGACCTGGTGTTCGAGAGCGTCCGCGCCAGCGTCGCGGCCCATCTGGCGGAGCCGGTCTGGGAGGAGCTGGGGCTGACGCGGCGGCGAATGCGCAAGCACGCGCTCGACCGGCTCGAGCGGCTGGGCATCCTCCATCGCTACCGCACGGTGGTACCCGATCAGCTCGAGCGCTGCGGCTTCCCGACGGGGCGGCTGCGGCGCCGCCTTGGACAGAGCCTGGTGAAAGGGCTGCTCCCGGATGCCTGAGCCGATCACCGCGCGGCTGCTCGCTCGCGCCAGCCGCGAGCCGGACCGCATCGCGGTCCACATCCTGCGCAGCGTCGCCCGCGGCGCATTTCGGGACGAGCCGATCACGCTCGGCGAATGGATCCACGGCGCGGGCACCTGCGCCGCTGCGCTGGAGGCGAGTGGCCTGCGCCGCGGCGATCGCGTGCTGCTCTGTGTGCCCACCGGGCGCGCCTTCCTCGACGGCTTCCTCGGAGCGTCGATGATCGGGGCGGTGCCGGTGCCCCTGCCTTCGCTGGAGGGCTTCGCCCGGCCAGCCGCGTTCGTGAACCGGCTGGCCAGCGTGGTGCGCGACGCCGCGCCCTCCGCGGTCTTCGCCGACCGGCGGACCGCCGTCCATTTGAGGGACTCCGGCTTGCTGGATCCGGCGCTCCCGGTCATCCAGCCGCGCTCGCTCGACCACCGGTCGGCCCCGCCATCGCGGCTGGCGGTGGACGACGAGCCCGCATTGATCCAGTACACCTCGGGCAGCACCGGCACGCCACGCGGCGTGGTGATCACCGCCTCCAACCTGGCCGCGAACGTCGACGCGATGGGCAAGGCGCTCCATCTGGACGGCGACGACCGGGTGGTCTCCTGGCTGCCGCTGTACCACGACATGGGGCTGATCGGCGGTCTGCTCGCGCCGGTCGCCCACGGCGCGGCCTCGTGGCTGCTCTCGCCGCTGGAGTTCATGCTCCGCCCGGCGAGCTGGATGCAGGCGGTCTCCGAGGCGCGCGCGACGCTGACGGTCGCTCCCAACTTCGCTTATGGCCTGGTGGCACGGAAGGTGGGCGACGACGACCTCACCGGGCTCGACCTCTCGACGCTGCGGGCGGCCATCAACGGCGCGGAGCCGGTCGATCCGGTCATCGCGGAGGCCTTCTGCCAGCGGCTGGCCCGGTTGGGCTTCCAGAAGTCCGCCTATTTCCCGGTCTACGGCCTCGCCGAGTCGACGCTCTCGGTCGCCTTCCCGCCGCTCGGCCGGGGTCTCAAGATCGACTACGTCCGCAGGAGGGACCTGGCGGAGGGACGTGCGGTTCCGGGGTCACCCGGCCCGGGCAGCATGGCGATGGTCTCGGTCGGCAGCGCCATCGACGGCCACGAGATCGCCATTGTCGGCCCCGACCACGTCCCTCTCCCGGAGCGCCGGCTCGGACAGATTTGGGTGCGCGGACCGAGCGTGTCGCCCTGGTACTTCGAGCACCACCATCCGGTGCCGGAGCGCCGCACCTCCCTGCGCACGGGCGACGTGGGCTACCTGGCGGACGGAGAGCTCTACGTGGTCGATCGGCTGAAGGACCTGGTGATCGTCGCGGGCCGCTCCTATTCGCCCTCCGACATCGAGCGCGCCGCCGAAACCGTGGAGGGCGTGCGGACGGGCCGGTCGGTCGCGTTCGGAATCCCGGACGCCGAGATCGGCACGGAGGCGCTGGTGGTGCTGGCCGAAGTGCAGCCGCTCTCGCCGGCCGAGTTGGTGGAAATGGCGGCGAACGTCCAGGCCGTGGTGACCGAGCAGATCGGGCTGGCCCCGATCGACGTGCGCCTGCTCAAGCCCGGATCGCTGTCGCGGACCTCGAGCGGCAAGCTGATGCGACGCGATGCGCGCGACCGGTACCTGAGCGGTGCCCTCGAAGGCGCACAATCGCTCAAGCCCCTGTTGGCGGCGCGCCTGGTCGACGCGGCCCGCGGCGCGCTGGTGCGGTTCGTTGCGCGGCGGCGCATGTCCGAGCGGTAGGCTTCGAGGAGTCAGGCCAGTCGGCCGAGGATGCGCGCCGCATCGCGCGCCACCGCGGATCGTCCCCCGGCGGCATGTCGCAGCAGGCCGCCGCGCACGACCGGGAAGCCGAAGAGGACGTGGGCAAGCAGGTCGGCCTGCGCCGGATGCACCAGCGCGCCCTCGTCCAGCGCCCGCACGCACTCCGCCGCGAGCGCCGCGGCGACCCGATCCCCCAGCCGGTTCCCCCTGCCGCCCGCGCGGAGCTTCCGGGCCAGCGGCGCGGGCAGACGGAAGCCGAACTCCAGCAAGGCTCGACGGGCCGGCGCGGAGCCCGCAGCGTCGAGGAACGCGGAGATCAGGCGCTCGCTCACGAACCCGTGCCGGGACCGCGTCACGACCGGCGCGAAGCCGGCCTGCTCCAGGACCTGGAACAGGTCCGCTCCCCGCTTCCAGGGCATCTCGTCAGAGGAGGGAACGATCTCGATCGCCGGCACCGTCTCGCGCGGAAACGGGAGGAACGCGGAACAATCTCCGCCGGTCCCGCCGCCCAGTGTGCAGGTGAACGCTCCACTCACCTTCGCGTCCGCGAAGGCCAGCGTCCCTCGCGGTCCCAGCTCGATCCCCGGCAACCGGCGGCGCGAGAGAATCTGCCGCAGCTCCCGCAATGGCCTGTTCGAAGGCGCGACGCTGACGGACAGGCGGCTCGGCCGCTCGTACGCGACGCTGCCGATGGCGTGCGCCTTCGCCGTCTGGCGCACGAAAAAGAACGACATCGCCCGCCGTGCTTCCGGGGTCCCGACGCTTCGCCAGAAGCTGTCCAGCTCCTCGCGCAGGGCTCGCTCCAGACGATACCCGGGCTTGAACGGCAAGCGCGCCAGCCGCAGGCCCTCGCGGGCGAGGGCGCGCTCGGGCCCGGGCAGGTCCTCGATGGATGGAGGAAGATTCCGGGGCGCCCGCCCGGGCGGGCGCTTGGGCCAGTCCCGCGCGCGCAGCCCGGCGAGGAACGAGCGCACGGCGCCGTCGATGGACGGCTGCGGCACCAGCCGGTCCACCAGGCCCATCCGCCGCGCGCGCCGCGCTTCGATCCGCTCGCCGAGGAGCACCTCCATTCCGCGCCGGAGCCCGAGCAGGAGCGGCAGCCGCTGCGTGCCACCGAACAGCGGGATGAACGCATAGTCGCGCAGCTCCGGCATGTAGAAGTGGGTGTCATAGCTGTCGCGCGCGATCCGGTAGTCGCAGGTCAGCGCCAGCTCCAGTCCGCAGCCGTAGCAGTTGCCGGCGATGGCCGCGATGGTGGGGACAGGGGCGGCGGCGAGCGCCTCGTAGCATCGATGGAGCGTCCGGGTCCGCTCCATCGCGGCGCTTTCCGTGTTCGAAGAGGCGGCGAGCAGCAGGCCCACGCCGTTGATGAAGCTGCCGGGCTTCGCGCTCTCGAGGACCACCGCACGGGCGCCTCTGGCCAGACCGTCCCGCAGCTCCCGCTCCAGCTCGAGCGCCACCGCCGGCGTGAAGACGTTCACGGACGAGCCGCGCGTGTCCAGCGTGAGATGGAGGACCCCGCCGCGCATCGCGGCGGTGCAGCCGGCGCTCATTTCTTTTCGGCGAGGAAGCGGGCCAGCGACTCCACGGTCAGATCGGCCGGATCCTCGACGCTGGCGATCCATTCGGGGAGGAACACCGGACGCTTGAGCTGCCTCTCCAGGAGCATGGTGAGCTCGACGACCTTCAGCGAGTCGAGCCCCAGATCGGCGAGGATCGACGCCTCCGGCTTGATCCGCTTGTGCAGCTTCCTCGGGACGAGCACCTCGAGAGCTTGGCGGACCTGCGGGAACAACTCGGGATCGTGTCTGCGCGAACGGACCACCAGGACCGCACCTCGAGGTCTGTCATCGCGCTCGCAAGAGAGCGTCGGCGGCTGGTGCCGCAAAAATGATAGTGGGGCGCGAACGCCAGCGGTGTAAAGCACCCCGCTCACACATTTACATACCTACGGTAGGTTGGGCGGCCTGCGCGCCGGGCAGCGCGGGGGCCGGCGCACCCGTGAAGGGTCGCATGAAATACGTGCGTCCTATGTACTTCACCCACGAGTCCACGAGCAGCGAGGGATGGATGCGCCGCTCGTACTCCGCGTGCAGGCGCGGAAGCTCCGACCAGTGCACGCCGGGCTTCAGGTGATGCACCGTGTGGTAGCCGTTGTTGAAGAGCAGGACGTTGAGCGTCCGCGAGACGAAGTTGCGCGAGTGGTTCCACTCGCTGAACGCGTCCGTCTCGACGTGCTGCAGGTAGTTGATCGCCTGGATGCAGAAGAGCGCGAACTGCTGCGGGATGAAGAAGAAGAGCAGCGTCTTGCGCCAGTCGATCAAGAGCAGCGCGGCCATCGATCCGAAGAACACCACGTACTCGGAGGCCGCCGCCCAGAAGGCCGGCCGGTCGCGCTTCCACAGATCCTTGAGGAAGGCGTTGATGTCGCGCGTCTGCGCGAGGTTGGTGAGCATCGGATAGACGAGCAGCGCCGCCAGGTGGTTGTTGCGGAACCCCTTGGGCGACCGCGAGCTGTCTCCGGGCCGGTTGTTCAGCTTGTGGTGGACCTGGTTGTGCGTCGGGACCCAGGCGATGGCGGGGTGGCCGTAGAAGAGCGCGATCACGTAGCTCGTGACCAGGTTGAGCGCCTTCGATCGCCACATGCCCAGGTGGTTGTGGTTGTGGCTGATCACCGCGCTGGTGAGGAACATGAAGAGGGTGATCGGATAGAGGACCGGATGCACCCTCCCCAGCTTCCAGTTCACGGCGGTGAGAACCGCGGTGAAGGAGAGATAGACCAACGTCCTGCGGTCGGCTCGGTAACGTAGCATCGGCGCCTTTCCCGTCGGACGGCGGGGGATTGGAATCCGTTCGATCCCTTATCTCACAGTCCGTAGATTTTCGCGCTCAAGATCGCGCACTGCGCCACGGACCACCTGGCCCGCCGACCGACCACACCGTCCACTTGAAACGCCTCGCTGCGAGCGGCGACGCTCTGCCCATGCGCGCCTGCCCCAAATGCAAGACGCAGACGCTGGCTCCGCTCGCGTCGGGCCGCAGCGACGATCCCGAGGTCGTTCCGCCGTCGCGCTGCACGCACTGCCAGGGGGTGTGGCTGCCCCACGAGGCCATCGAGCAGCACCTCGTCCCGGCCTCGGTCGACTCGGAACGGGCGGCCCCGATCGCCGACGGCCTGGCCGGATTCTGCCCGCGATGCAAAGGACTTCTGGTGCGTGCCCGGTTCGAGGGATCGCGCCCGTTCCACCTCGATCGGTGTCCCGCCTGCGCCGGCGTCTGGTTCGACGCGGGAGAGTGGGCCGCCGTCGCCAGCAGCGAGTGGCTCACGCACCTCGATGACCTCTGGGATCCCGCCTGGCGAAGGCGCGTGCGGGAGAAGAAGGCCCACGCGCGGCACCTGGAGGAGATCGAGCGGGCGCTGGGCCCGGAGATCCTCGAGCGGCTCCGGGCGGCCGTCTCCGCGCTGCGGAACCACCCGATGCGGGCCCTGGGCCTGTCGTACCTGATCGGGGAGCTCCGCTCGCCCCGCTGAGGCCCACGGCAGCGTGCGGACCACGCGCCGAGCTAGTCCCACGGCAGCGCGCGGACCACCGCGGCGCTGCGGGACAGCCGGCGCGACCACGCGCCGAGCTAGTTTGTCCGGTTCGCGACAGAGCGTGCGCCCGCGCGCCGGCGTCCCCATGTTCGGAACAGGACGCGGGAGGTGCAAATGACCGGAATTACGAGGGTCTTCGTGGCGTGCGCGGCGGTGTGCGCCTGCACTTCGGTGAAGATGGTCCAGCGCGAAGGCTGCTGGGTGAAGCAGACGGAGCGCACGCTGGGCGGGACCACTGAGGAGCTCGGCTTCTGCACCAAGGCCCGGCCCGAGTGGGCGGAGGACCGCCTCGCAAGGCTGGTGCAGGAGTGCATGGCCCAGGCCGATTACCGCTGGGAAAACCGCGCCTTGGCCGCGTGGACGCGCGGCGAGCCGATCCCGCCGCAGGACTCCGACGATCAGATCGCGAAGACCTGCATGAGCCAGGCCTCCACCGCGCTGGGTCTCGAGGCCCAGAACGACGCGCTCAAGTCGCGGCTCTCCGACGTGAGCCAGGATCGGGAGGCGCTGCGCACCAACGCCGAGAAGGATCGGGTGTTCCTCGAGCAGAGCAGCGACAAGATGATCACCGCCCTGGGCGAGGCCGCGAAGAAGCCTCCCCCCTCCGCCGTCGCGACCGCGACCAGCACCGGCACGGCGAAGACGGAGAGCGACCAGCGCAGCGCGCAGCAGCCGGAGCCGCCGCCCACGACCGTCGTGCTGGCGCCCCCAGCCACCACCACCGTGATCGCCGCGCCGGCCCTGCCGGCGGCGCCTGCCACGCCCAGGGCCGCGAAGGCGCCGTGCGCGCCGAAGGCCAAGACGGCGAAACCGGCGGAGAAGGGCGCGCCGGCGTGCGAGAAACAAGCCGCCCCCGCGCCACAGACAGCGGACGCCACGGCGGCCCGGGCGGATGGAGAGGCGGCGCTGAAGCGGAACCCGTAGCCGGGAATCAGGGTGCGTTGACGATGATCGACGGGCAGTACACGTCGGCAACCAGGGACTCGCCTTTGAAGCCGATCACCCGATAGTGGTGCACGCCGGGGGGAAGACCCTTCAGGCTGACGCGGGTGGCATTCTGGGCAGCGCCGGAGCTCGCCGACTTCTCGGCCGAGACGGCGCGGTTGAAGTTGCGCCCGTCTACCGGCAGGTCGAACGCCACCCAGATCTTGCTCACCGGACCGCCCGGCGCGAGCGCGAAGTCGATTTCCTCTCCGGCCTTCACGTTGACGGTGCTGGGCTCGTACGTGAAGTCGTACCGGCCGTCGCTGCCGGAGATCCGGATCCAGATGCATCGCGTCGAGCCCGCCTTCGCGCTCATAGATTGCCTCCCCCCTTCGGATAACGTGGATCGAGCCGCAGCGAGTCCAGGGGCGGAGCCTGCTCGATCTCCGCCCGCGAATAGCCGCGGGCGATCGCCCCGCGGATCGACTCGAGCGCCCTCTCGCGCATTCCGTTCTCCTCGAACACCAGCGCGGAGCGGAATAGCACCAGCCCGTCCTCGCGGCCAGCGCGCAGCGCCTCCTCGATCTCCCGCAGCGCAGCCTGCTTCTCTCCCGCGAACACCTCGTACATGGCGAGCCGCGAGCGCAGCTCGGGATTGCGCGGGTTGACCGCGAGCTGCTTGCTGACCTGCGCGGACGCCTCGCGGTACGCGCGCACCGACTCGTCCTTCTTGTCGGGCACATACCGCAGGGCATCGGCGTAGTTTCCCCAGGTGCGATCGTCCGCCGGGTCCAGCTCCACGGCCTTGAGGAACATCTCGGCCGCGTCGCGGTAGCGCTTCTGGAAGTAATAGACCATCCCCAGATTGGAGCAGGCCGGAGCGCTGCGGTTCAGGGAGAGCGACCGCTCGAGCAACGCGGCGGCGTCGGCGTACCGTCCGAGGCGCAGATGCATGGCTGCGAGGTTGGCGTACCCGTTGTAGTTGTCCGGGGTGAGATCGACGACGTGGCGCAGCGGCGGAATCGCGTCCTCGATGCGCCCGTGGCGGTTGTAGAACAGGCCCAGATCCTTGTAGGCCGCCCAGGAGTCCGGCCGCAGCTCGATGGCGCGCCGGAAGGTCACCTCCGCCTCCTGCGTCCGGCCCGCGTCGTCATAGGCCCGCCCGAGCTCGCGGATGGCGTCCGCGCTGCCCGGCTCCAGCTGCATCGCGCGCTGGAAGCTGGCGATCGCTTCCTCGCGCTCGCCCGCCGCGCGGTGCAACAGGCCCATGGTGAGCTGCGACGCGGCGAGCCGGTCGTCGAGCTCGATCGCCCGGCGCGCGCTGGTGCGCGCGGCCGGGATCAGGCTGGAGTCCTTGGTCCGCTCGAACTTGCGCAAGAGCGCCTCCGCCCGGCCCGCCCAGGCGGGGACGAAGCGATCGTCCAGCGCCAGCGCCTTGTCGAACACCGCCAGCGCGGCTTCCAAGTTCTCCAGGCGGTCGAAGCGTTGTAAGTAGCCGCGCCCTTGCAAATAGAACTCGTACGCTCCCGGGGCGGGCGCCGTGCCCAGGTCGAGCGCGCGCCTCGCCTCCGGCCGCAGCTCGAGCTCCAGCATGTCCGCCGCGCGGCCCAAGAGCAGCGCCGCGAGCGCGCTGGTGTCGTTGCGCTCCCCCTCCTGGTCCCGCGCGGCGATCACGTCCTGGGTGACGGTGTCCACCAGCTCGGAGGTCACGGTGACGCGCTCTCCCGACCAGCGGACGGACCCGGTGAGCGCGAGCGTGGCTCCGAAAACGCGGCGGGCCTCGCGCGCGGTCCAGATCCCTTCCCTCGCCACCTCGTTGCCGGACACCACCCGCAGCGTGCCCTGGAACTGCTCGAGCTGGCGCAAGCGGTTGTTCAGCATCTCCGAGAGACCGGCGGCGAAGGCCTCGCTGTCGGGTCCGCCGCCCATGGCGCGGAAGGGCAGCACCGCGAGCTGTCTGATCGGCGGCGGCGGGCTGCGCACCAGGCGGACCAGGAAGTCGTGGGTGAGCGGCGAGCGCCAGAGTCCGACCGCCACGCCGACGCCGAGCAGCAGCAGCATCACGTCGAGCAGGCGGCTCTTCCCCGAGTGCGGCGAGGCCGCGCGCAGCGCCGCCTCGAGATCGCCCGCGGAGGCGAACCGCGCGTCGCGGTCCTTCGCCAGGCACTGCCGGACGATGCGCTGCAGCGCGCGCGGGACGGAATCCGGCAGCGGCGGCGGCTCGTCGTTGAGTACCGCGTAGGCGGTCTCGACGCCGGAGGCGCCCGAGAACGCGCGCCGGCCGGTGAGCATCTCGTAGAGGATGGCGCCGAACGCGAACAGGTCCGCCCGCCGATCCACGCTCTGCGCGCGCACCTGTTCCGGCGCCATGTAGCCCACCGTTCCGATCAGCGTGCCGCTGTCGGTCGAGGGCGCGAGCGCGGCAGGCGCCGCGGCCAGCTTGGCGATCCCGAAGTCGAGGATCTTCAGGACCCCCTGCTCGGTCACGTAGAGGTTCTCGGGCTTGAGGTCCCGGTGGACGACGCCCTTGGCGTGGGCGGCGGCGAGCCCGCGCGCGAGCTGGCGAGCGTAGTCGAGCGCCGTGGCGGTGGGCAGCGGTCCGCCCTCCAGCGCGTCGCGCAGCGTGTGTCCTTGCAGCAGCTCGGAGATGATGTAGGGCGCGCCCTGGTGCGTCCCGATGTCGTGGACGGCGACCACGTTCGGGTGCTCGAGCGCTCCGGCGGCGCGCGCCTCCTGCTCGAAGCGGCGGATGTCCTGCTCGTCGTGCTCCCCGGGCGAGAGGACCTTGAGCGCCACGTCCCGGTCCAGCTTCAGGTCGTGCGCGACGTAGACGCGGCCCATTCCGCCGCGACCCAGCTCGCGCTCGAGCCGGTACCGTTCGCCCAGGACCACCGCAGTCATCGCCGATTCCGCAACGACGGCGAGACTGCCCCCGTGGGTCCCGTGCGTCAATGGTCCGCCCGGCGACGAAAGCCCGGGGACGCGGAGGCGCCACCCATTCGCGTCCCCGTTCCCGCTGGCGAACCGGGATGCGCGCGTCCGCCGCATCCATGGCTCAGGACGCAGGCAGGGTCGAACCGGAGATCGAGGGGCTCGTAGCGCGAACCGGCGTCGGCTCGGGACCGATCAAGAGCGACACGGTGTAGGTGGCAGCGAACATCCAGCCGACCATCAGCGCCACCGGAAAACCCCATTCACGCAGCTTCTTCATTTGCGTTTTACCTCCCTTGGCCGGGAGATGAAGCAGCAGGCGTGCCAGCGGAAAGGGCCCGCAGTTTCCAGATGAAGCGCACTTGTGGCGCGGGTGCCACCGGTGGCGCCGCACGAGCGCTACCTCCGGAACGAGAGGGGATCGATCCGGAACCGGCGCAGCCAGCGCTGCACCTGCGTGCGCGCCTTTCCCATCGCCCGGGCCACGGCGGTGACGTTCCCGCCGTGCTCGCGGAGCAGCTTGACGATCTCGTCGCGCCGCTCCGCATCGGGCCCCTCCTGAGGCGGCGTCGCCGGCGCCGGCGCCGGTGCGGGAGCGCGGACGGTCAGCGGCAGGTGCTCCAGCTCGACCTGGCCGCCGTCCGCGAGCACCGCCGCCGCGGCCAGGCACTTCTCCAGCTCGCGCACGTTCAGCGGCCAGCCGTACCCGAGCAGCGCGCGCGCCGCTTCCACGCTGAAGGTCAAGGCCGGCGCTCCGACCGCCTCGAGCACGGCCGCCGAGAGCAGGGCGAAGTCCTCGCGCCGCTCGCGCAGCGCTGGCAGCGTGCAGCGGTAGCCCGCGAGCCGCGCGAGCAGGTCGGGCCGGAAGCGCTGGTCGGCCGCCAGCTGATCGAGGTCGCGGTTGGTCGCGGCCAGGACGCGCAGGTCCACCGGGATGGCCTTGGACGATCCGACCGGCAGCACCTCGTTCTCCTGGAGCACGCGCAAGAGAGCGGCCTGCGCGGGCAGCGGCAAGTCCCCGATCTCGTCGAGGAGCAGCGTCCCGTGGTTGGACGAGCGGACCGCGCCCGGGTGCTCGTCCACCGCGCTGGTGAACGCGCCCTTCTTGTGACCGAAGAGCTCGGACTCGACCAGGTTCGGCGCGATCGCCGCGCAGTTGACGGCCTGGAACTGACCGGGCCGGTCGGAGAGCTTGTGGATCGCGCGCGCGATCACCTCTTTGCCCGTCCCCGTCTCGCCGCTGAGCAGGACCGGCACGGTGGAGCGCGCGATCCGTTCGATCCGCGCGAGCTCGGCCTCGAACGCCGGCACCAGCGTGGCGAATCCGCGCGGGGTCGCGCCGGCGGACGGAGGCTCGAGCACATCGCCGGGGCTCGCGGCCACCGCCTCGCGGAAGAGGAAGAAGGTATGCCCGAGCTCCAGGAGCGCCCCGTCGGGGGCCTGCTGGCGCTCGACCCGGCGGCCGTCGCAGAAGGTGCCGTTCTTGGAGCCCGCGTCCGCAACCACCCAGGCGCCGAGCACGCGCTGCAGCCGGGCGTGCTGCATGGACATGCGCGGATCCGGCACGCCGATCCGCAGCGTGGTCGCGCCGTCCTCGCGCAGGCGCTCCAGCTCGAGCCGCTGCGCGCGGCCGATCGCCACCGCGTCCGCGCCGGAGAGCGAGATGCGCGCTCCGCCCTCCAGCGGGCGATCGCAGCGGAACACCACGAACAGGTGGGGCTGCCCCGTCGCCGCGTCGCGCCGCGGCTTTCGCGTCTGCGTGATGGTGCGATCCGTCCCCATGCGCCGGATTCTGCCACGGACGGGCAAGGGTGGCCTATTCGCGCCTTCCGGCGCACCCGGTGCGCCTCGCTCCCCGATCCTCCCAGCCCTGCCGCTTGCGGCCGCACCCCGACCTTCAAGTACCGATCGCAGGGCACACGTCAGGGGGCTCCTCATGGAATTCGATTCGCGCGATGAAGCCTGGAGGCTCGCGCAGGAAGAGGAAGCGCACGCTCGCAGCCCGTGGGCGCTCGCCATCGCGCTAGCGTTGATCGCGCTGACCACCGCGGCGCTGATCGCCGCGCCTACCGCCGAGCAGAAATCCCGACCCGCGGTCGCGGCGACATTCCACTGACGTTTTTTTGACGCTCGTCCGGGCGCGACTCACAGTCGATCTGTTGCGGAATCTTTCGCAGCTCGGAGATCGAATGAAGAGAATCCTCGGAGTGGTGGCCCTGGCGCTCGTCTGCGTCAGCGCCTGCAAGCAGGAATCCGCGAAAACGGCGACGGTGAACATCGGACAGGTGATCGACCGCACCGGGTCGATCGCGACGCCGAGCTGGGCGGACTCCATCCGGCTTGCGGTGGGCACCGCGAACCAGGCGCTGAAGCAAGCGGGACGGAACGAGATCCGCTTCGCGCTGGTGGACGCGAACTCGGGGAACGCTCCGGACCTGGCGCGGGCGGGCGCGCTGCAGGTGGTGAAGAAGCAGGGCGCGAAGGCGGTGATCACCGACTCCAGCCAGGACGACATCGGGATCCACATGCTCGCCTACGACGGCGATCCCGAGCACGCGCTGGAGGTCCCGGTGGTCTGCATGGCCTGCACCTCTCCGAACATCAACAACGCCGCGGCGACCGACCCCGACAAGGTCAAGGAGGCCGCGCTGCGCAACGGAAAGGGCTGGAACTTCCGCACCACCATGAGCGACGCCTACCAGGCGCGGGTGCTGGCGCACATGCTCGCGAGCACCGGCAACAAGGGCGACGTGAACGGCGACGGGCACTTCAAGCTGGTCATCTACGCAAGCGACGACCCGTACGGCCACGGCTTCTCGGACACGCTGAAGAAGGACGTGCTGCGCCTCGCTTCCGAGGCGACGGTGGAGCAGGTGTTCCACGACGTGAAGGCGGTGCCCAACGAGTACCACTGGGCGGCGGACGTCGCGCGCCTGACCGACAAGCGAAACGAGGGCTCGGGAAAGTCCGACGGCGTTCCCGACGCGGTGGTCGCCATCTCCTTCCCCAAGTTCGAGATCAACTTCACCAAGGCGTACCTCGACTCGAAGACGCGCGTCCGGCTGGTGCACACGCACAACTTCCGCGCCGCGCGCGTGCTGGAGGCGCTTTCCGCGGCTGTGGAGGGCCAGGAGGGCACGTCGCAGGCGGTGCTCGCCGACGGCAATTCGGCGCGCGTCTTCGCAGAGGACCTCAAGGCGCTCACCAGCCAGGCCCCTGCGTTCCGCGACGCCGCGGCCTACGACGCGGCGATGACGGTGATGCTCGCCACCCTGCACGCGGTGAAGCACAACAAGCTGAAGGACGCCGAGCAGGTGACCGGCGCGATGATCCGGGACTCCATGCGCGCGATCAACGACCGCGCCGGGGAGCCGGTGGACGCGGGCATCGCGGGGTTCGCCCGGGCGGCGCAGCTGATCCACGATGGCAAGCCCGTCGACTACCAGGGCGCTTCCGGGCCCTGCGATTTCGACGCCCGCGGCGACATCGTCGCGCAGCTCGCCCGCTTCCGCGTGCAGGGTCAGTTCGTCGACGTGGAGAAGTTCGACTGCGTCGCCGACAAGGAGTGCCCGCCCGTCCGCCAGGTGGTGGGCAGCAAGTGACCCCTAGAGCGCTCTATGCGGCCAGCTCGCCCAGGTGACCCGCGACGCAGCGGCCCAGCACGTCGAGGTTGTAGCCGCCCTCCAGCAGCGAGACGATCCTGCCGCCCGCGTGCTTCGCGGCCACCTCGCGCATGCGGGCGGTCACCCAGGGATAGTCGGCGTCCGCGAAGCGCAAGAACGCCATCCCGTCGTCCCGGTGCGCGTCGAAGCCCGCGGAGAAGAACAGCATCTGCGGCCGGAAGCTCTCGAGCGCGGGGATCCACTCCTGCTCCACCGCCTCGCGGAACTCGCGGCTGCCGGCGCCTGCGGAGAGCGGGACGTTCACCATCCGCTCGGAGCGGCCTTCGACTCCGCTGCCCGGATAGAAGGGGTGCTCGAAGGTCGAGACCATCAGCACGCGCACGTCGTCGCGGAACATGTCCTCGGTCCCGTTGCCGTGGTGGACGTCGAAGTCGACGACGGCCACGCGGGCAAGCCCGTGGTGGGCGAGCGCGTGGGCTGCGCCGACCGCGACGTTGTTGAAGAAGCAGAAGCCCATGGCCCGGGCGCGCTCGGCGTGGTGTCCCGGGGGCCGGACCGAGCAGAAAGCTGCGCTCGCCTTGCCCGCGATCACCAGATCGGTGGCCAGCACCGCGGCGCCGGCGGCCCGGAGCGCGGCGCGGAGCGTGTGCGGGTTCATCGCGGTGTCGGGATCGATCTGTCGCAACCCGGAGGCCGGCGTCATGCGCTCGAGCGCGTCGACGTAATCCGGATCGTGCACGCGCAGCAGCTGCTCGCGCGTGGCCAGCGGCGCGTCGTACCGCGAGGTGACGTAATCCAGCCGCGACGAGATCAGCCGGTCCTCGATCGCAGAAAGGCGCTCCGGGCGCTCCGGGTGATCCTCTCCCATCTCGTGCAGAAAGCAGTCCGGATGGGTGACGAACGCGACGGTCACGCGCGCACGATAGCGCGCGCGAACGCAGGGTGCGAGAGCAGGCGCGCCGGGCGGTTTGCTGAGCACTTCCGCGCGTTGAGGGCGCATTGCATGTGCCCGTATTGTCGAAGCAACCAACCGAGCGATCGCACAGGCGCACGGTGCGCCGCGTCTCGCTCCAGGAGAAGATCGAAATGAAGAAACTGACGATGACTGCGGTGGCCGTTCTGTTCTGTCTGTCCAGCGCTGCGCGCGCCGATCGCGCTCGCAGCACGACGATCTCGAGCGGCTCGCACGAGAAGTTCTGGGTCGGCGTGGACGGCGACTTCGCCCTCCCGATCGGCAGCTACGCCGACGTGAACGGCGTGGGCGGCAGCCTGCTCGTGGTCGGCGAGTACCCGGTGATGCCGGAGCTGAGCGCGACGGCCCGCATCGGCTTCCAGTACCACGCTGACAAGAACGTGCTCGGCGCTGACGCGCACGTGCACTCGATCCCCGTGCTGCTCGGCGCGAAGTACTACCTGATGAGCCATGGCGACCGCCAGGGCCTCTTCGGCGCGCTCGAGCTCGGCATGTTCGACCTGATGACCGGCGTGTCCAGCGGCGGCGCCTCGGCCAGCTCGAACGACATCAAGTTCGGCACCGGCGTCGGCATCGGCTACGCGATGAAGGAGTGGAACGCGCGCGTCAGCCTGCACTCGCACGACATCGGCCACTTCGGCGACTCGCTGATGATGACCGCAGGCGTGGGCTACACCTTCGCCGGGTTCTAAGCCTCAGCGAAGGAACGGCTTCAAGGTGCGGGGGTTCGCCGGGGTGGCGGGCCCCCGCATCGTTTTCAGCGCGACGCGCCGGCCGCGCGCGCCTCGGCCTCCGCCACGGATTTGAGCTGGGCGAGTCCGCGCTCGAAGTCGCCACCCACCATCTTGTCCATGTTCATCACCATCGCGAACGCCTTGCCGGCGAAGTCGTTGCGGCCTTCCATCGTCCAGGTGATCCGGGTGGCGGCGCCCTGCGGAGCGAAATCGAAGCGGGTGGTGGCGACCGAGGCGAACGGCTTGAGGAACTCGAGGCGGATCCCGATGCGCTCGGCGGGCTTCACCTCCAGCAGCGTCATGCGGCCCTCGCCCACGCTGTCGTTCCCTTTCCAGGCGTAGGTCGCTCCCGGAGCTCCGTCCGCGCCGGCGTAAGCGATCTGCATGTTCGGATCGAGGCGCTCCCAGGGGGACCATGCGCGCCAGCGGTGGAAGTCGGCGACCTGGGCATAGACGGTCGCCGGCGGCGCCTGGGCGGTCTCGGAGCGAGAGATGCGGTAGGTGGCCGGGCGGGTCGCGATCACGATGGCCAGCAGGGCGACGACAGCGCCGATTACGAGACCGATCTTCTTCACCATCCGGAGCCCCCGTTCGAGGGCGCAGTCTGGCCCGAAAGGCCGCGCCGGTGCCAGCCTTGAAACCGGAGGGGCCGGCCGGTCACCATGATCGAAACCCCGGAGGCCTGCCCATGCCGCGCTGCGCTATCGCCCTTGCCATCCTGTCGATCGCTTCCGCCGCCGCCGCGCGGACCGAGGATCGCGACGTGCCCGATTTCAATGCCGTGAACGTCGCGTCGGGCATCCGGGCGAACGTGGAGATCGGGTCGCGCAAACGGGTCCGGATCGAGGCGGACGACGACATCTTGCAACTGGTGGAGACGCGCGTGGAAGACGGCGCGCTGAACATCGGATTCAAGCCGCATCGAAGCTGGTCGGGCGAACGGCGCGTCTCGGTGACGATCCAGACGCCGCAGCTGCGCGCGATCGGGGCGAGCGGTGGATCGATCGTCCGCGCGACGTTCACCCGCGCGGACCAGAGCGCGATCGAGGCGAGCGGCGGGAGCCAGGTGCGCGCGAGCGGCGTGGACGCCCGGCAGCTGTCGCTGCAGGGCTCGGGTGGATCGGTGCTGGACGTGCAAGGACGGGCGGATTCGCTCGGTCTTCAGATGTCGGGCGGCACGCAGCTGCACGGGCGGGACCTGTCGGTGAAGGACGTGGACGTGCAGGCGAGCGGAGGGTCCGAGGCGGAGCTGCGCGCGAGCGGGAATTTGCGGGGGAGCCTGTCGGGAGGGTCGGAAGTGCACGTCCGGGGAGGGGCGCGGACGCGGGTGTCGACGTCGGGTGGGTCGTCGGTCGAGGTGGAGGACTGAGCTCAAGCACGTCTGCGAACCGGCCCCCGCGCCTCCCGCACCCGATCCCAGAACGCGAACCCCGACTAGCGCCCCTCGCGCCGCACTTCCTGCTGTACCCGGACCGGCGAGCCATCCTGGACTTCCGGGCCGAGATTCAGCGCGACGGTCTCGCCGCCCCGCAGTCCCTCGAGCACCTCGACGTTGGCGCCGTCGTCGATTCCCAGCCGCAGCCGCTGGAAGTGGACCTTTCCCTCCTCCACGATGGCGGCGAAGATCTGGCCCCCCTGACCGACCAGCGCCTCGGTGGGGATCAGCGGCCGGGGCGGTCCATGCAGCGGAAGGCGGGTCTGCATGAAGGCGCCCGGGTACAGGCCCGCGGGCGGATCGGCGAGGTCGATCTCGCAGCGCATGGTCCGCGTGCGCAGCTCCAGGCTCTGCGAGATGCGCGAGATGCGCGCCTCGAACACCGGCTGATCCGGAGACGCCTGCAGCAGCACCTTGTCCGCCACGCGCACGCGCGCGGCGTCGTCCTGGCCCAGGTAGAGCGCGACGCGGAGCCGGTCGAGCTGCGCGATTTCCAGGAGCGGCTGTGCAGATGAAGTGCTGCCCGTGGCCGCAGGAAGGAGCGCGCCGGGGTCGGCGTAGCGGGCGGTGATGGTGCCGTCGAAAGGGGCCCGCAGCACCTGGTATCCCTTCTGCACCTCCGCCCGGGCCAGGACGGCGCGGGCGACCTTCACGCCTTGGACCGCCGCCTCCCGATCCTGGACCGAGACCCGGCCCGAGGACGCCAGCCGCTGGACCCGGGCGAGCTGCTGCTTGCGGAAGGTCAGCTCCGCCTGGGCGGAGGCGACCTGGGCGTCGAGGTCGGGCGACTCGAGGACCGCCAGCTCCTGCTCCTTCTTCACGCGGTCGCCGCGCTCGACCGTGACCTTCTTCACGTACCCGCTGACCTTCGCGTAGAGGGTCGCGTGCAGCTCGGCGCGGACCTCGCCCGGAAGCGAGACGACGCGGTCGGCGGGCGCGACCGCGACGCGGGCCACCCGCACCAACGGGCCCTGCTCCAGCTCCTTCTTGAGCTGCTCTTCCTGCCGCGCCTGCGCCGACCGCTCGCGCGCGAACAGCGCCACGGTCCCTGCCGCCGCGGCGATCACCGCGACGATGCTGCCGGCGGCGACCAGGCGGCTCTTTCCCGACGGCGTCTCAGGCACGGGAAGCCTCCGATGCGCCGCGGCTCTCGGCCGCGAACTGCTCGTCGAGCTGGTGGGCGCTGGGCGGCGCCTTGCGCAGCAGCGTGTAGACGGCAGGAACGAGGAACAGCGTCACGAACGTCGCCACCAGGAGCCCTCCGATGACCGCGCGACCCAGCGGCGCATTCTGCTCACCACCCTCGCCGAGCGCCAGCGCCATTGGAACCATGCCGAGCAGCATGGCCAGGGCGGTCATGAGCACCGGCCGCAGCCGCGTCTTGCCCGCCTCGATGGCCCCCTCGATCGCCGGGAGGCCTCGTTGCACCCGGGCGTCGTTCGCCGAGCTCACCAGCAGGATCGAGTTCGAGGTGGCGATGCCGACGGCCATGATCGCGCCCATGAACGACTCGACGTTCAGCGTAGTCCCGGTGGCGGCGAGCATCCAGAGGACGCCGATCATCGCGCCCGGGACCGCCACCAGGATGATGAACGGATCGAGGAACGACTGGAAGAGCACCACCAGCAGCAGGTAGACGAGCGCGATCGCGAGGATCAGGCCCAGGCCCAGCCGCCCGAAGGCGGCGAACATGCTCTGGCTCTGGCCGCGCATGGAGACGCGCGTCGCCCGCGGGAGCTCCTTGATGCTGGCGATGGCCTTCTGGATGTCGCGGGTGACGCCCCCGAGATCCCGACCGCCGGCGCTGGCCTGGACGTCCACGACCCGTTGCACCGAGACGTGGTTGATCATCGACAACCCGGTGGTGGGACGCAGCCGCGCCACGGCGCCCAGGTAGGATCCGCCGCCCGGAGGCATCTCTCCCGGAGTGGTCGGGACCGATGAGGAGGCCAGGCTCGGCGCCTGCCCGAGCGGCATGCCCAAGAGCGACGGGATCGAGTCGATCTGGCGCAGCGGCGTCTGCACCACCACGAAATAGTTCACGTTGTTCTTCGGGTTGATCCAGAACGAGGGCGCCACCAAGGAGCTGGAGGCCAGCGAGACCAGGAGGTTGTTGGCCACGTCGCGCTGCGTGATGCCGACCTGGGCCGCCCGGGCGCGATCCACCTCGATGCGCAACATCGGATAGGAGAGGACCTGGGGGATGCGCACGTCCTTCGCTCCCGGGATGGCGCGGATCTTCGCCGCCAGCTCGCGCGCGACCGCGTAGCTGGCCTCCACGTCGGGCCCGTCGATCTGCACGTCGATCGGGGCGGTGAGCCCGAAGTTCAGCACCTGCGAGACGATGTCCGCCGGCTGGAAGTACATGGTGGAGCCGGGGAACTCGTCGGGCAGCTCACGCCGGATCCGTTCCATGTACGTCTCGGTCGGCGCATGCTTCGGCTTGAGCGCGATCAGGATGTCCGCGTCCTGGCTGCCGGTGTTGTCGGTCTGGACGAACGCGTGGTTGTACGAGATCGGCATGCCGATGTTCGAGTTGATCGTCTCCAGCTCGCCCGGCGGCACGATGTCCTGGATGCGCTGCTCGAGCCGCGCCACCAGCCGCTCGGTCTCCTCCAGCCGCGTGCCGATCGGGGCCCGGTAGTGGAGCCGCATCTGCCCCGCGTCCACCGTCGGGAAGAAGTCGAGGCCGACCGCGAACGGCAAGAATGCCGTGCACAGCAGCACCAGCCCCGCGCTGACCAGCACCAGCGCGCGGTGGTGCAGCACCGCGGCCAGCGTGCGCCCGTACGCCTCCTGGAAGGAGCCGAAGACGCGGTCGCGCCAGCGGTTGAAGCGGGCGGGGAAGCTCTCTCCCTCGGGGTGCAGCGCCTCCTTCTCCATCAGGATGCGTGCCAGGGTCGGCACCAGCGTGCGGGAGAGCAGGTAGGAAGCGAGCATCGAGATCACCACGCCCAGGGCGAGCGGCGTGAAGAGGAAGCGCGCCGGACCCTCCAGCAGCACCACCGGGAAGAAGACCACGCAGATGGTGAGCGTGGCAGCCAGCGCCGGCACCGCGATCTGTTGCGCGCCGTCCAGGATGGCGACGGTCAGCGGTTTGCCCAGGTGGCGGTTGCGGTGGATGTTCTCCACCTCCACGGTGGCGTCGTCGACCAGCATGCCGATGGCGAGCGCCAGCCCTCCCATGGTCATGAGGTTGAGCGTCTCGCCGAAGAAGAAGAGGCCGACCAGGCCCACCAGGATGGCGAGCGGAATGCTGGTCATCACCAGCACCGCGCCGCGCCAGCTCCCGAGGAAGAAGAGGATCATCAGCGAGACGAGGATCGAGGCGAGCGCCGCCTCGTGGAGCACGTTCTGGACGGCGGCGCGCACGAACACCGACTGGTCGAAGTCGATCTTCAGCTCCATGCCCTGCGGCGCCGCGGCCTGGATGATCGGGAGCTGATCGCGCGCGCCGTCCACCACCGCCAGCGTGGAGGCGTCGGCCTTCTTGAGGATGGCCAGGTAGGTGGCGCGCCGGCCGTTGAGCCGGACGATATTCTCCTGCACCGCGTAGCCGTCGCGGACGCGGGCCACGTCTCCGAGCAGGACGGTGGCGCCGTCCACAGCCTTCACCGGCAGGTCGTTGAACCCCTGGATGGAGTCGGGGCTGGAGTTGAGCTGGACGTCGTAGCGGGTTCCGCCGATCTGCGCGGACCCGGCCGGCACCAGCACGTTGCTCTGCAGCACCGCATTGACCACGTCGTTGGGCGAGAGGCCCTTGGCGGCGACGCGGGCCGGGTCGATGTCCACCATGATCTGGCGCTGCTTGCCACCGAAGGGAGCGGGGGTGGCGAGGCCGGGAATGGTGAAGAGGCGCAGCCGGATGAAGTTCAGCCCGTAGTCGAACAGCTCCTGCTCGGAGAGCGTCTTCGAGCCAATGGTCATCTGCGCTACCGGCACGTTCGAGGCGTTGTAGCGGATGATGCTGGGCGGCGTGATGCCCGGCGGCATGATCCGGCTGGCGGTGAGCGAGACGGAGACGATCTGCGCGATCGCCCCGCCGATGTCGCTGCCCGCCTCGAAGTAGACCTTGAGGATGCCCAGGCTGTTCATCGACTGCGAGTCGATGCGGGTGATGCCGCTCACCGTGGTGGACATCGCGCGCTCGCTGATGAACACCACGCGGCGCTCCATGTCGTCGGCGGAGAGGCCGGGGTAGTTCCAGACCACGATCACCACCGGGATGTCGATGGCCGGCAGGATGTCGGTCTTCATCCGGCTGGCGCAGAGCACCCCGAAGATGGCGATCAGGGAGCAGAGGACCGCGATGGTATACGGGCGGCGAAGCGCGAGTCGGACAATCCACATGGAGTGAGCCTTCGATGCCCGGGGACCTGGGCTGGTGCCTAGCCGATACCCGAGGGTGGCATGGAGAAAAAGGGGAAATGCTTCCAGGCCCGCGATTTACTGAAAAGGCTACAATGACCTCCCGCCGGCCCACCCCGATGAGCACTCCCCGTTCGCGACCGCCCAGCCTGCTCGCCGCCTTCGTGGTCTGGACGGCCATCGCGGCGTTCTCTGTGCTGCAGGCGGCGGCGATCCGCGCCAGCTCGCACCAGCCGACCTTGCCGTTCACGGCGGTGATGGTGATCGCGGGCAACTGTTGGCTCTGGGCGCTCTATACCCCGCTGATCTGGCGCATTTCGGAGCGGTTTCCGCTCGATGGACCCTGGCGGCGGGTGGTGCTGGTCCACGTCGGGGTCCTGGTCGGGATGATCGCCGCGGACGCCGTGTTCAACGCCCGGCTGCTGGTCCCTGTCCTGCACATGCCCCCGCGGCCGATCCTCAAATCCGCGTCGGATCTGCTCTTCATCGACACCCTCTGCTACGTGATGGTGGTCGCGATCGAGCACGGCCGGCGCTACTACGGCCGCTCGGTCCGGCTGGAGTCGGATCTCCGACAGGCGAAGCTGCAGGCGCTCGAGGCGCAGCTCCGGCCGCACTTCCTCTTCAATGCCTTGAACACAATCTCCTCGCTGATCCGGGCGCGGGAGGACCAGGCGGCCATCAAGGCAGTCGCCGCGCTGGGCGACGTCCTGCGCGGTGCGCTTCGGCAGACGGAGCCGGAGGTCGCGCTGCGTGACGAGCTGGGCCTGGCGGAGCGCTACCTGGACCTGGAGCGAGCGCGCTTCGGCGACTCGTTGCAGTTCAGCGTCGAGGCGGAGCCCGACACCGCCGAGGCGCAGGTCCCTTCTCTGCTGTTGCAGCCTTTGGTGGAGAACGCGCTCAAGCACGGCCGGGCGCGCGACGGCAGCGCCCACGTCCGCATCCGGGCGCACCGCAGCGGGTCCGACCTGCGCATCGAGGTGCAGGACAGCGGCAGCGGCCCGGCCAACGGCGCCCATGACGGCATCGGGCTGTCCAATACCCGCGCGCGCCTGCAGCATCTGTACGGCGACCGCGGCCGGCTCGAGCTGATCCCCGCCCAGGGTGGCGGCGCGCTGGCGGTGGTGCAGCTGCCGCTGCGCGAGGCGGGCGGTGGCTGAGAAGCTGCGCGCGGCCATCGTCGAGGACGAGCCCCCTGCGCGGGTGGGGCTGCGCACGCTGCTTTCGGCCGATCCGGAGATCGAGCTCGTCGCGGAGTGCGGCACGGTGGACGAGGCGCTCGCGGCCCTGCAAAAGGCCCGCCCGGACGTGGTGTTCCTCGACGTCCAGCTCGCGCGCCGGACCGGCTTCGATCTGCTGGCGGCGCTCGGCAGGTCCAGGCCGCCGGCGGTGGTATTCGTCACCGCGTACGAAGAGCACGCGGTCCGGGCCTTCGACGTGGAGGCGGTGGACTACCTGCTCAAACCGTTCGACGACCAGCGTTTCGCGCAAGCGCTGGCGCGGGCGAAGAACCGCGTCCGGCAGAGCCGGGCGAAGTCGCTGGTGGAGCAGCTCGCGGCCACGCTCGCTCCTGGCGCGAAGGCCCCCGGCCCCCCCCGGACCCTGCTGCTCAAGGACGGCGCGCGGACGATGTTCCTGCGCGAGGACGAGATCGATTGGATCGAGGCGCAGGACTACTACGTCGAGATCCACGCCGGCGGGATCGCGCACCTGCACCGCGAGCCGCTGCGGGACCTGGAAGCGCGGCTCGATCCCAGGCGCTTCGTGCGCATCCACCGGTCGGCAATCGTCCAGATCGACCGCATCCGCCAGCTCCAGTCGCTGCCCTCGGGGGACGCGGCGGTGATCCTCCGGGACGGGACCGAGCTGCGCGTCTCGCGGAGCCGCCGGGACGCCATTCGCGCCTTGCTCGGCGTCTGACGGCGGACAACTCCTGCCGTTCCCGGCATCGGGTCCACCGATCGCTGCAAGACCGGTGTGCCCCCGGTCCGCAGAGGGCTAGATCGGGAGCTCGGACCGCCTCCTCTAACCAGTTTCCCAGGCGGATCCGGACGGCGGCGGCGATCCTTCCACGGTGGAGGGATTGTCGCCGTCGCTTTTTTCGGCTTAGAGCCGGAGCGATCGGGCGTCGCCCCGCTCGCGGGCGCGCGTCAATACCAAAGCTGCCGCGGCAGCGTCCTCTGCGGCGACGCCCACGGACTTGTAGATGGTGACCTGGCCGGCCGACGCGCGCCCGGGACGCGCCCGGGACACGAGCTCGCCCAGCTCCACCGCCTGCCCCGGATCGAGGTCGCGCAGCTCGACCGCGCCCGCCGGCGGGGCGGCGAACGCCGAGGCGCGCGACTCCACCGCCACCAGCGCGTCGCGCAGGCTGTCGAGCTCGCGGCCCTGCGGGTGCAATCCCACCGAGCAAAGGTGGGCGCCCGGGCGAAGCCACTCGCGCCGGATCACCGGCTCCTGCGCGTGCGTGGTCGCGCAGATCACGTCGGCCGCGCGCACCGCCTCCTCGATGCCCGCCGGGCGTCCGCCGATCTCCGCGGCGAGCCGCGCGGCCTTCGCGGGATCGCGCCCGGCGACCAGGACCGTGCTGAAGCCACGAACGCGCGCCAGGTAGCGCGCGTGCGATCGGGCCTGCACGCCGGTGCCCACGATCGCCAGCGTAGAAGCGTCCGGCCGCGCGAGCAGCCGGGCCGCGAGCGCGGACGCGGCGGCGGTGCGCTGCGCGGTGATCTCCTCGCCGTCCATCAGCGCCACCGGCGTCCCGGAGTGGGGGTCGAACACCACGATCACCGCCTGGTGCGTTGGAACGGAGATGTTGCGCGGAAACACCGACACGAGCTTGGCGGCGAGGACGTCGAGCGAGGGAGCGTAGCCGACCATCGCCCCGAGCAGTCCCTCCGGAGTGAAGGCGGCGATGCGCGGAGGCACCGAGGCGCGGCCGGCGGACAGATCGACCAGCGCGGAAGCCACCGCCTCGATCAAGGCGTCCGGCTCGAGGAGCCCGGACACGTCCTCGCGACCGAGGACGATCACGGGACGAGCAGCAGCTTCCCGGTGGTCTTGCGCGACGCCAGGAGCTCGTGCGCCTTCGCCGCCTGATCGAGCGGGAAGGTGGCCTCGATCTGCAGCTTCAGATCGCCCCGCTCCACCGCGCCCAGCACCGCCCCTGCCCGCGTGAGCAACTCGTCGCGGGTGAGCATGTAGCTACCGCTCGTCGGCCGGGTGAAGTACAGCGATCCGCCGGTGGCGAGGAGCTGGGGATCGAAGGGGGGCACCGGCCCGCTGGACTGACCGAACAGCACCAGCATCCCGCGGGGGCGCAGGCAGCGCAGCGACTTCTCCCAGGTGTCCTTGCCGACCGAGTCGTAGACCACGTGGACCAATGCGCCGCCGGTGAGGCGCTTCACCTCGGCCTCGAAGTCCTGCGCGCGATAGTCGATCGCGTCCTTCGCCCCGGCGCGCTGTGCGATGCGCACCTTCTCCGGTCCGCCGGCGGTCCCGATCACGTGCGCCCCCGCGCGCGAGGCGAGCTGGCAGAAGAGCTGGCCGACTCCGCCGGCCGCCGCGTGGATCAGGCACATGTGCCCTGGCCGGAGCGGGAACGTGTCGGTGACCAGGTAGTGCGCCGTCATGCCCTGCAGCATGGCGGCGGCCGCGGAGCGCGAGTCCAGGCCGCGGGGCACCGGAACCAGCCTGGCCGCGGGAATGAGCTGGAGGCTGGCATACGAGCCGATCGGGCCGGCCCAGGCGACGCGGTCGCCGGCGCGCACTTCGGTGACGCCGGGTCCCACCGCTTCGACCACGCCCGCGCCCTCCTGGCCGGGAGTGAACGGCAGCGGCATCTTGTACGCGCCGCTGCGCTGGTAGATGTCGACGAAGTTCACCCCGGCGGCCTCGACGCGCACCAGCGCCTGCCCGTTGCCGGGGGCAGGGGTGGGCAGCTCGACGAGCTTCATCACTTCCGGACCGCCGGGGGCCTCGACGCGAATGGCTTTCATGCGGCCTTCACGCCACGTCGGAAGCCCAGCGTCAAGGGCCGGAAGGCCGCGCCGTCGATCAGTCGAGCGCGTGACAGGCCAGGCAGAGCGGCGTCACCGCGACTACCACCCGCGGTGGCGCAGCTCTTCGCAGCGGTACGCGTACCAGCGCTCGAAACGGGTCCGCGCCCACGGGTTGCCGTTCCAGCGCGCGTAGAACCGCCTGCGCGCGTGCTGGAGCTCGCGCCATTCGCGCGCGCTGGCGCGTTCCATGCGGTACTCGACGCGGCCCTGGGCTTCCGGGCCGTAGAAGGGTTGGGCTTGGACAGGGGACGCGACGGAAAGCGCGGCGGCTCCCGCTGCGATCAGGCTGCAGATCATCCGGGTCATGGTGAATCCTCCTGTCTCTTCGGACCGGAGGCGGCGCGCCGATATTCGCGTGGAGAGGGAGCGACAGGATTTCGAAACAAATGTGCGCCGATTCAAGTGGCCCGGAGCGACGCGGCGGGCGGAGGATGATCCAGCAGGTCAGCCCGCCGCCACCCGGCTCCCCTCGCGCAGCCGCGCCGCAGCGCAGGCACCGAGCCGCGCCATGCCCTCCGCGATCAGCGGCGGCGGCCGATTCGAGAAGTTCAGCCGCAGCGACTCCAGGCACGGGCTCGCGGGGTAGAACGGCGCGCCCGGTACGAACGCGACCCGCTCGCGCATGGCGTCGGCGAGCAGTTCCTGCGCGTCCAGCCCACCGGGCAGGCGCACCCAGACGAACAGGCCGCCCTCGGGACGCGTCCACACCGTGCCCGGAGGGAGGCTGCGCTCGATCGACGCGAGCATCGCGTCCAGCCGCTCGCCGTAGAGCGCGCGAATCCGGCGCAGGTGCGCGTCGAAGTCGAACGTCTCGAAGAGCCGGGCCACCGCGCGCTGCGCCAGCGTTCCGCATTGGAGATCGGTGGCCTGCTTGGCGATGGTGAGGGCGCGGATGGTGCGCTCGTCCGCCACCGCGTAGCCGAGGCGCAGCCCGGGAGCGAGCGTCTTGGAGAAGGTGCCGAGGTTGATCACCGGCGCTCCGGGCTCAATCCCCGCGATCGGCGGCAGCGGCGCGCCGCGATACCGCAGCTCGCAGTAGGGGTCGTCCTCGAGCACGGTGACGCCGTGCTCGGCTGCGAGCCAGGCGATGCGCTGGCGGCGTTCCAGGGGCAGCGTGGTGCCGCGCGGGTTCTGGAAGGTGGGCACCAGGTAGATGAGCTTGGGGCGCGTCTCGCGCAGCGCCTGCTCCAGCGCGTCGAGGCGCATGCCCTCGTCGTCGGTCTCGACCGGCACGAACCGCGCCTCGTACGTCGAGAAGCATTGCAGGGCCGCGAGGTACGAAGGAGCCTCCACCAGGACGGCGTCGCCGGGATCGATCAGCGTCTTTCCCACCAGGTCGATGCCCTGCTGCGAGCCGGCGGTGATCAGCACCTGCTCGGGAACGGCGGGCAGCCCCCGCCGCGTCATCCGCTCCGCCACCCAGGCGCGCAGCGGACCGTATCCCTCGGTGGGACCGTACTGCAGCGCCGCCGCGGCGTCGGTGGCCAGCACGTCCGCGTGGGCGCGGGCCAGCTCGTCGGCGGGAAAAGCTTCCGGGGCGGGCAAGCCTCCGGCGAACGACAGCACTTCGGGGCGCTCGGTGACCTTGAGGATCTCGCGGATGGCCGAGGCCTGGACCCGCATCATCCGGTGGGCGAGCTGCATCAGGGAACCGCCTCCTTCCGCCTGCGGGGCTCCGCCAGCTCTTCCTGCAGCGGCACCACCGTGGTCTCCTTCACCGTGGCCAGCACGATGGTAGTGGTGGTGCGCGTCACGCCGGGGATCCGGCGCAGCGTCTCCGAGATGAGCTGATCGAGCGTCTCGGTGTTCCGGGAGACGACCTTGAGGAGGTACGAGTCCAGGCCCGCCACGCGGTGGCACTCCAGCACGTCGGCGATCTGCTGGATGCGCCGGGTGAAGGCGTCGTGGTGCCGGGGATGCGAGATGCGCACGCCGATGAACGCGCGGACGTCGTTGCCCATCCGCCGGGGGTCGAGCCGGGCCACGTAGCCCAGCACCGCCCCGGCCTGGTCGAGCTTGCGGATCCGGTCGGCGACGGACGGCTGGGAGAGGCCCACCGCCTCGGCGATCTGCACCTGGGTGGTGCGGGCGTCGCGCTGGAGCAGGTCGAGGATCTGATAATCTATAGGATCCATCGTCGTTTCCCGCATCCTGAATCGAAGCTCCCTAGAGACTGTCCACTCATATATGCCTTGGCCACCCCGCGGTCAACGGCGTACGTTCGCGCGCCACGGAGGAGGCCATGCACCACAGCCGGTTGAGCACGTTCGTGATCGATTGCAAGACGAAGGACGTGAGCGGGGCCGCCCGCTTCTGGAGCGCCGCGCTGGGGCGGAAGGTGAAGCCGATGCCGGACGACCCGACCTACCTCGAGCTCGAAACGCCCGAGACGGAGCCGCTGGTGCTCGTCCAGAGCGTGGACCACGACAGCCGCATCCACCTGGACATCGAGTCCGACGATCTGGAGGCGGAGGTGCGGCGGCTGGAGGCGCTGGGAGCGAAGCGCGTCGGCTTCGTCAAGCGCTGGTGGGTGCTGCAGGCGCCCACGGGGCAACGCTTCTGCGTGGTGAATCCACAGCGCGGGCCACTGAAGGGGCGCGCCAACGAATGGCCTTGAGGCCGTGGGCCGCTCGACGGATTGAAGCGTCACGAACCCAGCACCAACACCATCACGGCCACCACCACCCTCACAATCACCGGCTCCTCAGCCGTACCAGCGTCTCAGAAATCTCCCGATGCTTGCGCCATTGCCCGTGCATTGCACCTTGGGACTCCATCCGCTCCATCTCCCTGATCGTTCCTTCGTCGAGCGCCGCCGGCACCGCCCCCCGCAGCGGCGTGCCGGGCAGCGGCATGAAGGCGTGGCTGTGCACCTTTGCCCCCATCCCGATCAGCCTCCGCGCCAGCGCCAGCGTCTCCGCCCTGTCCTCCGCCGTCTCACCGGGCAGCCCGAAGAGGAAGTCCACGTCCGGCCGGAATCCCGCTTCGACCGACAGCCGCACCGCCGAGACCACCTCCGCCACGCCGTGTCCGCGGTGGGTCTTTCGCAGCAGCCGCTCGGATCCGGATTGTCCCCCGATCACCAGGCTCGTGTTGTCCACGTACTTGCGCAGCACGCGTAGCGCGGCGGCGGTCACGTGCTCGGGCCTGCACTCGGAGGGGAAGGTCCCGAAGTAGATCTTGCCGCCGGGCATCTCCTCGCGCACCGCCGCGAGCAACTCTTCGACGGCCGCCAGGTCGACCGAGGTGTCGGCGGATCCGTAGCTGAGGCAGGTCGGCGTGAGGAACCGCAGGTAGCGGATGCCGTCCCGCTTCATCCAGCGGATGTGCTCTCGTACGTTCGTGGCGCTCCGGTGCCGGAAGCGCGCCTTGAACATGAACGGCGTCTGGCAGAACGAGCAGGCGTAGACGCACCCGCGGGTGATCTCGATCGCATTCCACTTCCCGGCGGGCGCATTGAACGCAGGAAAATCGTCCAGCGGCCGCCGCTCGCCCGGTCCGTTCGAGCGCAGGCGGCCCTCCTCCAGCCAGGCGATCCCGGGAATCGCGGAGGGCTCCTCGCCCTGGGCGATCAGCCGCATCGCGGTGGACTCGCCCTCCCCGATGGCCACCAGGTCGAATCCGGCGCGCAGTGTCTGCAGCGGCTCTGCGCTGGCGTGGACACCGCCGGCGACGTGCACGGCTCCCGGCGCTTCCGCCTTCACCCGGACCAGGTCCTGCGCCATCGCCGGAAAGTCCGGCGAGTAGAAGCTCCAGCCTGCGACGGGCCGCTCGCCGCGCGCGAGCGATTCGCGCAGCTCCCGCGCGAGCTGCGCGGCGTCGCGCGCGAAGATCACCCGCGCCCGGTCCTGCACGGCGGCAGTGATCACGTTGAGGGCGACCACGCCGCTCTTCGCGTGGTGCACCACGAAGGTGCGCTTCATCGACCGGATGATATCTTGTGCGCCCCGCATGCGCGTGTACACGGGTCTAGACGTCTGGTCCGACTTCGGCGGACGCTTTCCCTGGAAGAGCCGGCTCATCGACGTGGGCGACGGCGTGCGGCAGGCGGTGGTGGACGAGGGTCCGCGCGACGCGCCCCTGACGTTCCTCTTGCTCCACGGCAACCCGACCTGGGGCTACCTGTACCGCGAGTTCATCCGGCAGCTCTCCTCGCGCTACCGGGTGATCGCCCCCGACCACGCCGGGTTCGGCCGCAGCGACAAGCCGCGCGACCCGCGCTGGTACACGCTGGAGCGACACATCGACAACCTGGGCCGGGTGCTGCGGGAGCTGCAGCCGTCCCGCGTGGTCCCGGTGTTGCAGGACTGGGGTGGACCGATCGGGATGGGCTGGGCCACCAAGCAGCCGGAGCGGGTGGCGGGCGTGGTGGTCCTCAACACCTGGGCGTTCGTGCGGCAGCCTGTCTTGAAATTGCCCTGGCTGTTCAAGTTCCTGGCGCTGGGGCGCGGCGGCTGGAAGCGCAGCGTCCAGAAGAACGTCTTCGTCGAGCTGTTCCTGGCGCGGGGCGGGCCGCGCCGGCTCCCGGACGAAGAGCTCGCGCCGTACCGGGCGCCGTTCCCCACTCCGGACGACCGGGTTGGCCTCGCGCGCTTCCCTCAGCTCATCCCGGAGACGAAGAATCCGTTCCACGAGTCGTACGCCAGCATGGCGTTCATCGAGGATCACCTCTCGCGGCTGCGGCAGAAGCCCGCGCTGATCTGCTGGGCGTTGAAGGATCCCGCATTTCGCAAGCCGCAGCTCGAGCGCTGGCAGCACCTGTTCGCGCGCGTGGACGGGCCGCACCTGCTGGAAGGCGCCGGGCACTATCTCCAGGAGGACGCGCCGGGCGCGATCCTCGAGCAGATGGAGCGGTGGGCCGCGGCGCTGTGAAGCTCGCCGACCAGGCGCGAATGCTGGAGAACCGGGTGCGGAAGAGCTTCCGCAAGCTGCATCCCCGCTTCGAGCAGCGCAACGTCGGGGCGTTTCGCGTCTACGACCGGGACATCCCGGAGATCCGCGCCGTGGTGGACTGGTACGAGGGCCACGCCGTGCTGGCCGAGTACGCGCGCACGCAGACCGAAGGGCTGCCCTGGCTCGAGACCATGGCCGGCGCGGTGGCGAGCGGCCTCTCGATCCCGCTCGGGCGCGTGCACCTGAAAACGCGCCGCGCCGGCGAGAAGTACCGGCGGCTCGCGCGCAAGGGCGAGCGGATCCCGGTGCGCGAAGGCGATCTGAGGTTCCTGGTCAACCTCGATGATTTCATCGACACCGGGCTCTTCGCCGATCACCGGGAGACGCGCGCCCGCGTTCGCGAGGAGGCGCGCGGGTCGCGCTTCCTCAACCTCTTCGCGTACACCGGCAGCTTCACCTGCGCCGCTGCGGCCGGCGGCGCGGAGCGCACCACCAGCGTAGACGCCTCGCAGACCTACCTCGACTGGGCGGGCGAGAACTTGAGGCTGAACGGCGTCTCCGGCGAGCTGGTGCGCTCCAGCGTGGACGAGTTCCTCAGCGCCGCCGGGAACCGCCGCTGGACGCTGTGCGTACTGGACCCGCCGTCCTTCTCGGACTTCGGGGGCAAGGTCTTCGACGTCGAGCGCGATCACCGGGCGCTGATCGACCGGACGCTGGCGGCGCTCGAGCCCGGCGGCGTGCTCTGGTTCGCGACCAATCACCAGCGCTTCTCCCCGCGGCTCGAAGGGCTCCGCTGCACGGAGGAACGGACGGTCCCCGAGGACTTCCGCAATCGGGCGGCGCACCGGGCATTCCGGATTACGAAGTGAGGCGGATCGGGCGTCTCCGACTCTCGCGGGAGGTAGGTGAATCTCGCATCTGGCGAGGGTTCTGAATCGCTCTCTCGCCGCCGGAAGGGGCTTCCGGCACCCTCCCCCCTCTGCGAAAGTTCCACCCGTGCGGAAATCGATCGCTCCCTGGGTGGCGCTCGCGGGGTCGCTCGCGCTCACGGTGGTCGCCGCCGTCTCGCTCCAGATCAACGGGCGCATGCGCGACCGGGTCCGCTTCGGCCGCGCGGTCGGGAACGCGCTCGAGCAGATCGAGGCCCGGCTCGACACGCACGCCAGCATCGTGCGGGGCGTGGCCGCCCTGATCTCCAGCCAGACCGGCGTCCAGCCGGAGGAGTTCCATACCTACGTCACGCATCTGGCGTTCCAGGAGCACAACCCCGGGATGCAGGGAGTGGGCTTCGCGCAGCGGTTCCGGCGCGATGAGGTGGCGCGGGTCGAGGCGGCACTTCGGGCGCGCGGGTTTCCCGGCCTGGAGATCTGGCCCGATGCGCCGGGAGACGAGCGGAGCGCCGTCGTGCTCCTGGAGCCGCTGGATCGACGCAACCGGGCCGCCATGGGCTACGACATGCTGACCCATCCCGTCCGCCGCGACGCGATGGAGCGGGCGCGCGACACGGGAACCGCGGCGATCAGCGGAAAGGTCACCCTGGTCCAGGAGATCGACGCGGAGCGACAGGCCGGGTTCCTCGTCTACGTCCCGGTCTACGCAGGCGGGGAGGCGCCCTCCACGGTCGAGGCGCGCCGCGCGGCCCTGATCGGATGGGCCTACGCTCCCTTCCGCGCAGGCGACTTCTTCACGGCGACCTTCCAGGGCGAGCCCGAGCCGCTGGTCACGTTCCGGATCTACGACGGCCCGACGCCGGATCCGGCGCGCCTGATGTACGACCGCCGGCTTGCGGCCGATCCCGACGAGCCGCTGGTGGAGGCCGCGCCCATCCACTTCGGCGGCGGAGAGTGGACCGCCACGTTCGCGGCGTTGCCCGGCCTGCGGGGCGATTCGTTCGGTCCGGTGATCGCGGCGCTCTTGATCGGCAGCGCCATCTCTGCGCTCGTCTTCCTGCTCTCGATCGGGCAGAGCCACGCCCGGGAGCGCGCCGAGGACGCCCTCGCAGGGCTGCACCGCGCCGTTGATGAGCAGCGCCACTACGAGGAGCGTCTGCGCGAGGAGAGCCGCGTCAACTCCATCCTGCGCCGCCTGGGCATCGCGCTCGCGGCCGAGCTGGATCCGGACCGGCTGGCCCAGCTGATCGCGGACGAGGCGACCTCGCTGACCGGCGCGGAATACGGCGTGTTGTTCGACGCGGCGCCCGAGCCGCGCACGCTGGCGTCCGCGGGTCCAGGAGAGGACGCGATGGGGCAGCTCTCGGCGACCCGGCTGGCCCACGCCTGCGCGGCAGGGCAGCCGGCGCGAATCGATTCCGCGGCCGACGGCGAGTTCGGGCCCGCACTGGTGCGCAGCGTGCTGGCGGTGCCGATCAACTCGCGCACCGGACCGCCCCTGGGTTGCCTCGCGTTCGTGCACTCCCAGCCGGATCGGTTCACGCCGCACCACGAGCGCCTCGCGGCGGGGATCGCCGGGCAGGCTTCCATCGCGTTGGACAACGCGAGGCTGCTCCGCGACCTGCAGGACGCCGATCGCCGCAAGGATCAGTTCCTCGCCGTCCTCGGTCACGAGCTGCGCAACCCGCTCGCCCCGGTGGTCACTGCGCTGGAGATCATCAAGCGCGATCCGCCCGCCGCCGAGCGGCAGCTCGCGATCGTCGAGCGGCAGGCGCGGCACATGGTCCGGATCGTCGACGAGCTCCTGGACGTCTCACGGATCAGCCGGGGCAAGATCGAGCTGCAGAAGCGGCGCGTCTCCGTGCGCGAGGCGCTGGAGACCGCCGCCGAGTCGGTGGCGGCGATGGCGCGCGAGCGCGCGCAGAAGCTGACGGTTTCCCCCCCGGAGGCCGCCCTGCTGATCGACGCGGATCCGGTGCGCCTCGACCAGATCCTGGGAAACCTGCTCTCGAACGCCATCAAGTACACGCCCGCGGGCGGCAGCGTGGAGCTCTCTGCCCACGAGAGGGACGGGCAGCTCGAGCTGCGCGTGCGCGACACCGGAATCGGGTTCCCACCCGAGGCTTTGAAGACGCTCTTCGACCCGTTCGTGCAGGTGCCGGGCGCGAAGGACTATTCGACCGGAGGCCTGGGCATCGGGCTCTCGCTGGTCCGAGGCCTGGTGGAGCTGCATGGCGGCACGGTGCGGGCGGAGAGTCCGGGTCCGGGCCAGGGAGCGACGTTCACGGTGGTGCTGCCCGGAACCGCGCGGGGAGCGACGCCCAGCGAGATCGCGACGCTGGCGCCGCGCGCACGCCGCGGGCGGGTCCTGGTGGTGGACGACAACGTCGACGCCGCCGAGACGCTGTCCGAGGTGGTCGCGATGGAGGGGCACGAGGTCCGGACCGCGCACGACGGACCCGCGGCGCTGGAGGCGGCCCGGGAGATGTCGCCCGACGTGATCCTGCTCGACATCGGCCTGCCCGGGATGGACGGGTACGAGGTGGCCAGGCGACTGCGGGAGCTGCCCCAGGCCCACGACGCCTTCATCGTCGCGCTGACGGGGTTCGGCCAGCAGAAGGACCGGGCGCGCGCGCTGGATGCCGGCTTCGATCAGCACCTGGTCAAGCCTGTGGACCTGGCCACGGTGACGGGGGTCCTCCGCCAGCAGCTGGGAGCGGCGGAGGCTGGGCATCCCGGCGAAGCGTCCCCAGCATGAGCTGGCCCGCGGCCGCGGCCAGCCCCGCGGCAAGGCAGCCGGTCCAGAGCACGGCAGGGCCGAATCGGCCGAGCACGAGCGACCCGAGGACGGGCGCGGTGAGCGCCGCGGCGCCGAAGGACATGTGGAAGAGTCCCTGGTAGGCGCCCCGGAGCGCCACCGGGGCCGCATCCGCCGCCACCGCGGGACCGATGCCGGCCATCGCGATCTCGCCCAGCGTCCAGACGGCGATCGCGCTCACGTAACCGGGAAGCGTATGCACCAGCGCGGTCATCCCGAAGCCGGCGCCGACCAGCGCTGAGGCCGCGGCCAGCACGCGGTGGCGCGGATACGGCGAAAGCAGGCGCGCCACCGGCGGCTGCAAGAGGAAGATCAGCGCGCCGTTGAGCGCGATCAGCGATCCGTACGCGGCGGGCGACAGCCCGTGCGCGCGCACGTCGATGGGCAGGGTCACGAACGCCTGGTTGAAGAGGATCCCGACCAGCAGGAATAGCGCGCAGAAGGCGAGGAACGGCCGATCGCGCAGCGGCAACCAGAACGGCGGGGACTTCTCGTGCTCCGGCCTCGCGGGGCGCGTCTCCGGAATCCGCAGCCAGACGATGGCGGCGTAGGCCAGGGTGGTGGCCGCGTCGCCGATGAAGAGCAGGTGCCAGCCGTACTTCGACATCGCGCCGCCCAGCGCGCTGCCGACCGCGAAACCGAGGTTCACCGCCCAGTAGAGGATGCCGTAGGCGCGCGCCCGGTCGGCGGACGGCACCACGTCCGCGATCGCGGCCGAGATCGCCGGGCGATACAGCTCGCCCAGAAGCCCGAGCAGGAAGGCGGCGGCGCCGATGTGCAGTGCGCTGCGGGCGAAAGCGAGATGGAGCATGGCGAGGGCGCCGAGCACGAGCCCGGCGATCAGCGTCCGGCGGCGGCCGGCCCGGTCCGCCAGCGAACCCCCCACGGGGCCCGACAGCAGCGCTCCCGCGCCGTAAACCGACACCACCAGCCCGGCCTGTTCGACGGAAAGCCCTCGCTCGCCGGTGAGATAGAGGGCCAAAAGCGGCATGACGAAGCCGCCCAGGCGATTGATCAGGGCGCCGGTCCAGAGGAGCCAGTACGCCTTCGGCAGCCCGCGAACGTCGAGCATCGGCGGCCACGATATCCCTGGCTACGCTTTTTCTGCGTGTTCCCGCGAAGGCGGGAACACGCTTGACCATTACGGGGACAGCCTCCTAGCGGATGGTCGCGGCAGGCGCTAACTTGCCGCCGCCATGCCTACCGCCCGCAAGCGCCCCGTGACCAAGTCGGGGAAGCCGCGCGCCCGCAAGGGCGTCAAGCTGAAGCCGACCGAGCTCTCGCCGACCCAGCTCCGCCTCGAGGCGGTCCCGGAGGAGCTGAAGGAGCTGGTGGGGCAGGTGGAAGCGGACGGTGGGTCGGTGCTGGCCGTCTACCGCGAGCCGCTGGGCGGGCACGCGCTTCTGTTCGCGTCCCTGCCGGTGGACAAGGTGGAGCCCACCAGCTACCAGCGCGACGTCTCCGACGCGCACGTGCTCAAGCTCACCCGGGCGATGGACAAGACGCGCAGGTACCTGGACCCGATCATCGCCGTGCGCGAGCCCGACGGGTTCCGCACGCCGAACGGCGGACACCGCCTCACCGCGCTGAAGGAGCTCGGGGCCAAGGCGATCCTCGCGCTGGTGGTCCCGGAGCGGGAGGTGGCCTACCAGATCCTCGCCCTCAACATCGAGAAGGCGCACAACCTGCGCGAGAAGGCGCTGGAGGTCGTCCGCATGTACCGCGACCTGGCCGGGCTCGACGGAGGGCGCAAGGAGAGCGAGTTCGCGCTGGAGTTCGAGGAGCCCTCGCTGGTCACGCTCGGCTTCGCCTACGAGCAGAAGGGGCGGCTGTCGGGCGGGGCCTACGCTCCCGCCCTGAAGAAGGTCGACGCGTACTTCGATCGGCCGCTGCGCGAGTCGCTCTCCGTGCGCGAGGAGCGGGCCCGCAAGGTCCTCGAGCTGGACGAGGCGGTCAGCGGCGCGGTGGAGAAGCTCAAGGAGCGGGGTCTGACCTCGCCCTACCTCCGGTCCTTCGTGGTCGCCCGCATCAACCCCCTGCGGTTCATCAAGGGAGAGCCCCCTTCCTTCGACGAGCTGCTGGAGACCATGACCAAGCGGGCCCGGGGGATGGATCCGGGCAAAATCCGCAGCGAAGACCTGGCCCGTAGCGGCGGAGCGCCGGAGGAATGAAACTGAAACCCTACGCCCTGCATCGAAAGGGCAAGGAGAGCGCATGCCCGTCTTGACCCTCAGCAAGGACAACTTCCAGCAGACCGTCGAGAAGGGGGGCATCGTCTTGATCGATTGGTGGGCGCCGTGGTGCGGCCCCTGCCGGGCCTTCGGGCCGGTGTACGAGCGGGTCGCCGAGGCGAATCCCGACGTGACGTTCGCGAAGCTGAACACGGACGAGGAGCAGGAGCTGTCGTCCGAGTTCAACATCCGCAGCATCCCGACGCTGATGATCTTCCGCGACAAGGTCCTGCTGTTCGCGCAGCCGGGCGCCCTCCCCCAGAACCTGCTCGAGGACGTCCTCAAGAAGGTCCGCGAGCTGGACATGGAGCAGGTCCGCGCGGAGATCGCGAAGCAGCAGGAGAAGCCGGCGGAGGAGCACCCGCCGCAAGCCTAAGGGCGCGCGATCTTTTTCCGCACCGCCGCGACGATCTCATCCTCGGTGGGAAATCCGAGCGACTTCTTCTCGGCGACCGGCACGCCGTCCACCAGCACGATGAACGAGCCAACAGCTCCGACTTCCAGCTCGGCCTCGAGGCCGAGCTCCTGCTGGAGGGCAGCCGCCGCCCGGGCAGCTCTGGGTTTGTACCCTCAGGAATTGCAGTACTGGATCTTGACCATACCCGATTGAGAATAACGCGGCGGGCGCCCGCGGGCAGCTTTCGAATCGCGGGGGGTGGTCGGGCATCCCACGCCGCGAGGGAACGCGGAGGGTGCAATGATCACGCTGCGCAAGGCTCCGGACCGCTTCCACACCGAGATCGACTGGCTCGACTCCTGGCACACATTTTCCTTTGGCGAGCACCAGGACCCGGACCACATGGGATTCCGCTCCTTGCGGGTGATCAACGACGACACCGTGCAGCCGGGCCAGGGATTCGGGACGCACTCCCACCGGGACATGGAGATCCTCACTTACGTGCTGCAGGGGGCGCTGGCGCACCGCGACTCGACCGGCGGCGGCGGCGTGATCAAGCCTGGCGACGTGCAGCGGATGAGCGCTGGCACGGGCGTAGCGCACAGCGAGTTCAACGCCTCGGGCAGCGACCCCGTGCATTTCCTGCAGATCTGGATCCTGCCTGAGCGGCGTGGCCTCAAGCCGGGATACGAGCAGAAGAGCTTCCCCTCTCAGGAGAGGGCCGGGAAGCTGCGGCTGCTGGCGTCGCGGGACGGACAGGACGGTTCGGTGAAGATCAACCAGGACGCGGCCGTGTACGGCACGCTGCTCGGAGCCGGCGATCGGGTCACGTACGACCTGGCGCCGGAGCGGCATGCCTTCCTCCAGGTCGCGCGGGGCAAGGTGAACCTGAACGGCCAGTCCCTGTCGGCTGGCGACGGTGCGGCCGTGACCGACGAGCGCAAGCTCGCCCTGCAGGCGACCGAGCCTGCCGAAGTCCTGCTTTTCGACCTGGCTTGACGGTCGACCGGGCGTTGTCCCTGCGCTCCAAGCTGCGCAGCTTGGACGCATGCCCGGTTTGCTCATGGCCGCATTGCTCGCCCTCGTGGCGCACTCCCAGGAAGGCGACGCGCAGGCGATCACGTCGCTGATCGATCCCGCATCGGGTTCGCCGATCGCCGACGGCAAGTACGCGCAGCACGTGACCGGCGGCGTCCTGCACATCGAGGCTAGGTTCGACTTCCCGGACGGGCGCACCATGGTGGAGCGCGCGGCCGTCCGCCTGGCGCCGCAGCTCGAGCAGGAGAGCTGGGACTGGACCGAGCGCAAGAACGGCGCGCTGGTGCGCCAGTACGAGGTGGACTTCCGGACCCGCAAGGCGGTCGCGACGCGGGTCGATCAGCACAAGCGCTGGAAGGAAGACCTCGAGATCGAGCCGGGAAAGACCTTCGCCGGGATCGCGTTCGTGGTGGTGATCAAGTCCCTGCGCTCGGAGCTCGCGCCGGGCGGCAAGGCGAGCTTCAAGGCCGTCGCGTTCACGCCGAAGCCGCGGGTCGCGCCGGTCGAGGTGATCCGCGAGCGGCCCGACCAGGTGCGCATGGCCGGGCGGACGCTGGACGCCGACCGCTACACCATCCACCCCGACATCCCGGCGATCGCGAAGCTGTTCGTCACCGCGCCCGATCAGCACGTCTGGCTCTACGGCGGCGGGCCCGCGGCGTTCCTGCGCTACGAGGGTCCGCTGGTGGAGCCCAAGGACGCGAACGTGCGCGTCGACGTGGTCCCGTCGCACAGCCCGAACGCGAGCCAGGCGGCGGGCCGGCGGAAATAGGAAGGCTACAGGTCGAGCACCCGCCAGAGATACCAGCTCGCCACCGTCCGGTACGGGCGCCAGCGCTCGCCGTACGCGAGCAGCGCCTTGGGCGAGGGCAGCTCGCGGGCGCCGCGCACCAGCGCGTATCCCTTGCGGACTCCGTAGTCCGTCGCCGGGAGCACGTCGGGGCGCGCCAGGCGGAAGATGAGCAGCATCTCCACCGTCCAGGGTCCGATGCCGCGCACGGCCGTGAGCCGCTCCACGATCTCCGCGTCCGACAGCTTCTCGAGCGCCCGCGTGGAGGCCGGGACCGTGCCGTCCAGCGCCTTGGCCGCGAGGTCCTTGATCGCGGCTGCCTTCGAGCGCGAGAGTCCCGCCCCTCGCAGTTCGTCCTCCGGAAGATCGAGAACGTCCTGGGGCCTGGGGAAGCGCCTGGGGCGGAAGATCGCGATCACCCGCGAGAGGATGGCGGCGGCCGCCCTTCCATGGAGCTGCTGGTACACGATCGACTCGAGCAGCGCCTCGAACGGACTCTGCAACTCCGCCGGGCGGAGCCGGAAGGGACCCACCCGGTCGATGAACTTCGCCAGCCGGCGGTCGCGCGCGCGGAGGTGCTCGATGGCCGCGACCGGATCGAAGGACAGCCCGTGGTCGACGGCCAGCGTCACGCCCTCGAGCGCCAGCAGCCGCTGCTTGGCCACCACTCCCCCCGGCGCGGAGAACCCGCCGGGCGCTCCACCGGCGGCGAGCACGCGGTGGCAGGGCACGACGACCAGGAACGGGTTCCTCCCCAGCGCCTGTCCGACGGCGCGAGAAGCGCCGGGCTTGCCCAGCAGCGCGGCGATCTCGCCGTAGGTTGTGGTCCGGCCCGGAGGCAGCGAACGGATCTTCTCGTAGACGGCGCGCTGGAACGGCGCCAGCACCGACAAATCCAGCGGCAGCGCGCTCAAGTCCTGCGCTTCCCCCGCCAGGTGCCGCTTCAAGAGCCGGGCGGCCTCGACCACGAACGCGGGCGCGTCTCCGCCGTTCTTCTCCTTTCCCAGCTCCGCGCGCAGCTCGCGCAGGGGCATCTCCGGCATCTCAATCGCCGTCAGGCCGCGCTCGTTCCACCGCAGCCGCACGGGTCCTGCGCGGGTCTCGAAGAGCATCCCCGCAGTGTAGCGGTTCGCCGAGCAGATCGCCGAGGTCGAGCGCGTCGCGCAGCGCGTGTCCGAGTCTGTCGTTGTTGAAGTAGACGAAGGCGTCTCCGGCCCAACGCTTCAGGTCCGCGCCCACCGGCCGTAGCGCCCGCTTCCCGTACCGGCCGCGATATTTTCCCGTGGACCCGTGGAAGCGGAGATAACGGAACCCTCCGGTGAAGCGCGGCGGGCGCAGCCGGACCAGGTCGTGCTCGCAGAACGCCGCCCCGTAGGCGTCGAGCACGCCGCAGATCTCCTCCGAGTACCAGGCCGCGCTTCGGAACTCGACCGCGTGCCGCAGGCTCTTGCGCGGGAGCCTCGCGAGAAAGCGCGCCAGCCGCCCGGCGTCGGGCTTCGACATCTGCGGCGGAAGCTGCCAGAGGACGACCGAGAGCTTGCGGCCGAGTCGCGACACCAGCTCGAAATAGCGATCCGCTTCCAGTGGTCGTAGACGTACCCGCTGGTCCCGAGGTGGATCACGGATCCAAGGTGCGTACCTTGGCTACATGGCGCACGAAGACCTGACGACCGCGGCCCCGCTCGTCCCCGCGATGCCCACGCTGGAGCGGCTGCGCGCGGCCGCCGCCGGATGCACCGCCTGCCCTCTCTACAAGACCGGCACGCGGACGGTGTTCGGCGAGGGACTCGAGACGGCGCGCGCGGTCCTTCTGGGCGAGCAGCCGGGCGATCTGGAGGACAAGGCGGGTCGCCCGTTCGTGGGTCCGGCGGGCAAGCTGCTCGATCGCGCGCTGGAGGAAGCCGGCATCGACCGCAAGCTGGTCTACGTCACCAACGTGGTGAAGCACTTCAAGTGGCGGCCGCAAGGCAAGCGGCGGCTGCACGAGAAGCCCAACGCCCGCGAGATCGCGGCCTGCAAGCCGTGGCTGCTGGCGGAGCTCGAGGTGATCCGGCCGGAGGTGCTGGTGTGCCTGGGCGCGACCGCAGCGCAGGCGCTGCTCGGGCGGACCTTCAAGGTCACGCAGATGCGCGGCCGGATCCTCGAGCACGAGCTCGCGCCGAAGGTGATGGCGACGGTGCACCCTTCCTCGATCCTGCGCGCGCCCGACGACGAGACGCGGCACCGCGAGATGAGCGCGTTCGTCCGGGATCTGCGGGCGATCGCGCCGCTGCTGCAGCATTAAGGTCTGCGTCGACGTCGACGTGGTCGTGATCGTGGACGGCGACGGCGACGGAATGGCGACGTGGCCGGTGGGCGGATCAGATTCAACGAGACAATCTTCAGCTCTTCGTCGCCTTCTCCGCCGCGCTCTGCGCGGCCTTCTTCTCCGAAAGTCCGCGCTTGCGCAGCGTCCGGAACTCCTGCTCGAACGCGCGGAGCTCCTCCTCGGTCGCGTCCTCGAGATCCGCGAACACGTTGCGCGCGGACTTCTGCGCGCGGATGAGCTCGTCCAGCTTGAGCTGGATCGCCTTGCCGTCGCGGTTCTGCGTCGCCTGGATGAGGAACACCATCAGGAACGTGACGATGGTGGTCCCGGTGTTGATCACCAGCTGCCAGCTGTCGGAGTACCCGAACATCGGCCCCGTGAGCGCCCACGCAGTCACGACCGCGAGGGCGATCAGGAACGCCCAGTGCGTGCCGACCAGCGCGCCCACCTTGCAGGAGAACCGCCGGAACCAGCTCTCGCGCTCTTGCCTCGAAGCCACGCTCTAACTTGGGGCCTCGGGAACCCTTCGCAAGCCTTCGCGACGCAGCGTGTGGCGGACCGTCCGGGCGCCCGCTTGCGAGCGCCCATCGCCGCCGGAAAAGACACATGTAGGGAACCGACGCACAGGGGCCGACAACCGCGTGAAACCTGCTGAATTGGCGAAGTGTTCAGAAGCAAACGCCGCGTGCGTGGTCTTGCGGGACGCGCGGCGGAGCCTGCTTGCTCAAAGACCCCTCCATCGGTCTACAAGGAAGGTCGCCAATGGGTTCCGAGCTTCAGCCAGGACGCAGCCATAGCAGCGGCCTCGTGGACGTTCTCGACCGCGTGCTCGACAAAGGCCTCGTGATCGCGGGCGACATCAAGGTGTCGCTCGCCGAGGTCGAGCTGTTGACGATCCGCATCCGGTTGATCGTCTGCTCGATCGACAAGGCGCAACAGATCGGGCTCGACTGGTGGCGCTACGATCAGCACCTCGCCCCGGGGCGCCAGCGCGCCGAGTTGGAGAAGGAACAGCTGCGCAAGCAGGTCCGCCTGCTGGAGCGGAAGGTCGAGTCCCTCACGCGCCGGACGCCGATGGCGAAGCGGAGGTCCTCGGCGCGCACCAACGGCACGTAGGACAAGGAGAGCCAATGCCGGTCGAAAGATCTTCAGGCGGAGCCAGCCTCATCGACGTCCTCGATCGCGTGCTCGACAAGGGCATCGTGATCGACGCCTGGGTGCGCGTCTCCCTGGTCGGAATCGACCTGATCACCGTCGAGGCCCGCGTGGTGGTCGCCTCCATCGACACCTACCTCAAATACTCGGAGGCGGTGGGCCAGGCGCCGGCGCTCGCTCCCAAGGGAATCGACACCAGGACGCACGAGGCGCTGCTCGCCGAGAACGCCGCGCTCAAGGCGCAGATCGCCTCGGGCTCGGCCGGCGAACGGCGGCGCAGGCGCGCCGAGTAGCAATCGATGGGCGCGGCAGTCACCAGCCAGAATCGCGGCGGCACCGAGCCGCCTAGCGACTCCGTCTCCGCGGCCCGGCTCGCGATGGCGGAGCTCCTGCTCTTCAGCGAGGACCCGGTGGAGTGCGCGCGCGTGACCGTCGACTGGCTGGTGCAACGCGGCGGCGCGCGCAAGGCCGTCTGCGCGTTGATCGATCCGGAGTCGGGGATGCTGCAGGACGTGGCGGCGAGCGGCGTGCCCGAGGGCCAGCTGGAGACGCTGCACCTCGCGCTCGAGCAGCCGGACCATCCGCTGGTGTTCGCGCTGGCCGGCCGCGACCCGGTGAGCCTGGCCCGCCAGGGCCGGCGCAACGGGGACCCGTGGCGCCACGACTTCCTCGCCATCCCGCTGCCGCTGTCCGAGAAGCGAGAGGCCCGGCAAGGCCTGCTCCTGGTCAGCCCGGGCCGCTGCGAGGCGGAGGCCAAGTGGGCCGCGGAGCTGCTCGGGCAGAAGATCGCGCGCCTGCGCGCCACCGCCGTGATCGTGGAGGGCGAGCACCGCCTGCAGCGCGAGCGCGAGCTCCTCGTCAACATCATCAACGCCTCGCCGGACCCGATCCTGCTCACCGATCCGGAAGGCCGGATGATCATCTCGAACGCGCGCGCCGACGCGCTCTTCTCCTCCAAGGAGGGCGAGAGCGAGGGCCGGCACCGCGCGGTGACGCTGAACAACATGCTCTTCTCCGCGGCGCTCTCCCAGCAGGCGATCGACGAGTCGGGGGCCGCCCGCCGCGAGCTCCTGCTGGTCTCTCCGTCAGAGGGGTCGGACCTGCTCTTCGAGCTGCTCTCCTCGGTGGTGCAGCACCCGCGCGAGGGCACTTGCGTGGTGTCGATCCTGCGCAACGTCACCGACCTGCGGGTCGCCACCGAGCAGATCGAGGAGAACTACCGGCTGCTCAAGCTGGCCGAAGCGGACGTCCGCGCCGAGCGCGACCGCCTGGACCTGATCATCGACTCGGTGGCCGACCCGATCCTCGTCACCGATCCCTCCGGCAAGATCCTCCTGATGAACTCGCCGGCGGAGCGCCTGTTCACGGCGCCCGCGTCGGACGAGACGGCGGATGCCGAGCGCGCGGTGCGCAGCAACGACGCGTACTTCTCCTCCTTCGTCTCCAACCTCTTCCTCACCGGCGCCGGGCTCCGCTGGCGCGGCGAGATCTCGCTCACCGATCCCTCCACCCTGGAGGGTCTCCCGGTCGAGGCGGTTGCCGGCAAGGTGCTGAGCGAGCACGGCGAGGTGACCGCGGTGGTCACCATCCTGCACGACCGGACCGAGGCGCTGGAGAAGGGCCGGCTCTACGAGCAGGTCAAGGTGGCCAGCGAGCAGCTGGAGGAGAAGGTGCGGGAGGCCACCGCCGAGCTGGTCCGCCGCAACGAGCTCCTGCAGCGCCAGCACCTCGAGCTGGAGCAGGCCTCGCAGCTCAAATCCCAATTCCTCGCCAACATGTCGCACGAGTTCCGCACGCCCCTGAACGCGATCCTCGGCTACACCAGCATGCTGCTGCAAGGCGTCTCGGGCGAGATGTCGCCGCCGCAGAAGAACAAGATGCTGCGGGTGGACTCGAACGCGCGGCACCTGCTCTCGATCATCAACGACATCCTCGACATCAGCAGGATCGAGGCGGACAAGATGCCGCTGCACCTCGAGGAGTTCGAGCTCGGCTCGCTGATCTCCGAGCTGCTGGCCGAGCTGGAGCCGCTGATCCAGAAGGCGCGGCTACAAGTACTGACCGACGTGCCGGAGCCGCCCCCGGAGGTGCATTCGGACCGGCAGAAGGTGAAGCAGATCGTGCTGAACCTGCTCACCAACGCCATCAAGTTCACGCCCCAGGGCCAGGTGAGGGTGCGGGTGCGCTGCGACGACGAGAGGCGCGAGCTGCGAATCTCGGTGGAGGACACCGGCATCGGGATAGCGGCGGAGGATCAGGACAAGGTGTTCGAGGACTTCCGTCAGGCCGACAGCTCTGTGACCCGCGAGTACGGCGGCGCTGGGCTCGGTCTGGCCATCTGCCGGCGGCTCGCCAAGATGCTGGACGGGCGGGTCGGGCTCCAATCGCAGCTCGGCGGCGGCTCGATCTTCACCTTGGTCATTCCGCGCCGGGGAAAGCGACGATGACCGGGACGAACGACGCTGGGCGCAAGCCCCTGGTGCTGGTCGTCGACGACTTCGCCGACAACCGGGAGATGTACTCCGAGTACCTCAGCTTCTCGGGGTACGAGGTGATCGAGGCGCGCAACGGCAAGGAAGCGATCGACGCCGCGCAGGAGCGGCTGCCCGACATCATCATCATGGATCTCTCGCTGCCGATCATGGACGGGTGGGAAGCCACCCGCAGGCTCAAGGCCGACGAGCGCACCCGGACGATCCCGGTGGTAGCGCTGACCGGCCACGCCCTGGCCGGACATTCCAAGGGCGCAAAGGAGGCGGGCTGCGATTCGTTCCTCGCCAAGCCCTGCCTTCCCGACCAGCTGGTGGCGGAGATCCGCCGCATGCTCGCGACCGGAAAAGCAACCGTGATCAAGGCAACGAAGGGGGCGAGATAACGCATGCCGGGAGCCGAGAAGGCCAGGAAGACGACGCGAAAGCCGGAATCGCCGGGGAAGAAGGCGGCCAAGGCGGCCGCTCCCGCGCGCTCCACTGCGCCCGCCCGGCCTGCCGAGAAACACGACGGGGGAGGCCAGCTCAAGCAGCAGCCCGACGCGCGCGGCAAGTACGTCTATTGCATCATCCAGGCGAGCGAGCCGCTCCGCTTCGGACCCCTCGGGATCGGGGCCGATCCGGCCGAGGTGCACACGGTCAACTACCGGGACATCGCGGCGGTGGTGAGCGACACGCCCATCGAGGTGCACGATCCCACCCGCGAGAACGTGCTCGCGCACGAGCGCGTCAACGAGACGGTGATGCGCAAGCACACGGTGATCCCGATGAGCTTCGGGACAGTGTTCAAGACCCGCGACGACATCGTCGAGCTGCTGCGCTCGGCGTACGACGCCTTCCACGACGTGCTCGACAAGATGCAGGACAAGCTGGAGTTCGGCCTCAAGGTCCTCTGGGACCGCGACGTGATGGTGCGCGAGATCGAGAACCAGGACGAGGACGTGCGCAGGCTGAAGCAGGAGATCTTTGCCCAGAAGGGGTCCACCTACTTTGCCCGCATGCAGTATGGCCGGCTGATGGACGCGGCCCTTTCGGCCCACTCGGAGAAGTACGTGGCGGAGATCTTCGCGGCGCTCCGGGACGTGGCGGTGGCCTCGCGGGCCAACAAGCCGATCGGCGACAAGATGATCATGAACGCCGCCTTCCTCGTCTCCCGCGACAAGGAGCAGGGGTTCGATCAGCGGGTGAAGGAGATCGGCGCGCGGTTCGACAAGCTGACTTTCAAGTACACGGGGCCCTGGCCGCCGTACAACTTCGTCAACATCCGCCTCAAGCTGGAGCGGGCGAAGGAGAAATAAGGCTTGCTGATCGTCGACAAGCTCCTCATCTCCGGGATCAAGTTCGTGCTCGGCAAGGTGGCCGCCGCGGTCGACGCCGAGCTGAACGACGATTCCCGCCTGCGCGAGGAGTTGCTCGCGGCGCAGATGCGCCTCGAGCTCGGCGAGATGACGCAGGAGGAGTTCGCGGCCTTCGAGGCCGACATCCTCGCCCGCTTGCGCGAGATCCGCGAGCGGCAGCTCGGCGAGGCGGCCCGAGCGATGAAACCCGGTGAGCTCAAGGTCACCGGCGTCGAGGCGACGGTGAGCTTCGAGAAGGAGTGATGCTCCGCTTCTACGGGGGGAAGGGCGGCGTGGGCAAGACGACCTGCGCCGCGGCGGCGGCGCTCGCCCTCTCGCGGAAAGGAAAGCGCACGCTGGTGGTCTCCACCGACCCGGCGCACTCGCTGGCGGACGCGCTGGAGGCGAAGCTCTCGGCCTCGCCGCGAGCCGTGCGCGGGAGGCTGCACGCGGCCGAGATGGACGCGGACCGGGCCCTGTCCCGCTGGATGCAGGCTCGCGAGCGCGTGTTCCGCACCGTGGCTTCGCGCGGGACCTATCTCGACGACGAGGACATCGACGCGCTCTTCCGTCTCTCCTTGCCCGGGGTGGACGAGCTGATCGGGCTGATCGAGCTCCGGCGGCTGTCGCGCGGCTTCGACGAGGTGGTAGTGGATACCGCGCCGACCGGCCATACGCTGCGGCTCCTGTCCATGCCGGCCACGCTGAAGAAGCTCGCGCAGGTCCTGGACGATCTGCAGGCCAAGCACCGCGCCATCGCGGCTTCGCTGCGCGGGTCGGTCCGCAAGGACGCGGCCGACGCGCTGATCGAGGAGCTGCAGGAGGACGCTCGGGGGCTGGACGCCCTGCTCCGGTCCGCGGACGCCGAGTTCCACTGGGTGACCCTGGCCGAGGACCTCTCGCTCGCGGAGGCAAGGGACGGGATCGGCGCGCTGCGGGCCGGCGGCCAGCGCGTGACCCGCCTGATCGCGAATCGGCTCACGCCGCAGCCGGACCGGCCCTGCGCCTTTTGTTCGGCCAGCCGCGCCGACCAGGCGCGCGTCCTCGCCGAGGCCCGCGACCTCGAGCTGCCCATCCACGGCGTCCCCGACCAGGAGGAGGAGCCGCGGGGCGCCGGCGCGCTGGCGGCCATCGCCGACGCGCTCGCGGGCGCACCGCTTCGTGCCTCGCGGACAGCGCGAGCGGCGCAAGCGGAGCCCAGGCCACTGACCCGGCCTGGCCCGCCGGACTGGCTGGGCTCGATCGCGCCGCCCGGAACCCGGCTCCTGTTCTTCGGCGGGAAGGGCGGCGTGGGGAAGACGACCGCCGCAGCAGCGGCCGCGGTCCTTTTGGCGCGGCGCGGAACGCGCGTGCTGCTCCTCTCGACCGACCCCGCCCACTCCCTGGGCGACGTCCTCCGGATGCCGGTGGGGGACGAGGAGCGCGAGGTGATCTCCGGCCTGCGGGCGCGCGAGCTCGACGCCGCGCGCGCGTTCGGCGAGCAGCGCGAGCGCCATCGGAAGGGCGTCGAGGAGCTCTTCGCCACCCTGCGCGGCGGCTCCTCCCTCGACGCGCCCTACGACCGCGCGGTGATGGAGGATCTGATCGATCTCGCACCGCCCGGCCTCGACGAGCTGTTCGCCCTGCTCGCGGTCATCGAGGCGCTTGCGCGGCACCAGCTGATCGTGGTGGACACCGCGCCGACCGGGCACGCCCTGCGGCTTCTGGAGCTGGCCGGGACAGCCCGCGAGTGGGTCCAGGCGCTGCTGCAGATCCTGCTCAAGTACCGCCGCGTCACCGGTCTCGGGACCGTGGCGCAGGATCTGACCACCACCGCCCGCGAGCTGCGGGAGCTGCAGGAGCTCCTGCAGGACCCCGGCCGCGCCCGATTCGTCGCCGTGACGCGCCCCGCGGCGCTGCCCCGGCTGGAGACCGCGCGGCTGCTCGCCGCCCTCCGGCGGCTCCGGATGAAGGCGGCGGCCGTGCTGGTGAACGCGCGGACCGGCCCCGGTTGCAGAAGGTGCCGGAGGGCCGGGGCGGCCGAGGAGAAGGAGATCGCCCAGCTGCGTCGGATCCGGCGCGGCTGGGCTATGCTGGGCGCGCCACGCGTCGCGCCGGGCCCCCGGGGTCCTGCGGCGCTGGAGAGATTCGGCAGCACCTGGACGAGCCTTTCATGAGCACCGCGACGTATCTCTACTGCCTCGTACAATCCCCCCGCGAGCCGTCGCTGCGGGCGGTGCCTCCCGGGCTGCCCGGCGCGGGCAAGCCTCGCGCGATCGGCGCGGGGGGCGGCCTGTGGCTGGTCGCGGCCGACGCGCCCCTGGACCGCTACGGCGAGAAGCCGATCGAGCGCGGCCTTCAAGATTTGGCCTGGGTCTCGTCGGTGGCGGTGCCGCACGAGGCCCTGGTCGAGCACCTGGCGAAGAACGGCACCGTGGTCCCGATGAAGCTGTTCACGCTCTTCCACTCCGACGCGCGCGCGCTCGACCACGTGGCGAAGCAGCGCAAGCGCATCGACCGGCTGGTGCAGCGCATCGAGGGCCGGGAGGAGTGGGGATTGCGCGTCCTGATGGACGAGATGGCGGCGCTGCGGCGTGCGCGCGACGAGGCCCGGGCCGTGTCGGCGGGAGCGCCCGGCGCGACTTTCCTGTTGCGCAAAAAGAAGGAGCACGAGGCGGCGCGGGAGTTGATCGACCACGCGCGCGATCGCGCGGATGCTCTGTTCGATCGGCTGGCCGCCAAGGCGGACGACGCCCGGCGCCGGCCTCCGCCTCCGGGCGAGATCGGCAAGCGGGTCCTGCTCGACGCTGCTTTCCTGCTTCCGCGCAAGCGCTCGAAGGCGTTCCAAGCGCTGGTGCGCGGAGAGGCGAAGAAGCTGGCCGACCGCGACTACCAGCTCACGCTGACCGGCCCCTGGCCGGCGTACACGTTCGTCACCGATGCGGAGACCCGGTGAAGAAGCGCGCGCGCTCCGAGGCCGACGAGATCATCGATCGGGCGGACGCGTCCCTGCTCGAGATCATCGATCACGTCCTGAACAAGGGCGTGATGCTGCAGGGCGAGGTGATCCTGGGCGTGGCGGGCGTGGACCTCGTCTACCTCCGCCTGAACGCCCTGCTCTGCGCGGCGGACCGGCTCCTGCCGCGCCGGGGCGGATCGTGATCGGGCTGTACGCCATCGCCCGGGGAGCGCCGCGCGAGGCCGTGGGGGCGCGGGGGGAGCGCGTACGGATCGTGGCCCGGGGAGAGCTGGAGGTGGTCTGCGGCGATCCTCCACCGCCCCTGTCCGAGGAGGCGCTGCGCGCGCACGAGGCGGCGGTGCGCCGCATCGCCGACCTTTCCCAGGCCTGTCTGCCCGCGCGATTCGGCTCCTGCGCGGCCGACGAGGCCGCGCTCTCGGCGGCCCTGGCGGTCCGGGAAGCGGAGCTGGCCGAGGCGCTCGACCAGGTCGCCGGGCGGGAGCAGATGACGTTGCGGGTCCACGGAAACCTGCCGGACGAACCGGCGGCTGGCGGTCCGGGAACCCGATACCTCGAAGCGCGCAGGCGGTCGAGGACCCTGCCCGAGCTGGGGCCCCTCCGCGCCGCGCTGTCCGGACTGATCCGCGCCGAGCGCATCGAGCGGCACACGGAGGCCGACCTGCTCGCCAGCGTGTACCACCTGATCGACCGCGGCTCCGCGCCGGCCTACCGGCAGGCGTTGGAGAGCACGCGCCTCGACGGCATGCACGTGACCTTCAGCGGCCCCTGGCCGGCCTGGTCGTTCGCACCGGAGCTCACGCCATGAAGAAGGACGTGGTGGCCATGCAGGTCCGCGAGCTGGAAGCGCTGCGCAAGGAGGTGGAGCGCAGGGCGGAAAAGGCGCCCCGCTGGAACGCCGACCCCAAGGACGTGCAGAAGTCCGTGGCCCGCCTGGTGCTCGCGCTGATCGAGTTCTTGCGCAAGCTCCTGGAGAAGCAGGCCATCCGCAGGATGGACGCGGGGACGCTAACGCCGGAGGAGACCGAGGCGATCGGCATCGCGCTCATGCGGCTGGAGGAGACGGTGCACGATCTGGCGCGGCGCTTCGGGTTGAAACCCGAGGATCTCAACCTCGACCTCGGTCCTCTGGGCCGCCTCATCTGATACGTTCGGCCGATGCTGATCGCGCTCTTGCTCGCGGCCAACGCTCTCCCTGTCGAGGTGGTGGGCTTCTCGCCCGACGACCGGTACGTCGCCTTCATCGAGCACGGGGTGGCGGAAGGATCGGGCTTTCCCTGGGCCCGGCTGCACGTGATCGAGGTGGCGCGAAATGCGGACGCGACCGCTCCGGTGGAGGTCCAGCTCGATTCGGGCAAGGAGACCGACACCGAAGACGCCGCCGTGAAGCAGGCGCGGGCAGCCGCGGAGAGCGCGCGGGGCAAGCTGCGGGTGGCATCGTGGGTCCCGGCGCGGACCGTGCAAGCCGAGGAGAACGGAGAGCTGACCAAGCCGAGCGGCGCGCCGATCGGTACGGTGCAGATCGAGGAGCGCGTCGCGAAGGGAAAGTCTTCCTGCGAGGAGCCGTTCCGGCC
>DASQAS010000134.1:0-29225 GCA_035635635.1 Myxococcales bacterium | reverse complement strand
CCAAAGCGCCGCGGCCGTAATGAAGATCGAAACCGAACTGGCCCGCTCGGCCATGGACCGCACGCTGCGCCGCGACCCCGCCAGCCGCGATCATGCAATGACGATCGCCGAACTGGAAAAAATCGCTCCCAGCTTCGGTTTCGAGCGCTACTTTGCCGCTGTCGGCGCGCCGCGGTTCGCGAAGCTGAACGTGGGCAATCCCGATTTCTTTACCCGCGTCAACGCGCTCATCGATTCGATTCCTCTGGAATCCTGGAAGACCTACCTCGCATGGCAGCTTCTGAACGGCTCGGCTACAGCGCTCTCCGACGATATCGTGCAGGAGGACTTTAAATTTCAGCAGGCACTGACCGGGCAGCAGCAGTTGCAGGCCCGCTGGAAGCGCTGCGTCAACGCCACGGACGCGGCCCTCGGCGAAGCCCTGGGCCAACGCTATGTTGAAAAAACATTCGGAGAAGACGGCAAGCGGCGCATGCTCAAGATGGTGGACGCCCTGGAAAAGGCCCTGAAAGAAGACATCGGCGGCCTGCCCTGGATGACCGACACCACAAAAAAGCAGGCGCAGATCAAGCTGACGGCCATCCGCAACAAGATCGGCTTCCCCGACCGCTGGCGCGACTACGGCAAACTTGAAATCGAGCGTGGCGACATGCTGGGCAACGTGCAGCGGGCGGCGATCTTCGAGGGCAACCGCGTCCTGCAAAAAATCGGCAAGCCGGTCGATAACACCGAGTGGGCCATTACGCCGCCGACCGTCAATGCCTACTACAGCGGCGAGCGCAACGAGATCGTCTTCCCCGCCGGAATCCTGCAGCCGCCTGCGTTCGACGTGAACGCGACCGACGCGGTGAACTACGGCGCGATCGGGGTGGTGATCGGGCACGAGATCAGCCATGGGTTCGACGACCAGGGCGCGCAGTTCGACGCGCAGGGCCGGCTCTCGAACTGGTGGACGGACGCGGACCTCAAGTCCTTCCAGCAGCGCGGGCAGTGCGTGGTGGATCAGTTCGAGGGCTACTTCATCGAGCCGGCGATCCATCACAACGGCCGTCTGGTGCTGGGCGAGGCCATCGGCGATCTGGCCGGTGCGCGGATCGCGTATGCGGCCTACCAGAAGGCGCTGCAGAAGCGGCCGCAGCCGTCCCGCGACGGCTTCACGCCCGAGCAGCAGTTCTTCATCGCTTGGGGACAGTTCCGCGGGGACCAGATCCGTCCCGAGACGCAGCGGCTGATGGTCCAGGGGGATCCTCACCCGATCGCGAAGTACCGGGTGATCGGGCCGCTCTCCAATCTCACCTCGTTCCAGCAGGCGTTCTCCTGCAAGGCGGGCGACCCGATGGTCCGGGGGCAGAACCGATGCGAGGTCTGGTGAGATGACGTCGTTGCTCCTGACCTTGATGCTCGCCTCGGCGCCGGCCTCGCTGGCCGACCTGGTGCCGCCCTCGCCGCCGCCCGCCGCCGCGAGCGGAGCCTCCGGATCGATCGATCCGGAGGCCGCGACCCGGGCGTACCTGGACCTGCTTCCTGCCGATCAGCGCGCGAAGTCCGACGCGTACTTCGAAGGTGGGTATTGGCTGACCCTCTGGAGCTTCCTCTGGGGAGCGGGAGTGTTCCTCCTGCTGCTCCAGACCGGCGCGTCGGCGCGGATGCGGGACTTCGCGGAGCGGGTCACGCGGGTGCGGGCGCTGCAGACCGCGCTCTACTGGACGCAGTTCGTCGTAGCGGTCGGCGTGCTCTCGTTTCCGCTGTCGGTCTACCAGGACTACCTGCGCGAGCACAGCTATGGCTTGTCGAACCTGACCTTCGGCGGCTGGTTCGTCGAGCAGCTCAAGGGTCTGGCGCTGTCGATCGTGCTGGGTGGCCTGGCGATGATGGCGCTCTACGCCGTGGTGCGCCGGCTGCCCCGCACCTGGTGGCTCTGGAGCGCCGCGGTGGCCGTCGCCTTCGCCGCCTTTGCCGCCCTGATCACGCCGATCTTCATCGTGCCGATCTTCAACAGCCCGAAGAAGCTGGAGGACCAGCGTGTAGTCGCGCCGATCCTGTCGCTGGCGAGGGCGAACGGGATCCAGGCGGGCGAGGTGTGGGAGGTGGACGCGTCGAAGCAGTCCAAGCGGATCAGCGCGAACGTCAGCGGCCTGTTGGGGACGGAGCGGATCACGCTGAACGACAACCTCCTGAACCGCGCGTCGCTGCCGGAGATCGAGGCGGTGATGGGGCACGAGATGGGGCATTACGTGCTGAACCACATCTACAAGGGGTTGATGGAGATCGGGATCTTGATCGTGGCGGGGTTCGCGGTGGTGGCGTGGCTGTTCGAGCGGCCACGGGTGCGGATGGAGGGGCGGTGGCGGGTGCGCGACGTCGGCGACGTGGCGGGGTTGCCGCTGGCCGCGCTGCTGTTCACGGCGTACTTCTTCGTGGTGACGCCCGTCTTCAACTCGATCGTCCGGGTGCAGGAGGCGGAGGCGGACATCTTCGGGCTGAACGCCGCGAGGCAGCCGGATGGGTTTGCGCAGGCGGCGCTGAAGCTGTCGGAGTATCGGAAGCTGGATCCGGGGCCGCTGGAGGAGCTGGTGTTCTATGACCACCCGAGCGGGCGGGCGCGGATCTTCGCGGCGATGAGGTGGAAGGCGGAGCACCCGGAGACCTGGGGACGCCAGGCGAGCAGTGGGGGCCAGCCTTCGTCCCGATGATCACGAACCGAGCTCTCGAAGAGCGTCCCGAGAGACGTGCCTGAAATTTTTCAAATGAATTCGCTCAGAAAGCGCTCGAAACGCTGCCGTACGGGTGCGTCTTTATCCTACGTCAGCCGACACGCTACAGAGAATTCACAATCGCCCGGAGCCCTGCTCGCTGCCGACTTTCGATCGACTGTTCTTGGGGTTGCACCGACGACGAGACTCGAGCCGGGCCGGCCAAGTATCTGGCCGGTTGACGAAGACCGCGACCTCATGGTCGAGGGCCGCCAAGCGAAACGCTGGCGGAGCCCACGCTCGTTGCTCCGCTCCGCCGGCCCGGGGGAGGCCACATGCGCCGTGGGTCCTTGTCGCCCTTGTCCTTGTCGATCGTTCTCGTCGCGTGCGCGCAGGGTCTCAACGGACCGCAGCCGCCGCCTGGTTCCATCCGTCTCACTCCCATCGCAGTCGACGTGGACCCGAGGACCGACGTCTCCGCTCTCTTCGACCGCGATACGACGACGGCGCTGCAGCTCACCGCGCCGACGACGCTGACGCTGACTTTCGCCCACGAGGTCGAGGTGCGGTCGCTGAAAGTGTTCGGCGCCCAGGCCCTGTCGATCCGACTCGGCAGCGCGCCTACGCAGACGCTCGACGGGCCGGGTCGGTGGGTGCAAGCAGCGCAGGTCCCGGCGGGAAAGCTGAGCCAGTGGACCGTGACGCTGGCGCCCACGGCTGGCAGCACCGCCCTCACCGAGTTGGAGCTTTGGGGAGCAGGGTTGGGCAGTGCCCCGCGCGACGGCAACGCCCTGGCGGTCGCTTCCGCCGGCGGCGCCGGGTTGCCGTTCGACAACGCTTTCGTCGTTGCGAGCAGCCTGGATTCCGCAGCGCTGGACCCCGCCGGTCCGGTTGGATCGATGCCTTGCGCCTCTTTCGATTTCATCTCCGCGCTGCCTCTGCAGGCCGTTCGCCGCGCCTACTTCGCATACGAAGCGGCCGGCGTGCAGCGCTCGGTCGTGCTCCGCCGGAGCCTCAACGGCGCCGCGGCGGTCGGCGGCATGTGGCTGGGCGGTGGAACCCTCGACCGCAGCATCGCCGACGAGATCGACCCCCGCAAGCTCACCGGAGCGGACTCCGTCCAGCTCTGCCTGCCCGACGACGCCACGCAGACCGTGCTCGTCGGGTCGCCTCGCCTCGTCCTGGAGATGGACGACGGCACGAACCTCCTCGATCGCGACGGGCAGGCGCGCTTCACGGCGGCCTTCGACGGCCGCCTCGACACCGTGGGCCAGCTGGCTCCCGACGCGCTGCCGCTGTCGCTCGAGCGCACCTTCGCGCTCGACTACGCCGGCATCGACATGGTGGGCGGGCCGCTCAAGGTCCTGATCTACGCCGCCGACGGGCCGGGCAAGAGCAATCCGTTGAAAGCCACTCTGCAGCAAGGCTGGAACTCCTTCGTCGTGCCTTCGACCGGAGTGAGCTGGGTGGGGGTCGAGGTGGATCCGCTGGGGCCGCCCATCGACACCGCGGCGGTGGTGGAAGCGGCCGCGGTCGGGAGCCCGGTCGGCCGCAACGGCCGCGCCGCCCGGATCGTCGTGACCTATCCAGCGCTCCGCTGGGCGTCGGGCCATTTCGTCGGCGAACGATTCGGCGAGAACGCTTTCGTAACCGGGTGGGCCGAGTCTCCGGCCGGTCCCGGAGCGCTGACGATCGGGGGCGCGCCGGTGGGCCTGAACGGCGCCATCTCCTCGGCGCTCACGCGCCCGGCCGCGATGGCCGGCACCACGGCTTCGTGGCCGGTGACGCTCACCGCGCGCTTCCCCGACGGCACCGTCGCGACGCGCGACATCTATCTCGACGACGACCATTCGGCCGATCTGCTGGCGGAGAACGGCGATCCCTCCGCGACCGCCGGCGACGACGTCCGCTTCGGCGCGGAGGACGTGGATTCGTCGGATCTGGTCGACCCGCAGAAGGGCGGCAAGGTCAAGCTGGGCTCGGACGTAGCCGTCGATGCGCCGGCCGGCGCAGTCGGCGCGCTGACCTCGCTGACCATCACGCGACACGGATCCGAGCTCGTGCCTCGCCTGGGCCCCGGCATGGTCAACGTCACCGCGCCGCGCGGAGCCGGCTACCGCTTCACTCCCCACGGCCAGCAGTTCAGCACGGCCGTCGCCATCACGCTCCCCTACGACGACAAGCTGCTGCCGCAGGGGAAGACGCCCGAGCACGTGCTGACCTGGTTCTACGACGAGGAGAGCGCGAAGTGGCAGCCGCTCGCGCGCCGCTCGCTGATCCGGGGTCGCCGCCAGATCGTGAGCGAGACGACGCACTTCACGTTCATGATCAACGCGGTCATCGTCGATCCGAGCCACCCCGGACCGACCTCCTACAACCCCACTTCCATCAAGGACATCAAGGTCGCCGAGCCGTCGGCCGGCATCGACTTCATCGAAGCACCGCTGGCGAACAGCCAGGGAACGGCCAACGTGGCGCTTCCCATCCGCATTCCCTCCGCGCGCGGAGCCTACACGCCGGCTCTCGCGCTGACCTACAACTCGCAGGGTCAGAGCGGCTGGACCGGAATCGGCTGGGATCTCTCCGTCTCCACCATCTCCATCGACACCACCTTCGGCGCGCCCTTCTACGACGGCTCCGATCGCTACATGGTCGAGGGACGGCAGCTCGTCCCGGTGGGCACCGGAAGCTGCCAGGACGGATCGATCGGCAAGCGCTTCGCCGCCCGCGCGGAGGGAGCGTTCGACTTCATCCTCCGCTGCGGTCCCGACCCGGCGAGCTTCCACTTCGAACGCGCCGACCGGAGCGGGACGCTCTTCGTCTACGGCGCCTCTCCCGAGGCGCGGGTGGCGAGCCCGCGCACGGGCGCCGTCGGCGTGTGGCACCTCGAGCGGGTGATCGACACCAACGGCAACCTCTGCCACTACGTCTATGAGCAGGACCAGAAGCGCTCGCCTGGCACGGCCTTCGACGCGGCCACCGGCGAGGACTTCCGCCAGTCGTACCTCACCGAGATCCACTACACGGGAAAGGCGGCGCGGCTGGGGCCTTCGGCGGTCTCCAGCGGTTCCGATGCGGAGACCGGCGCGTACGCGGTCATCTTCCAGCGTCGGCACGAGGGCGCCGGCATCGCCGACCGCCCGGACATCGTCACCTCCGCGCGCACCGGGTTCAAGATCGTCACCCGCCACCTGCTCGAGCGCGTGCAGGTCTGGCTGCTCGCCGGACCCGCGGAGCAGAGGGGCATCGTCCGCGAGTACGTCCTGCGCTATGAGCTAGGCGATTTCGGCAAGTCGCGCATCGCGTCGGTGGACGTGTTCGGCCGCGGCGGCGACAACGGGAGCGCTCCCTTCAACACCCATCGCTTCTCCTACACCAGCGTGACACCGGGCTTCGGAAGCCCGGTGGCCTGGAGCTTCGACGGCAGCGACGACCGCGCCCTCACCTCCACCGCGGAGTTCAGCGTCGGCGTGCACGCCTACACCGGCATCAGTCTGGGACCCTTGCGCGACGAGGGGTCGGTGGGGTTCAGCGTCTCGACCAACCATCGCGAGTCCACCACCGAAGCGATCATGATCGACCTGAACGGCGACGGGATCCCCGACCGGGTCACCAGGGATGGCCGGGTCCAGTTCGGCCAGTCGCGGACGGACGCGACCGGCGCGGTGATCCGCCGCATCTCCGCGGTCGCCCCGCCCGGCGATCCGTTGAACGGAGGCACGCTGGGCACGTCGTTCATCCCGACGCTGGGATCCGAGACGGGCAACAACTTCAACTTCGGCCTGCAGACCGTCTTCGGCCCCGTCTTCGCCAACGTGGGCGGCTCCTTCAACTTCAGCAGCTCGGACTCCTTCCTCATCGACGCCGACGGCGACGGGCTACCGGACGTCGTCACGGGAGGACAGGTCCTCTTCAACTTCCCCCGCACCTGCACCGGCCCCGGCTGCTCTCCGGCGGATCGGTTCCTCTTCGGCACCACCAAGCCGCTTTCCGGGCCCACCACCTTCGCCAACCTCGGCGACACCGCGGCGGTGAACGCCGCGCTCGATGCTGCGCGGCAGGCGCTGCGCGACCAGACTCCGCCCAACGACGCGATGCTGGAATGGACCGCTCCTTTCCAGGGGACCGTCAACCTCTCCGGGGAGATCGCTTGGGCGCGCACCCCGCCCACCGGTCCCGGCCGCGACGGCGTGCGGCTGCGCCTCTACCAGGCGCACGAGGAGGGCATCATGGACTTCCCCGGGCAGCCCATCTTCGAGGCGCGAAGGCTGCCCACCGACGTCGATCCGACGCCGATCAGCATTCCGAACCTCTCCGTGCTGCCGCAGGACCACATCTATTTCGTCCTGTCCACGCTCGACGACTTCCCCGTTGGCAGCGACACCACGCAGAGCCCCCCGCGGCCGGTACCGCTCGAGGAGATCACCTTCTCGCCCACGTTCCAATACACGTCTTGCACCGGCGACTGCGGCGCTCTGACCGCAGACGACGCGCCCCTGGTCGACCCGACGGGAGCACCGCTCTTCACGTTCAACACCGCCGCCGACTTCAAGCTGGCCGGCAGCCCGCTCACCTCGGTCCAGCCGGCCTTTTCCGGAACGCTCCACGTCTCCGGCGACGTGGACAAGCAAGCCACCACCGCCGACGACGTGCGCGTCTGCGCGCAGAGGTTCCCTTTCGGCACGCGGCCGACCGATGTCTTCTGCGGCTCCCCCTTCGACGTCAGCTCGACCACCATCGCCTCGGATTTCGTGGGCCTCACCCCGTTCAAGGCCGACTTCCAGGTCCAGGCCGGCGACTCGCTGGTCTTCCGCATCGACACCGAGCTGCCCATCGATCCGGCCGCCATCGTCTGGAGCCCGATCGGGGTCATGACCACCGTCTGCGACTCTTCCGGCGTGTGCCGTACGCCGCTGCCATCCGAGCTGGCCTCGACCAGCTTCATCGCCGATCCGTACTTCCGTTTGCACAGCCGCTTCGAGCCGATCCCGCTGCGGCCGCTGGTGGTGCCACACGACGGCACGCTGTCGGTGTCCAGCACCGCGGCAAGCCTCTCCGGCAACGTTGCCTTCAGCGTGCGGACGCAGGGCCGGCTCTGGCTCAAGCACCATGCCGGCGAGGACGCCAACGTCTCGTTCCCGGTCACGGCGGGTGAACAGGTCTTCTTCGAAGCGCACGCCGAGACCGATCCCGGGTTCCGCGAGTGGCCTGTCCTGGTGACGCTCGACGGCGAGCCGTTCATCGTGCCGCTGCACGTCACCTTCGAGCAGCCGCGGACGCCGGTGATGGCATCCCCCTTCGGCGGCGGCTTCCACGGCTGGCGATATGGCACCTGGAGCGGCACCGCCGCCGACGTCTTCGACTCCAGCCTCTTCTACCGGCCGGTCGACGACGTCACCTTCGCGGGAACCAACGATCGCGAGCGCGGCCTCGACGCCAAGCGCCAGTTCCGCGATCCGAACAACCCGGTCTCCCAGCGCGGGCGTCTCTTCTCGACGATGATCCCGCGGCGTCGGGGCACGCAGAACGTCACGACTCCCGGCCTCGCCCCCACGCCTGCCTTCGTTTCCCAGGACGGTACCGCTTTCGTCACGCGGGACACGATGCACGCCGGCCGCCGCGGCGGGCTCGCCTCCTCCAGTGGCCAGCAGGGATCCACCCAGGGCCTCTTCGCCGTCGGCGACGTGTCGCGCGCCAGCTCCGGACAGACCATCTCCGGAGGTATCGGCATCAACCTGGGGATCACCAACCTCTCGGTCAGCGTCAGCGCGGGATCCAACACGCAGACGCTGGACGCGCGCGACATGAACGGCGACGGCATCATCGACGTCGTCTCCGACGGATCGGGTGCCCGGCTCACGCACCTCAACACGCTCACGCCGCGCGCGTCGACCGGCGGGCCCTTCTCGCTGCAGAAGACCTCCGATCTCTCGGTCTCCGCCGGCCTGGGCTTCTCCGAGCCCTTCCGGGACGCGTCCGCGCAAGGAAACATGCGCGGCCTCTACGCGATGTTCCCCAGCTCGATCGGCGGTGGCATCGCCGCCAACCTCTCCGAGGTGAAGACGGAGCTGATCGACATCAACGGCGACGGCCTGCCCGACCAGGTGCGGCTGGATCGCTCGACCGGCCGGCTGATGGTGCGGCTCAACCTGGGAACCTCGTTCGCGGCGGCCGAGGATGCGCTGCCCGGCGCGACCTGGAGCACCACCGCGGGGTTCGATCCGTTCTCCGAGAGGGTGCAAGGCCAGGTGGGCGGGCTGACGCCGGCCGACGACGACGAGTCGGGCGGCCAGGGCGGCGCGCTGGGAGTGCTCGAGGGCCTCACCAGCCCCAACGTGGTGCGGCGCTCCAACTCCGCCACCCTGGAGCTGAACGCCGGCTTCGTCTTCGAGGAGGAGTTCGGCGCCACCGTCAACTTCGAGAGCACGCTCAACGCCACCTCGGTCGAGTTCATCGACGTCACCGGGGACGGCCTGCCCGACTTCGTCCGCAAAGGGTCGGGGGACAACTTCTTCAGGGTCCGGGTCAACACCGGGTTCGGCTTCGGCCCCGAGCAGATCTGGCCGGTGGCCGATTGGCCGGTGCAGAAGCCGCAGCTCCGGCTGCCCTTCTCCGCATTGCAGACGGTGGTCAACGATCTCGGCTTCGGCGGAGGCGCAGACAGCATCGAGGCCAGCGCGACCAATACCGCCATCCCCAGCGTCGGATTCGCCGCCAGCGTGACCATTCCGCTCTCGCCGGCCCTGACGCCCTGGCTGATCATTTCGGTCGGGGGCGACGTCAGCCCGCGCAAGCTCACCGGCTTCGAGCTCAACCTGACCGACATCGACGGCGACGGGATCCCCGATCACGTCCTCAAGATCGACGGGGGCAATTCCGCCTCCCAGTCGGCGGTGTTCGCGCGGCTCAACCAGAACGCCGGCGCCAACCTGCTCACCCACGTCGACGAGCCGTTGGGCGGCAGCTTCGACATCACCTGGGTGCGCGCCGGCAATACCGTGGCGATGCCGGAGAACCGTTTCGTGATGAGCTCGGTCACCCTGCACGACGGCTTCGGAAGCGGGGCGGGCCACGACCTGACCTCGCTGATGCGCTACGACGGCGGGCTGCACGATCGCAACGAGCGCGAGTTCTTCGGTTTCGCCACCGTGCAGACGGTGCGCCCGGACGGGAGCTTCCTCGTCCACCGCTACCACAACGACAGCTCCCGCCGCGCCAACCTGCTCGCGGTCGAGGAACTGCACGACGCGACCGGGGCGCTCTTCGGCGCCACCTTCAACCTCTTCGACGATTCGCCGGCGCAAGTGGCGCCCGCTCTCGACGAATGCCGGGCGATCACGCCCTTCTTCCTCTCCGGCGACGACTACTGCAGCGCGGCCTGGATCCGGCTGCTCCGCACCGAGCAGCGGTTCTATGAAGGGACCACCTCGGACCTCGCCCAGGCGCCCATCACCACCGCGCAGGACTTCTCCTATGATCTCACGACCGGAAACGTGATCGCGGCGGACGATTTCGGAGACGTCGCCGATCCTGCCGAGGGCTACAGCGCCACCGTCGAGTATCTCACCGGTCCTGCCGCCGACACCCTGCATGCGATCGATCGGCCGCGGCACATCGCGGTCCGGGCCGGAGCGGTGGGGGCAAGCGGCCCGATCCTCCGCGAGCGCCTGGCGGAGTACGACGGCCTCGGGAACCCCGTGCGGACCCGGCTGAGCCTGGGCAACGGCGTCGCCGTCAGCGACTTCGTCCGCGACGGAGACGGAAACCTCAAGACCTACATCGGCCCGTCGAATGCGCGCGGCGAGAGGTATGCGACGGACTACGTCTATGACCCGACCACGCGCTCCTTCGTCGTCCAGGCCACCGACGTGTTCGGATACTCCTCGACCGCGGACTACGACCTGGGGCTTGCCGAGCTCATTCGCACCAACGATCTGAACGGCAACTCCACCTTCAGGGTCTTCGACAAGTTCGGGCGCCTCTGCCAGGTCTTCGGGCCTTACGATCCGCCGCCATCAGGACGGCCGTCGCAGAATTGTACCGACGGGCAGCCCACCATCAGCGTGTCCTACACGCCGGCGGTGAGGCCGGCCTTCGCGCTGACCGCCCAGAAGCTGCCGCAGCCCAAGCGTGACGGAAGCACCACGCTGGACACCGTCGTCTTCATGGACGGGTTCCGGCGCGTGGTGCAGTCGAGGGCTGACGCGGAGGTCCAGGGCAACCTCGGTACCACCGTGTCAGGCAGGCTCGGCTTCGACGCCAAGGGGCGAGTGATGTCGCGAGGCCAGGCGACCTTCTCGCAGGCGCCAAAGACCACCTTCGTCCTGACGCCGGCGCGAAACCCGACGACCTATCTTTACGACGTTCTCGACCGCATGCTTCTGGTAGCCGCCCCGGACGGCTCCAACACCATTACCGCGTTCGGCTTCGGAACCACGGCGGGCGATCCCGTGCTGCGCTTCCGCACCGCGGTGATCGACGCGGAGCAGCGCCTGCATGCCACCTTCGTCGACGGCCGCGACCGCACCAGCACGGTCGAAGAACGGATCGAGGGCCGCGTTCCCACGGTGCACTACGTCTACGATCCGCTCGGGCAGCTCACGGCCTCCATCGACGCCGCCGGGAACGCCACCACCATGGCCTATGACCTCGGCGGGCGCACCACCGCGGTGGCCACGCCCGACTCGGGCCTGACCGAGTTCGCCTACGACCCGGCGGGCAACATGATCTCCAAGGTCGATCCCAACCTGCGCGCGGCCGGTCGCGCCGTCTCCTACGTCTACCAGTTCAATCGTCTCACCCGGATCGTGCGGCCCATCTCCGGCGACATCACGTTCGAGTACGGCCCGCCCGGCGCCCCGGAGAACGCGGCCAGCCGCGTGACCCGCATCGTCGACGAGGCGGGCTCCGAAACCCGCGGCTACGGGCGCCTCGGGGAGCTCGTGCGGACGAAACGCACGCTGATCGCGCTGACGCCCGGCGATCGCTCGCGCAGCTTCGAGACGCGGTCCATCCTCGACAGCTTCGGCCGCCTGCTCCAGCTCGTCTATCCCGACGGAGAGACGGTCAGCTACGGCTACGACGGAGGCGGCCTGCTCTCGTCGGCGGTGTCGCAGCGGCCCGCGACGCAGCACACGCCGCCCGAGACCGAGGTCTACCTGGCCTCGCTGCGTTACGACGAGTTCGGCGCACGCGTCGCCCTGCAGCCGGGGAACGGCGTCGTCACCAATTTCGGCTACGATCCGCTCACCCGCCGCCTGAGCTCGCTGCAGACGGTCACGCCGCAAGGGCGCGTCCTGCAGGCCCTCACCTACGCGTACGATCGCGTAGGCAACCTCAGGTCCGAGGTCAACGCGCGGCCGCCCTCGACCAACAAGAGCTCCGGGCCGGTCTCCTACAACTTCCAATACGACGCCCTCGATCGCCTGGTAGAGGCGACGGGAGTGGCGGATGCCAGGCCCAACCTGGTCGACCGCTTTTCGGCAAGCTACCGCTACTCCGACATCCACAACCTGACGCGCAACGTGCAGGTGCACCAGCTGCTCCATGGGCCTCCCGGCAACGCCCAGCAGCCCAAGGACACCAACCACGACTTCACCTACCTGTACCAGGGCGCGGGCCCGCACCAGGCCACGCAGATCGGCGATCAGCACCTGGTCTATGACCTGAACGGGAACACCGCGTTCCAGTGCCGGACGCTCAGCGGCACCTGCGCCGGCAGCACCGACGTCACGGGCGGCCCCGTCAGCCACCAGCAGCTGCGCCAGTACCTCTGGGGGGAGAACAACGAGTTGCGGGCGTCGTTCGACCAGGGCACCAACGACCCGGTCCGCTTCCTCTACGACGCCGCCGGGCAGCGGGTGGCCAAGTTCCAGAACGGCATCGGCACCCGCGACATCAGCATCGGGCAATTCTTCACCATCCTCGGCCAGCACCACATGACCAAGCACGTCTTCGCTGGCGGCATTCGCATCGCTTCCAAGCTGATGCCCGACAACGACGAGGTCGACTTCCTGAAAGCGGCCGAGGCCGGGACCGCGGCCGTCTGTGGCGGCGCAAGCCTGCCGGCCTGCCAGACGAAGGCCACCGGGCCGAAAGGGCAATTCGCGGCCGAGACGTATTACTTCCACCCCGACCATCTCGGCTCGACCAGCTGGATCACCGATCACGCGGGCTCCATCCACGAGCACGTCGAGTATTTCCCGTACGGCGAGGTCTGGCGCGACTTCAACGTCGATCTGGATCCCGGGCCGCCGCCCAAGGCTCCGCCGTTCCTCTTCACCGGCAAGGAGCTCGATCCCGAGACCGGCCTCACCTACTTTGGCGCGCGCTACTACGACTCCAGGCTCGCCCGCTGGATCAGCAACGATCCCGCGCTGCTGAAGGCGGAGTCGCACACTCCGCCCCTGCTCTCGGGCTACCTGTACGGACAGGGCCACCCGATCCGCCACGTCGATCCGGACGGCCGCGGGCTTCTCGACATCGCCTTCGTCGCCGTCGACATCTACGAGTTCTACAAGGAACCGAGCCTGCTCAACGGGGCGTTCCTCGCCTACGACGCGCTCTCGCTGGTCATCCAGACCCCCAGCGCGGGCACCGTGCGGGTCGCCGCCAAGGGGATCGAGATCGCCAACGCGGTACGCAGGGAAGCCGAGATCGCCTCCACCGCCAAGAAGATCGCGGAGACGACGCACGTCATCGAGGGCACCGAGAAGGCGGCTCAGGGCGTCCACGCCGCCGAGGGCGCGACGCACGCGGCGGAGGCGGAGGCCCAGGCGGTCAAGGTGGAGGAGAAGACCGGCCGGATCCGCGACCCCGAGACGGGCAGGTTCCAGAAAGATCCCAATCGGCCGAAGTCGCCGTACGAGTACACCGACTCGCAGAGACGAGCCGACTGGAAAAAGCTCGCCGAGGATCCTAAGTCTTCGTTGACCGATGCGCAGCGCAAAGAGATAAAGGAGCGTGGATGGCGAGGTCCACAGCGCGAAAATCCCGTCACCCGTGAAAAGGAGACGATGGAGCTGTCGCATGAACCGGTTCCTCTCCGCGAGGGCGGTACCAACGTCGTTCCCCGGTGGCCTGCCGATCACGCGAGGGTGGATCCGCACCGGCAGCTGAAGAAACCCTCGCTCGACTGACGATGCCCATCGACTATGCCGATACGGGGCTGACCATCCAGCAGGCCTTGGTTCAAGAGAACCAGGCGCGCAAGGGGGCGCCGTTGGAGAGGGACGGCACGCCGTCGATCCTGTGGGGCGGGAAGAAGGTCGTCACCGCTCATTCCCTCGCGGTGCCTCCGAAAGGAAGCCTGGAGCTGCGATTGATTCACCGCAAGGGCGATCTGCGGCAGGGTTGCGACATCAGCATTCCAAACGGCGGCTGCATCCTCCGCGGGGGCGAAGTCGTGTCCCTCTTGCGAACCTGGTGGCTTCCGGAGTTCGAAGACTCCGTCAGTTATGAGTTCGTCGCGCGCGAAAAACGCCTCTTCGTCTGGAACGTCTACGAGATGGTCTGGCCCGGAGGTCGCAAGACGGAAGAGAAGTGGACCGACAACGCGGGAATGTGGGTGGAAGACAAGCGACCAGGGGAGATCGTCTATCACTGCAGTGCTGGACCGGCGGTCAAGCCCACCTTCGACGATTTGGTGTTCTCGCTCCTGGTGCGTGAGCCGCCGTCCTAGTCGCTCCCGCGCCGGAGGCGCGGGTGTGCGACTACGCTTTGAGATGTGTTCTAGAAGGGGGGAGAGGCAGCGATGGGCAAGTTGCGGACCTCCATGCGCGGATTCCTGGTTCTTGCCGCTGGCCTGGTCGCCGGCTATGCGGCCGGCCGCTGGACGGGATCGACCGGTCGGGAAGGCACTCAGGACGCGAGCCCGGCAGTGGCGACGTTCCAGGGGGGCTCGGTGACTGCGGACGAGCTGCGCGCTGCCCTGGTGGAGCAAGGGCCGCTGCTCCGGCAGGATTCCGCGAGCCCGGCCGGACGGAAGCGGCTGGCCCAGGAATTGGTGCGGCAGAAGCTGATGGAGCAGGATGCCGCCGCCAAGGGCTACGACCGGGCTCCAGAGTTCCTCCGCGAACGGCGGCGCGCGCTGGTCGCCCTGTATCTGCGCAAGGAGCTGGAGGAGCCACTGGCGAGGCACGCGCCGACGGACGCGGAGCTGCAGGATTACCTCGATCGGCACCGGGCGGAGTACGCGCAGTCGGAGCGGGTGCGCATCGCGCACATCTTCCTCGCCGCACCCGCCGGCGATGGCGCTGCGCGCAAGAACAAGCTCGTCGAAGCGGAGGCGCTCTTGCGAAAGCTCGCGAAGGCGCACGACTACTACGCCTTCGCCACGGCGGCTCGGGAGCGCTCGGACGATGCGGCCACCAAGGCGTTCGGCGGTGACCTGCCTCTCCTCAGCCGGCCCGAGATGGAGGCGCGGCTCGGACGCGAAGTGGCGGACGCGGCTTTTGAGCTGCGCGGGACCGAGGTGCTCGCCGATCGCGTGATCGAGTCGCGTTCCGGCTTGCATTTGATCAAACTCCGCACGCGTGTCGAAGCGACGAACGCCGACCTCGCCAGCCTCAGCGGCTTGCTCCGAGGCAAGGTGGCGGCGGAGCTGCGCAGCAAGCAAGAGCAGGAGTTCTTTGCCGCGCTGGAAAAGAAGGCCGGCGTGCAGTTCGACGAGGCGGCCATGGCCGGCGTGCAGGTCGGACCGGCAACGGGCAAAGCGGTGAGCAGCGCGAGCGGCCGGCGGTAGCCGTTTCGAGAGACGCTTCACGCCCCCAGGAACGCCTCCTTCACCTTCTCGTTCGACAAGAGCTCCGTGCCGGTCCCGGAGAGCGCGATCTTTCCCGTCTCCAACACGTATCCGCGCGCCGCGATCCGCAGCGACTGGTACACGTTCTGCTCGACCAGCAGCACCGAGGTCCCGTGCGCGTTGATCTGCGCGATGGTGTCGAAGATCGTCCGCACCAGGAGGGGTGACAAGCCCAGCGACGGCTCGTCCAGCAAGAGGAGCCGCGGCCTCGCCATCAACCCCCGCGCGATGGCCAGCATCTGCTGCTCGCCGCCCGACAGCGTCTCGGCGAGCTGGCCGATGCGCTCCTTCAGGCGTGGGAACAGCGACAGTCCGCGCTCCAGGTTCTTCTCTCGCTCCGCGCGGGCCTGCTTGATGTAGCTCCCCATCCGGAGGTTCTCGAGCACCGTCATCTCCGGGAAGACCCGGCGGCCCTCCGGGACCTGGACCACGCCCAGCTCGACCACCTGGTGCGAGGCCAGCTCCGTCAGGTCGTGCCCGTCGAACTTCAGGGTGCCGGCGCGGGGGCGGAGGAGGCGGGAGATGTTGCGCAGGGTGGTGCTCTTGCCGGCGCCGTTGCTGCCCACCAGCGCGACGACCTCTCCGGCGTTCACGTCCAGGGAGACGCCGCGCAGGACCTGCACGTCGCCGTAGGCGAAGTCCAGGTCGCGGACCTCGAGGAGCGCGCTCATGCCTTGGCCCCTCCGCTGTCGCCGAGGTAGGCGGCCATCACCCGCGGGTCATTGACGATCTGCTGCGGGCTCCCTTCGGCCAGCTTCTCGCCGGAGTTGAGGACCACGATGCGGTCGCAAGTCCTCACGATGGCCTTCATGTCGTGCTCGATCACCACCTGGGTCAGGCCGCGCTTCTTCACGTCGAGGATGAGCTGGATGATCTCCTCGCTCTCGTGCGCGTTCAGGCCGCCCATCACCTCGTCGAGGAGGATCATGCGGGGGCGGGTGGCCAGGACGCGTGCCAGCTCCAGCTTCTTGCGCTCGCCGATGGGAAGGCCGCCGGCCAGCACCGGGGCGCGCTTCTCCATCCTCACCACGCGGAGCTGCTCCAGGGCGATCTCCTTCGCCTCGGCCACCGAGTTGGTGCGGCAGAGGGCGCCCACCACCGCGTTCTCCAGCACCGTCAGCTTCGCCAGGGGCCGCACCTTCTGCCAGGTGCGCGCCATGCCCAGCTTGCAGACCCTGTCGGGCGGATAGCCGTTGATGCGCTTTCCGTCGAAGAAGACGTCGCCGTGCGTGGGCGGGTAGTAGCCGGTGATGCAGTTGAAGAGCGTGGTCTTGCCGGCGCCGTTGGGACCGATCAGTCCGAGCACGATCCCTGGCTCGACCGAGAAGCTGACGTCGTGGTTGGCCCGGACGCCGCCGAAGTGCTTGCTCACGTTGCGCACCTCGAGCAACGCGCTCATTGCGTCCCTGCCTTCCGGCGCATCCGCTGCACGACGAAGCCGACGATGCCGTCGGGCATGGTGAGGATCACCGCGATCACCAGAACGCCGTACACCAGGAGATGCGCCTGCGCCAGCGAGGATCGGAGCGCCTCGGAGAGCAGGACCAGGACGATGGCGCCGAAGAGCGGGCCGGTGATGGTCCCGATCCCGCCGATGATGCAGGTGAGCAATAGCTGGATGGAGATGTCGATGCCGAACACCGCCTGCGGCTCGATGAAGCCGATGTACAGCGCGGCGAAGCTCCCCGCCAGCGCGGTCAGGGCGGCCGAGATGCCCAGCGCCGCGTTCTTGCAAAGGGTGAGCGGAATGCCCAGCGAGTGCGCCGCGTCCTGGTCCTCGCGGATCGCCTGCAGGTAGTAGCCGAGCTTGCTCCGCTTCACCACCAGGTTCACCGCGATGCAGAACACGGCCAGCAGCAGGCCCATGTAGTAGTAGGGCGTCTTGCTGTTCCAGTCGGTGATCACGGTCTCGCCCAGCTTCAGCGGCGGGATGTCCGAGGCGAGGATTCCCTCCGCCCCGTTGGTCAGGTCCTTCCAGTTCAGGGCCAGGAGCCGGATGATCTCCGCCACCGCGATGCTGGCGAGCACGAAGTAGGGCCCGCGGAGGCGGAAGGTGATCCAGCCCACCGCGAGCGCGACCACGACTGCGACCGCCACCGCGACCCAGACGCCAAACCAGGGCGGCGTGGCGTTTCGCTGCAGCAGGATGAAAGCGCCATAGGCGCCGAGGCCATACCAGGCCGAGTGACCTACCGAATACTGGCCGGCGTACCCGCCGATCACGTTCCAGCTCTCCCCCAGCGCCACCGCCATGAACAGCAGGATGAAGATGTGCAGGGCGTAGGGGCTCTGGACGAAGAGGGGGACCAGCAGGAACGCCAGGAGGGCGACCGCGCTGATGATGAGGGTCCTCACACGCGGCTCTTTCCCAGCAGGCCGGACGGCTTGAGCAAGAGGACGAGCAGGAAGATGACGTACACGCAGACGTCCTTCCAGCCCGACCCGAAATAGGTCCCCGAGACCGATTCGGCCACGCCGATCAGCACGCCGCCGAGAGTGGCGCCGATGATGCTGCCCATGCCGCCCAGCACCACCACCACGAAGGCCTTCAGCGTGAAGGCGCCGCCGACCTGCGGATAGATGTAGTAGATGGGCGCGACCAGCGCGCCCGCGGCGCCCGCCAGCGCCGAGCCCATCCCGAAGGCCAGGATGCCCATGTTGCGCACGTTCACGCCCATCAGCTGCGCGGCGTCGCGGTCCTGGGCGGTCGCGCGTATGGCGTGGCCGGTGTCCGTCTTGACCAGGAACCAGTAGAGGGCGGCGGTGATCGCGGCGGTGATCAGGAAGCAGTAGATGAGCGGGGTGGAGAGCCGGATGGCGCCCAGCGCCACGCTCGAGGACGAGTAGGAGGTGGAGAGGATCCGGTAGTCGCTGGTGAAGGCCAGCATGGCGAGGTTGGAGAGGACCAGGCCGATGCCGATGGTGAGCAGGATCTGGTTCTGCGGGAGCGCGTCGAGCACCTGGTTGATCAGCGTCCGCTGGAGCAGCGCGCCGAGGAGGAACAGGGCCGGCATCGTCAGGACCACCGAGAGGAAGGGGTCCACGCCGAGGAGCTGGAAGAGGAAGAAGGTGACGTACATCCCCACCATCACCAGCTCGCCCTGGGCGAAGTTGATCACGCGCATCACGCCGAAGATCAGCGTCAGGCCGATGCCGATCAGCGCGTAGACGCCGCCGATGAGGACGCCGCCCAGCACCGACTGGATGAGGATCATCGTTCCCCCCTCGGGCCGCTCAGAGCCGCGCGATGACCGCCTCGGCCTCGCGCAGGAAGCCGGCCATCAGCTCCCGCGCTGGCTGCTCGCGCGCCAGCGGCGCGGCCTGCCCGGCAAAGAGCGAGAGCAGGCCCGCGTCGCCCGCCTTCGCCGCAGCTCCGCGGATCTCCCTGGTGAGGGAGTTCTGGACGGCGAAGGGAGCCAGCGGAGCCGTGGCCATCTCGCGTGTGAAGCGATTCTGCAGCCCGCGCGCGGCGCGGCCGGAGAAGGCGCGCGTGATCACGGTGGAGTCGTCGCGGGCCTCGCGCAGCGCCGCCCGGAATGGAGCGCTGGTGCCGGCCTCGGGACAGCGCAGGAAGGCCGTGCCCATGGCGGCCGCGCCGGCTCCCAATGCAAGGGCGGCGGCGATCCCGCGCCCGTCCATGATGCCGCCCGCGGCGATCACCGGGATCCGCACCGCGTCGACGATCTGCGGCACCAGCGCCATCGTCCCGACCAGCCCCGGCTCGGCGTCGCGATCGAACGTCCCGCGGTGGCCGCCCGCCTCCGCGCCCTGGGCGCAGACGTAATCCACCCCGGCGTCCTCCAGCGCGCGCGCCTCCGCCACGGTGGTGGCGGTCCCCATGGTGGCGATGGACGCCTTGCGGCAGGCGTCGAGCATCTCTCGCGGCGGGATGCCGAAGGTGAAGCTGAAGATCGGAACGCGCTCCTCCAGCAGGATGGGGAAGACCTCGCGCAGCGTGCCGGAAGTCACCGCCGGGCCCGGCGGCGTCGGAGGCAAGCCCAGCTCGGCGCGGTACCGGGCGAGGGCGTCGCGCGCGGCCCGCACGGTAGCCTCGTCGGCGGCCACTCCCTCGTCGGCGAACAGGTTGACCGCGAAGGGTCGCGAGGTGGCGGCGCGGAGGGTGCGGATCTCCTCGCGAAGCTTGTCCGGAGCGAGGTAGGCGCCGGCATGCGATCCGAGCCCTCCCGCTTCGCAGACGGCGATGCAGAGCGCGGTCGTCGAAGGGCCGCCTGCCATCGGTGCGAGCACGACCGGATGCGCGATGCCCAGCCGCCGCGTGAAAGGGGTGGGCTTCATGGGGGCGCACCCTACCACGTCCCGTGGCACCACGCTCCGGGACCGGGAGCGTGGTGCCGACCACGCCGTCAGGCAGTCGCGGGACCGAACTGCTCGTCGCGGATCTTCACGTGCTTCGGTTCGCGGACGAAGAGCGCGCCGATCACCACGGTCAGGATCGACACGATGATCGGGTACCAGAGGCCGGCGTAGATGTTGCCCGCTTTGGCCACGATGGCCGTCGCCAGCAGGGGCAGCATTCCGCCGAACCAGCCGTTGCCGATGTGATACGGCAGCGACATCGACGTGTACCGGATCTGCGTCGGGAACAACTCGACGAGGAACGCCGCAATCGGGCCGTACACCATGGTCACGTAGATGAGCATGATCACGAGCAGCAGCTCGGTCATGACCCAGTTGACCTGGTTCAGGTCGGCTTTCGGCGGATACCCCGTGGCCGTCAGCGCGGCTTTGTACTTCGGCTCGTCCCAGCCGCGAATCTCGGTGCCCCCAATCTTGGTGACCACCGTTTCGCCGGCGACCGCCGGGATCGAATGGAATGAGAGGCCAGCCTTGCCGAGGAAGTCCTTCGCCCGGTCGCAAGGCGACTGCCGCGACCAGGGGCCGATGAAGATGTGGAAGTTGCAGTCGTCGGCCGCCACGGAGATGGGCACCTTCTCCTGGTAGGCCTCGAGCGCGGGGTTCACGTAGTGCGTGAGGCCCTTGAAGAGCGGGAAGTACGTCACCGCCGCAATCAGGCAGCCGGCGAGGATGATCTTGAGCCGCCCGATCTTGTCGGAGAGCGCACCAAAGATCAGGAAGAACGGCGTGCCGATCAGGAGCGAGAGCCCGACCAGCTGGTAGGCCTTGATGAAGTCGAGCTTCAGGTAGATGAGCAGGAAGAACAGCGCGTAGAACTGGCCCGTGTACCAGACGACGCCCTGTCCGGCGGTCGCGCCGAACAGCGCCAGCGCCACGAACTTGTTGTTCGGGTACTTGAAGAAGCTATCGCGGATGGGCGACTTGGATCGCTTGCCCGAGGTCTTCATGCGCTGGAAGACCGGCGACTCCTGCAACTTGAGTCGGATGTAGATCGAGATCAGCAGCAGGGGGATGGAGACCCAGAACGCGATGCGCCAACCCCAACTCGAGAAGGTGGGCCCGCTCATGGTCGTGCGGCAGAGGCCGATCACGAACAGCGCGAGGAACATGCCCAGGGTCGCGGTGGTCTGGATCCAGGCGGTGGTGTAGCCCCGCTTGTTATCCGCCGAGTGCTCTGCGACGTAGGTCGCAGCTCCGCCGTACTCGCCGCCCAGCGCCAGGCCCTGCGCGAGACGCAGTGCGACGAGGATCAGCGGCGCGGCGAAGCCGATCGTCGCATACGTCGGCAAGAAGCCGACGAACACGGTCGAAAGGCCCATCACCACGATGGTGACGAGGAACGTGTATTTTCGGCCGACCAGGTCGCCGATGCGGCCGAAGATCAAGGCGCCGAAAGGACGAACCAAAAAGCCCGCCGCATACGCGCCGAACGCGCCGAGCAGCGCGGCGGTCTGGTTGCCGGGCGGGAAGAAGAGGGCCGCGAAGAACGGCGCAAGGATTGCGTAAAGGTAGAAATCATACCATTCGAAAACCGTCCCGACGGAAGAGGCGATGATGACGCGCCGCTCTGCCGCGGAATCGATGGTGTCGGTTCGCCCGACGGAGATTGCTTCGGTGGCCGAGCTCATCTGTCCGTCCTCCTCTGCGAATTAGCGCACGCAAACAGGGTCCGGGGGGACCAAAGGACTGTTTTTTTACCGCGGCAACACTTGGGGTGAAATTTGTAAAAGCTCGCGTTCCTTAGCACGAGCACGCAAAATTTTTCAAATGCAAGGGACTCAAGTCTGTTCTGCCTGCTCGTGCCTGCGCTGCTCCTCCCGGACCATCTGTGTGATCGCCCGAAGGGCGGCGGAGAACTCGGGGGTCGTTTCGTCGCGAGGGCGGGGGAGGGCTACCGGAATGATTTTCTTCACGGTTCCCGGGCGGTAGGTCATCACCACGACGCGGTCCGCCAACAGCAGGGACTCTTCGATGCCGTGCGTCACGAAGGCGATCGTCTGCTTGAGCTCCGTCCAGATCCTGAGCAGCTCGTCCTGCATGGAGCGGCGGGTCAAGGCGTCCAGGGCGCCGAACGGCTCGTCCATCAGGAGCATGGGGGCGTCGAGGGCGAGGCAGCGGGCGAGCGCTACGCGCTGGCGCATGCCGCCGGAGAGATCCTTCGGGAAGCGATCGCCGAACCCGCGCAGGGCGAGCTTGTCGAGCAGGGCGTCCGCCTTGGCGCGCGCCTCCCGGTCTCTCCGGATCCGCAGCCCGAAGGCGACGTTGTCGCGCACCGTCATCCAGGGAAACAGCGCGTACTCCTGGAAGACCATCGCCCGTTCGGGCTCAGGCCGCACCACGCGCTTGCCGAAGGCGAGGATCTCCCCAGAGGTCGGCTGGGTGAACCCGGCGATGGCGTTGAGCAGCGTCGACTTGCCGCAGCCGGACGGCCCGAGCAGGCAGATGAGCTCTCCCCGGCGGACCTCGAGGTCGATCCCGTCCAGCGCGACGATGCCGCCTTTGAACTCCTTCCGGACGCGCCGGACCTCGAGCGCGAGCTCAGCCATGCTCGAGCCCGCGGTGCCAGCGGAGCAGGCGGCCGTTGAGACGCGCCATCGCGGTGTCGATGGCGAGCCCGATCACGCCGATGGAGATCATCCCCGCGAGGATCTTGTCGCTCCAGAAATACTCGCGCGCTTCCAGGATGCGGTAGCCCAGGCCGCTGTTGACGGCGATCATCTCGGCCACGATCACCACGATGAAGGCCACGCCGATCCCGACGCGCAGGCCGGCGAGGATTGAGGGCATGGCCCCGGGGAAGAGCACGCGCCAGAAGAGCGTTCCCGCCGGCGCGCCCAGGTTCTCGGCCGCGCGCACGTAGATGGCGTCCACCGTCCGCACGCCCGCGATGGTGTTCATCAGCACCGGGAAGAACGCGCCCAGCGAGATGAGGAAGAAGGCGGGCGGGTTGCCCAGCCCGAACCAGAGGATCGCAAGCGGGATGTAGGCGATGGGCGGGATGGGGCGCAGGAGCTGCACGATGGGATTGAACAGCTCGTAGATGCGCTCGCGCGCGCCCATCCAGAGGCCGAGCGGCAGCGCCAGGCCGGCGCCGATCAAGAAGCCGACCACCACCCGCAAGAGGGTGGCCACCGCGTCCCGCGGCAGCTCGCCGGTGACCAGGTACTCCCACCACTTGCGCGCCACCTGCGAGGGCGGCGGCAGGATGGCGGGGCTCACGCGCGCCGCCCTGCAGACGATCTCCCAGGCGAGCAGGGTGGCGAAGACCACCGCGATGGATCGAACGAGCCTCATTTCACGCCGGCGGCGGGCTTCGCTTCCTGCAGCAGATCGAGGCGCACGAACTCGGACGCCTTCGGCACCTTGGACATCTTGCCCACCCCGTACTTCGCCATGAGGTCCGCGGTGGTCTGGACCTGCTTCTCGGTGATGTCGTAGGTGAACGCGGCGTTGGTCATCGCGTCCTTGTACTCCTCGGCGCTGAGGGCGCCGCGGAACATCTTCTCGCGCACGTACTTCTCCGCCTCGTCGGGCTTCTCGATGAACTCCTTGGTCGCCTCCACGAAGCACTTCATGGTGCGCAGGGCGAGGTCGCGGTTCCCGTAGAGCTTCTCGGTCATCACCAGCGCGCGCACCGGCTCGCCGAGCGGCGTGTCGTAGGGCTTGACCAGCTCCACCGCGTATCCCTGCCGCAGCGCCAGGGTGGACTGCGGCTCGCTCTGGCTGATGGCGTCGAGCTGGCCGGACTGCACCGCCTGGTTCAGATCCGCGTAGGCGAGGAACATGATGCGCACGTCCTTGCCGGGCTGGTCGCCAAAAGAAAGCCCCACCTTGTCGAGCTCGGCGTAGAGCAGGAGCTCCTGCGCGCCGCCGCGGGCGGTCCCCACCTTCTTCCCCTTGAGGTCGGCGAGCTTCGTCGCGCCTGACTGCTTGCTGGCGAGGATCCGCGCGCCGCCCTTGGCGAAGCCGGCCACGACGTAGACCGGAGCTCCGGAGGCGCGGCCGGCGACGGCGCCGTCCAGCGCGCTCGCGGCGAGATCGATCTCGCCGGCGATGATGCCGGGCACGATGTCCAGGCCCTTGGCGAACATCCGCTCCTCCAGGCGGATGCCGTGCTTCGGGCAGACTTCCTTCATGTGCGAGACGGCCCCGTAGTGGGCGAACTTGAGGTTGCCGAGGCGGACGACGTCCTCGGCGCGAGCTGCGACGGAGAGGGTCAAGGCGAGGATCAGGGTGCGCATGGCGGCGCAGACTAGCACTGTCGCGCGCGATGCCCGCCAGAGGGGCATCTTGAATCTTGCAATAAGAAGTGGTTTTGCTAGCGCGCCATGCGAACCCAAAATCTCGTTGCGGCCCTCTGCGCGCTGTCGCTGAGCGCGTGCAAGCAGCCCACCACCACCGACCAGAACCAGTGGCCCGCGCTCATCGGCACGGCCATGGCCGCCGCTCCGTCGGGAACCGAGGTCCTGATCGGGGCGACGCTCCCGTTGACCGGGGCGGAGTCCCGCATCGGAGGCTTCTTCAAGGAAGGCTACGAGCTGGCCTTCGAGGAGGCGAACAAGAACGGCGGCATCTCCGTCGGCGGCAAGAAGATGCAGGTGCGCCTCACCCTCCTCGACGACACCAGCTCGCAGGCCACCGCCGCGTCATTGGCCGACCGCCTGATCAACAGCGACAAGGTGCAGTTCATGCTCGGAACCTACGCGACCAACCTGATCGAGGCGCAGAGCGTGGTCGCCGAGCAGAACGCCATCCCTTACGTGAACGGCGGCGGGGCGGCCACCGCCATCTACAAGCGCGGCTACAAGTGGGTCTTCGGGCTGCTCGCGCCCGTGGAGCTCCTCGCCGAGTCGATCATGAAGTGGGTCGACGCCGAGCAACAGGCCGGCAAGCTCCCCAAGCCCGCGACCATCGCGCTCCTCTGGGAGAACACCTCCCACGGGAAGGACTTCCGCAAGGGCGTATCCGACTTCGCGACCAAGACCAAGAACTACAAGGTGGTGATGGACGAGTCCTTCGAGCTGAACGGAAAGGACTTCAGCGCGCTGCTCGGGCAGGTGAAGGCGGCCAAGGCCGACCTCTTCCTCGCCGACGCGCACCTGCCCGACTACATCACCATGCAGCGCCAGTTCGTGACCGCCGGCCTCTGCAACAAGGTGCAGAGCTACGGGGCGCGCGGCAGCGAGAAGCAGGCCGCGGAGGCGCTGGGCAAGAAGAACGTCGAGTACGTGATCAGCGCCGTGTGGTGGAGCCCGCTGCTCGCCGACAAGAACCCCGAGGCGAAGAAGTTCCTCGACCTCTTCAAGGCAAAGTACGCCGGCAAGGTCCCCGAGTGGTACCAGGCCCTCGCGTTCGAGACGGTGCGCGCGCTGTTCACCGCCATCGAGCAAGCGGGTTCCACCGATCGCAAGGCCGTCCGCGAGAAGCTCGCGGCGCTGAAGATGCCCTCGCTGCTGCCCGGCGGCGAGGTGACCTTCCCGGCGGAGCACGGCCAGCAGACGCACGCCCCCTTCGTGGTCCAGCAGAACTTGCCCGACGGCAGCGCGCCGATCATCGCGCCGCCGGACTCCGCGACCGCGAAGGGGATCGCGCCCAATCCGGGCTGCGCGAAGTGACGTGGAGCGCTTCGCCGAGCTGCTGATCGCCGCGGTGCTCCTGGCAGGCCTGTATGCCACCATGGCGTACGGGCTGGGCCTGATCTACGGCGTGCTGCGCATCGTCAACTTGAACCACGGCGGCATGATCATGGCCGGCGCCTACGCGGGCTGGTACTTGCACGCCGCGCTCGGGCTCGATCCCTATCTGTCGCTCGTCCTGGTGGCGGGGGCGGCATACCTGGTGGGGATCGCGACGTACCGCGTGCTGGTGCGGCGGCTTCCCCGGGGGCCCGCCGGCGGCGTGCAGTCGCTCCTGCTCTTGTTCGGAGTCTGGCTGATCCTGCGGAACGCCGCTTACCTCCTGTTCACCGGCAACGATCAGACCCTGCGCACCTCCTACTCGACGCTGGCGGTCGGGATCGGGAGCGCCTTGGTCTCGGTGAACCGGATCGCCGTGTTCGGAGTCGCGATCGTGATCCTGATCGTGCTCCACCTGCTGCTCACCCGGACCTACGTGGGGAAGGCGATCCGGGCGGTGGCGCAGAATCCCGACAGCTGCACGCTGGTGGGGATCCCGGTGGAGCGCATCTACGCGCTCACGTTCGGCCTCGGCACCGCGCTCGCCGCGGCCGCCGGTCTGCTCGGGTCGACGCTGTTCCCGTTCAACCCGGGCTTCGGCGCGGCCGAGCTGCTCAAGTCGTTCGTGGTGGTGGTGCTGGGAGGCCTGGGGAGCGTGGCCGGCACGGCGATCGCCGCGCTGATCCTCGCGGTGGTCGAGGTGTTCGCCATCCTGGTCATCCCCGCGTACCTGACCGCCGCGGTCGGCTTCGTGCTCCTGGTGCTGGTCCTGGTGTTCCGCCCGGGCGGGCTCTTCGGACAGCGAGTGCTGGGATGAAGCTCCAGCTCCCCCCGTGGGTAAGGCCCCGCGCGGCGATCGGGCTCCTCGCCGCCTGTGTGGTCCTGGCGATCATTCCGCTCTTTCACGACGACGTCTACACGCACAACCTGCTCACGCTTACGTTCCTGGGCATCGCCGCGGCGCTCGCCTGGAACTGGCTGGGCGGCTACCTCGGGCAAGTCAGCTTCGGCCACGCCGCGATGTTCGGCGTGGGCGGATTCGTCGCCGCGCAGGCGCAGCTCGGGCTCCGGATGCCGATGCTGCTCTCCTGGGTATTCGGTGGGCTGGTGGCCGGGCTGTTCTCGCTGATCTGGGGACATCCCACGCTGCGGCTGCGCGGGCCCTACTTCTCCATCGCCACCATCGGCGTCGGCGAGGCGACGCGCCTGGTCTGCACCTACTGGGACTGGTTCACCGGCGGCTCCTCCGGCCTCTCCCTGCCGATGCAGACCAACCTCAAGTACCAGCTGTACTGGTACGGCATCGTCCTCGCCGCGCTGACCCTGGCCGCCTCGTACGCGCTGCGACGCTCGCCGGTAGGGCTCTCGCTCCTGGCGATCAAGAGCGACGTGGACGCGGCCAGCGACGTCGGCGTCGGCGCGACCCGGCTTCAAGACCTGGTCCTGTTCCTCTCCGGCGTGACCATCGGGATCTGCGGCGCCTTCTACGCTTCATACTTCAGCTACATCGAGCCGGGCGACATGTTCGGGTTCGACCGCTCGATCTCCTGGGTGCTGATGGGCGTGATCGGCGGGATCGGCACCATCTTCGGCCCCGCGCTGGGCGCGATCATCTTCGTGCTGCTCCGGCAGTACCTGATCGCCTCTTATCCCCAGCTCTACCTGGGGCTCTACGGGCTCCTCCTGGTCCTGGTGATCCTCTTCGAGCCGTTGGGGCTGACCGGTCTCTTCCTGCGCGCGGTGCGCAAGGCCCGTCCAGACCTGGGCGTCTCCAGCGCGGCGGCGGAGGATTGATGTCACAGGTGCTGCGCGGCGAGCGGCTGACCAAGACCTTCGGAGGCCTGAGGGCCAACGACAACGTCTCCATCGCCCTCGAGCAGGGCCAGATCCTCGGCCTGATCGGGCCCAACGGGGCGGGCAAGAGCACCTGCTTCGCGATGCTCGCCGGCTCGATGCCGCCCACCTCGGGCCGCATCTTCGTCGGCGACACCGAGGTGACCGGGCTTCCGGGCTTCCGAATCGCGCGAGCGGGGGTGGTGCGCACACACCAGATCGTGCAGCCGTTCGCGAACCTGACCCTGCTGGAGAATTGCATGGTGGCCGCCAAACAGTGCTCCGGCCGCGGCGACACCGGCTGCCGGGAGCTGGCGCGCGAGACGCTCCAGTTCGTCGGCCTGGACAAGCGCCGGCACGAATACCCGGGCGGCCTCACCCTCGCCGGACGCAAGAAGCTGGAGATGGCCCGTGCGCTCTCCTGCGTCCCCAAGGCGCTCCTGCTCGACGAGGTGATCGCGGGTGTCAACCCGGTGGAGGCCCGCGAGATGGTCGCGCTGATCCGGCGCATCCGCGACGAGCGGAAGATCTCCATCCTCATGACCGAGCACGTGATGGCCGCGGTGATGAGCCTCTGCGAGCACGTGGTGGTGCTGGAGGCGGGCAAGCAGATCGCCTCCGGGTCGCCGAAGGAAGTGGTCCAGAACCAAGCGGTGGTCGAGGCGTACCTGGGGAAGAAGCATGCTTGAGGTGAAAGGCATCGACGCCGGATACGGCGACGTGCAGGTCCTCTTCTCCCTCTCGCTCGAAGTGCGCGAGAAGGAGATCGTGACGCTCCTCGGCAGCAACGGCGCCGGCAAGACCACCACGCTGCGCTGCATCACCGGCGTCCTCCCGCCCCGCAAAGGCGACGTGCTGTTCAAGGGCAAGTCGCTGTCCGTCGCCCCGGCTGCCGACCGCGCCGGGATGGGAATCGCCCTGGTCCCCGAGGGGCGCGAGCTGTGGCCCCAGCTCACCGTCCGCGAGAACCTCGAGCTGGGCGCCTACAACGCGCGCCCCCGTGCGCGCGTGAACCAGAACCTCGAACGTGTCCACGCCCTCTTCCCGCGCCTCTTGGAGCGCAAGTCGCAGATGGCCGGCAGCCTCTCCGGCGGCGAGCAGCAGATGTGCGCCATCGGCCGCGCGCTGATGTCGGAGCCTTCCCTGCTCCTGCTCGACGAGCCGTCGCTGGGCCTGGCACCCATCGTGGTGGATCAGGTCTTCGACGTGATCCGGCACCTGCACGCCGGAGGGATGACCATCCTGCTCGTGGAGCAGAACCTGGCCGCGGCGTTGGAGATCGCGACGCGGGGCTACGTGATCGAGACGGGGCAGGTGAAGCTGCAAGGGACGGCCGAGGAGCTGCGGAGCGATCCGAAGATTCGCAGCGCGTATCTGGGGCTTTGACCGCGAGATCGGGCGTGGTTCGGAGCAGTCCCTGTACCTTGCCCGCGGGATTGTGCGGATTCGACGACTACGTGAAGACGAGGTGGCCGCTCGGGAGCGGCCGTGTCGCGACCATCTCGCTCAACCGCGGCGCGGAGATCGGCCCTTCGCCGAGGAGGATCCAGGAGGACCCTCCACAACCGCTCGTCCCGAAACCGGGGTCTCATCTCGAGACCCTCAACCCCTCCCCACCCATCTCGTCCCGCGACCCAGAACAAAAATTATTTTTTTTCACAGGCCCGACGGACCCTAGGGTGGGGGCGGTTGGCAAGACTCGATGGTTCCGCCGCGAGGACCCGAAAAAGAGAACGGGCCTCCGGCCGGTGGCGGGAGGCCCGTTCGGGAGATCCGGCCTGGTGCCTAGAACAGCACGTTCCAGTGCGCCATGAACGACATCTGCGTCGGCACGCGCATGCTGGT
>DASQAS010000133.1:0-31401 GCA_035635635.1 Myxococcales bacterium | reverse complement strand
GCTGGACGCGTTGTTCGTGCTGAAGGCTGTCGATGCCACGACAAAGCAGCGCGGCGACGACCTCCTCGAACGTATCGTCGGGATGCTCACGCGATTGTGTCGGTGATCTGATCCGCCCACGGCCACGTCGCCGTCGCCGTCCACGCTCACGACCACGTCGACGTCGACGCAGACCTGTTCGTCTCGGTGCGCTTGACTGAGCAGCATTTGGGGCCAGTCGAGTTGTCGTCGGGTCCGGGGCGCAAATCGTGATATTCGAGAAGCCCCTTGGGAGCTTCGCCGCCCACCGCGCAGCAGGCCCTCTCTGACCTGCGGGTCGTCGAGCTGGGGACGCTGATCGCCGGGCCGTTCGCGGCGCGCATCCTGGCGGAGTTCGGGGCGGAGGTGATCAAGGTCGAGCCGCCCGGCGCCGGCGATCCGCTGCGCAACTGGCGCAAGCTGCACGGCGGGACCTCGCTCTGGTGGGCTGCCCAGGCGCGCAACAAGCGCTGCATCGCGGTGGATCTCAAGTCGCCGCAAGGTCAGGAGATCGTCCGGGCGCTGGCGCGGCGCGCCGACGTGGTGATCGAGAACTTCCGCCCCGGGATGCTGGAGAAGTGGAATCTCGGCTACGAGGCGCTCTCGCGCGACAACCCCGGGCTCGTCCTGGTCCGCCTCTCGGGCTACGGGCAGACCGGCCCGTACCGCGACCGCGCGGGCTTCGGGGCCATCGGCGAAGCGATGGGCGGCCTCCGTTACATGACCGGGCATCCGGACCGGCCGCCGGCGCGGGTGGGCGTGAGCCTCGGAGACTCGCTGGCCGCGCTCTACGGCGTGATCGGCGCGCTGATCGCGCTGCAGCACCGGCAGGCCAACGGCGGCCGGGGGCAGGTGGTCGACGTCGCCCTGTACGAAGCGGTCTTCAGCCTGCTCGAGAGCACGCTCCCGGAGTACGGCATGACGGGTTTCGTGCGTGAGCGGAGCGGCGGCGCGCTGCCGGGCATCACTCCTTCGAACACCTATCGCTGCAAGGACGGCGCCTACGTGGTGATCGGCGCGAACGGCGACAGCATCTTCAAGCGCCTGATGCGGGCGATGGGGCGCCCGGACCTCGCGGACGATCCCGGTCTGGCGGACAACAGTCTCCGCACGGCGCGGGCGCAGGAGCTGGACGGCGCGATCGGCGCCTGGACGGCGCAGCACGACCTCGACGAGGTGCTGGAGTTGCTGCACGCGGCCGAGGTTCCGGCGACGCGCATCTACAGCATCGCGGACATCGTGCGCGACGCGCACTACCAGGCGCGCGGGATGATCGAGCGCGCCAGGCTCGAGGACGGGGAGGAGATCCTCCTGCCGGGCATCGTGCCCGGGCTCTCCGAGACTCCGGGGCGGACGCGCTTTGTCGGCCCGCGGCTTGGCGAGCATACTGCCGAGGTGCTGCGCGAGCTGGGCTACGACGACGATCGCCAGCGCGATCTGCGCTCCAGGGGAGTCATCGCATGACCAAGCGCATCCTCCTCGCAGCCGTCCTCGGCTTCTCGGCCTCCTCCGCCGCCGCTCCCGCGCTGGAGAAGAAGGACGTGAAGATCGCGGTTGGCGGGAAGACGCTCTTCTACTACCTGCCGCTCACGCTCGCCGACCGGCTCGGCTACTTCAAGGACGAAGGCCTGGAGGTGGAGATCGTCGACTTCGCCGGGGGCGCGAAGTCGCTGCAGGCGCTGATCGGAGGGAGCGCCGACTTCGTCTCCGGCGCGTTCGAGCACACCATCAACATGCACGCCCGCGGGATCCCCGCGGTGGGCATCGCGCTCCAGACGCGCTACGCCGCGATCGCGCTGGGTCTGCCCAAGGCGCGCGCGGCCGCGTACAAGTCGCCGAAGGACCTGAAGGGGCTGAAGATCGGCGTGACCGCCCCGGGATCGAGCACCAACTTCTTCGTCAACGCCTTGCTGGCGCGCGACGGGCTCAAGCCCGACGACGTGGCGATCATCGGCGTGGGCGCCTCTTCCAGCGCGGTGGCGGCGATGAAGAAGGGCGAGATCGACGCCATCTCGAACCTGGATCCGGTGATCACGCGTCTCGAGCTCGACGGGGACATCGTCGCGGTTGCGGACACCCGCACCGCTGAGGGGATGAAGAAGTACTACGGCGGCGACTACGCGGCGAGCTGCGTCTATTCGACGAAGGCGTTCGTGGACAAGAACCCGGGCACGGTCCAGGCGGTGGCGCGTGCGATGGTGCGGGCGCTCCGCTTCGCGCACAAGTCGTCGGTGGACGAGATCCTCGCCGTGGTGCCCGCCGAGTACTACGCGGGCGACAAGGAGATCTACAAGGCGGCGCTGGCCAAGAGCATCGAAGGGTACTCGACCGACGGCAGGTTCTCGCTGGAGGGCGCGCAGAACGTCTACAAGGTGCTCAAGCTCTTCGAGCCCTCGGTGATGTCCACGGCGGTGGATGTCTCGAAGACGTTCGACAACCGCTTCGTGGACGCCGCGGCCAGGCAGTGAGCCCGGCGGCCGCGCCGGCGCTGGCGCTCGAGCGGATCACCTGCACGTTTCCGGGAGCCGGCCGGGCCGCGCCGCCGTACACGGCCGTCGCGGACACGTCGCTCCGGGTGGCGCCGGGCGAGTTCGTCTCGGTGGTGGGCCCGACCGGGTGTGGCAAGTCCACGTTGCTCAACGTCGCTGCCGGACTGCTCGCCCCGACCGCCGGGGACGTGCGCGTCGCGGGAGAGCTCCTGCGCGGTCTGAACCGGCGCGCCGGCTATCTGTTCCAGACGGAGGCGCTGATGCCATGGCGCAACGCGCGGGACAACGTGGCGGCCGGGTTGCGCTTCCGGGGCGCCGGGCGGAAGGAGAGCCGGGAACGCGCCGACCAGTGGCTGGTCCGCGTCGGGCTGGATGGGTTCGGGGATCGCTATCCCCACCAGCTCTCGGGCGGCATGCGCAAGCGGGTGTCCCTGGCGCAGACGCTGATCCTCGATCCGGCCATCGTGCTGATGGACGAGCCGTTCAGCGCGCTCGACGTGCAGACCCGGCAGCTGATGGAGAACCACCTGCTCGAGCTATGGTCCGCCGATCGGAAGTCGGTGGTGTTCATCACGCACGATCTGGAGGAGGCGATCTCGCTCTCCGACCGCGTGGTGGTGCTGTCGGCGGGACCGGCCACTCGCCCGATCGGCGAGTTTCCCATCGACCTGGCGCGGCCGCGCGACGTCGCGGAGGTGAGGCTGACGCCGCGCTTCCTCGAGCTGCACCGGCAGATCTGGGAGCTGCTCAAGGCGGAGGTGCTGAAGGGCCATGTCCGGCGCGAGCGGCCATAGGGGAGCGGTGCGGCTCCTGGCCGGCCGGATCCTGCTGCTCCTGGGCGTGCTGCTGGTCTGGCACGTCCTCACCTCCACGGGCGTCCTGCCGAAGTTCTTCTTCGGCTCGCCGCTCACCGTGCTGGAGAACGCCGCGCGCTGGTTCGTCTCGGGCAAGATCTACCGGCACCTGGGCATCACGCTGATCGAGACGGTGCTGGCCTTCGGGATCGGGACGGGGCTGGGCCTGGCCGTCGGCCTCTGGCTGGCGTTGAGCCCGACCGCCTCCAGCCTGCTCGAGCCGTACATCAAGGGAGCGAACGCGATGCCGCGCGTGATCCTCGCTCCGATCTTCGCGGTCTGGTTCGGGCTCGGCATCCTCTCCAAGGTTGCGCTGGGCGTGACGCTGGTCTTCTTCATCGTGTTCTTCAACGTCTACCAGGGCGTCAAGGAGGTGAGCCCGGTCGTGCTCGCCAATGCCCGCATGCTGGGCGCCACCTCGCGCCAGCTCCTGCGCCACGTCTACCTTCCCTCCGCGACCAGCTGGGTCTTCTCCAGCCTGCACACCTCCGTCGGCATGGCTTTCGTGGGCGCGGTGGTCGGCGAGTACCTGGGCTCCTCGGCCGGCGTCGGCTACTTGATCCTCCAGGCCGAAGGCGCTTTCGACATCAACACCGTCTTTGCCGGCATCCTGGTCCTGACCGCCTTCGCTTTGCTGCTCGACTTCATCGTAACGCTGCTCGAACGCCGTCTCCTCCGCTGGCGGCCGACAGCAGCTTCCGTCGAACGCGTCTGAGCGTCCTCTGATGGACTTACCTTACGCGAGTTGACGCCGGCGGGAGGCGTGGCCGTGCGCCTCCGCTGGGGTTCGCAGCCGCCCAGCGAACCGGAGAGCTGTGCCGGGGGGGCTGTCGGATATCGAAAACGTGCGTTTATCGTACGAAGCGATACCCTACACGCATTAATCGTGCGTTTATCGCACCTATTTGACATTCGTTAATCAGTCGGGTACCGCGATCCCTGCGAGCTCGTGAGAGGGCACGACTCTGACTTTCGTCGGTGTTCGGAGAAGCAGGGAGCAATCTTCGTCGAATATTCGTATCTGGCGGAAATGTTCAGAGTACCAGGACGGCGGAAATAGAAACGAGGTCCGCCTGTATTTGTAAATCTACCGTAATTGATCGCCGCTCTCGGCAATGCGTGTCAGCGGCGCGGATTCATTGCGGATCGGCACGAGCGCGAGGAGGTCCATATGGCGCAGTCATTCGGAAGGTTCTCTCGGCTGGCAATGGTGGCGGCAGCGGCATCATTGACGTTCGCCGGGCCGGCAATCGCGAGCACCAAGGTCCCCCAGACTCCGTTGGCAGGGAACAGCGTCCGCAAGTTCGTCGAGCCGCTGCCGGACATGCCGCACGCGACGGGCACCTCGATCTCCGTTGCGATGCGCGAGTTCCGACAGAAGGTCCTTCCCGACGGCTTCTACGGCATGCTCAACAACCCCTTCCGGGACGGGACGCTCCTCTGGGGCTATGACGTCAACGACAACGGGCCCTCCTACCCCGGCCGGACCCTGGTGGCGCGCCGGCACGTGCCGACCACGGTGCTCTACGAGAACGATCTGACCAACGCCCGCGGCGGCCGGCCCATCCTGGCCAGGTATCTCACCATCGATCAGACCCTGCACTGGGCGGATCCCGCTAACCTGCGGTGCATGTTCAAGGACATGGAGGAGCAGAGGGCGGCGGGCTGCTTCGATCCGGCCCAGGTGCCGATCCCGGTGGTGGTCCACCTGCACGGGGCCGAGGTTCCCTCCGCGTTCGACGGCGCGCCTGAGTCGTGGTTCACGCCGGACGGCCGGCAGGGCGCGGGCTATGCCACGCTGAAGCCCGTCGGAGGAAATCGCGCGCTGTACCGGTACCCGAACGGACAGGAAGCGACCACCCTCTGGTACCACGACCACTCGCTGGGCACGACCCGGCTCAACGTCTTCAGCGGGCTCGCCGGCATGTACCTCCTCCGAGACAACCGCGACACGGGCCGCGGCGACAACCCCATCAACCTGCCCGCCGGCGCCCAGGAGCGCGAGCTGATCATCCAGGATCGGGCGTTCGACACCAACGGGCAGCTCCTCTTCCCGGACGGCAATCCGGAAGGCATCAACGGACCGCCCACCAACCCGGACGTCCACCCGTTCTGGAACCCGGAGTTCTTCGGCGACGTGATCGTGGTGAACGGAAGGAGCTGGCCGTATCTCAATCTGGAGCCGCGCCGCTATCGCCTGCGCATCGTGAACGCGTCGAACGCGCGCATGTACAGCCTGGCCATCCGCGATTTTTCCAGGCGGGGCGGGGCCGGTCCCACCATCTGGCAGATCGGGACCGACGGCGGCTTCCTCGATCAGCCGGTGCCCATCACCTTCCCCGATCGCCTCTTCGTGTCGCTGGCGGAGCGGGCCGACGTGATCGTCGACTTCTCCGACTTCGCCGGAAAGACGCTGCTGGTCGACAACGACGCCAACGGCCCCTTCCCCGGCGGCGATCCGCCCGATCCGGAAACGACCGCCCAGATCCTCCAGATCCGGGTGGCCCAGAAAGCGGGCTCCTTCGATGACACCTGCGATCCGGCCTCCAGGTTCAAGCCGTGCAAGCTGCGCGCGTCTCCCATCGTGCGGCTGCCTGGAACGCGCGTGGACAAGCGGCGGCAGCTGATCCTCAAGGAGATCGAAGGCGACGGCGGACCGCTGGAAGTCCTGATCAACAACACGCGGTGGGTCGGGCTCAAGGAAAGCACGATGATGTCCAACCCGGTCCCGATCGCGGACAGCACGCTGATCGTCGACAACTACACCACCGAGCTCCCGCGCGTGGGCGCGACCGAGATCTGGGAGATCGGCAACACCACCGAGGATGCGCACCCCATCCACCTGCACTTGATCCAGTTCCAGATCATCAACCGGCAGCCGTTCGATTCCGAGGCGTACACGGCGGACTACGAGGCGGCCTTCGCCGCTGGATTCCAACCGGGCGACGGTCCTCCGTTCCCGTACGACACGAGGAATGCGGACGGCGCCATCGGCGGGAACCTGGCCTTCTCTCCCTACCTCCAGGATTCGCCCACCCGTCCGGCCGATACCGAGAACGGCTGGAAGGACACCGCGCTGATGCCGCCTGGCTTCGTCACCCGCATCATCGCCCGGTGGGCGCCGCAATCGGTGCCGCGAGGCGGAGTGGCCCCGGGTCAGAACTTCTTCCCGTTCGACCCGACTTCCCTGATCGGCGACCCCAACGACTCCGCCGGCAACCCCGGCGGTCCGGGATACGTCTTCCACTGCCACATCCTGGATCACGAGGACAACGAGATGATGAGACCCTACGCAGTCTCGAAGTGATTCGTAGGGGGAACCCTCCGCGCCGCCGTGGCCTCGGACTTCGCGGCGGCGCGGAGGGAATTTTTGGCGACCAGCCTGGCGTTTCGCCCTTGCTGCCGCAGCCGGTTCTGATCCAAAGTTCGCGGCCGGATTCCTTGGGGCGTCGCCAAACGGTAAGGCAGCGGGCTCTGACCCCGCCATTTGTAGGTTCGATTCCTACCGCCCCAGCCAGTCTTTTTCGCCCAGGGGCCACGTGACCGAGGGAACCCGCCCCACCAACTTCATCCGGCAGATCGTCGATGCCGACCTCGCGTCCGGGCGGCACTCGCTGGTCGTCACCCGCTTCCCCCCGGAGCCGAACGGCTACCTGCACATCGGCCATGCCAAGTCCATCTGCCTCAACTTCGGCATCGCCCGCGACTACCGCGGCCGCTGCCACTTGCGGATGGACGACACCAACCCGGCCAAGGAGGAGGCCGAGTACGTCGAGGCGATCAAGGAGGACGTCCGCTGGCTGGGCTTCGACTGGGGGCAGCACTCGTACCACGCGGCCGACTACTTCGGGCAGCTCTACGACTGGGCCGAGCAGCTGGTGGGCGAGGGCAAGGCCTACGTGGACGACCAGAGCGCCGACGAGGTGCGGCGCACCCGCGGCACCCTGACCACCCCGGGGACGCCTTCGCCCTTCCGCGACCGCTCGCCGGAGGAGAACCTCCGCCTTCTGCGCGGCATGCGCGAGGGCCAGTTCCCCGACGGCTCGCGTACGCTGCGGGCGAAGATCGACATGGCCTCGCCCAACCTGAATCTGCGCGATCCGGTGATGTACCGGATCCGCCGCGAGCACCACGACCGCACCGGCGACAAGTGGTGCATCTACCCGACCTACGACTGGGCCCACGGCCAGTCCGACGCGATCGAGGGCATCACCCACTCGCTCTGCACGCTCGAGTTCGAGGCCCACCGGCCGCTGTACGACTGGTTCCTGGAACAGATTGGCCTCACGCGCCGGCCGCGCCAGATCGAGTTCGCGCGCCTGAACCTCACCTATACGGTGATGAGCAAGCGGCTGCTCAACACGCTGGTCAAGGAGGGCCTGGTCTCGGGATGGGACGACCCGCGCATGCCCACCATCGCCGGTCTCCGGCGGCGCGGCTACACGCCCGAGTCCATCCGGCTCTTCTGTGATCGCATCGGGGTGGCCAAGGCCGACAGCACCGTCGAGATGGAGCTCCTGGAGAACACGCTGCGCGAGACGCTGAACGTCTCCGTCCCCAGGGCCCTCTGCGTCCACCGGCCGCTGCGGGTGGTGGTGGAGAACTGGGAAGAGGGCAAGGTCGACGAGATCGACGCGCCTTTCCAGCAGGACGTGCCCGCGGCAGGCTCGCGCAAATTGCCGTTCACGCGCGAGCTCTTCATCGAGCGGGACGACTTCCTGGAAACTCCAGTGAAGGGATGGAAGCGGCTCTCGCCCGGCAAGGAAGTGCGCCTGCGTCACGCCTACGTCTTGCGCTGCACCGGCGTCGAGAAGGACCCGGCCACCGGCGAGGTGACGGGGCTGCGCGCCACCATCGATCCCGAGACGCGCTCGGCGAACCCAAAGGACGGGCGGAAGGTGGGGGGCGCCATCCACTGGGTGTCGGCCGCGCACTCGGTGCCGGTCACGCTGCGGCTCTACGATCGGCTCTTTTCCGTCCCCAATCCCGGCGCGGGCGACGCCGACTTCCGCGCCCAGATCAATCCGCGCTCGCTCGAGGTGCTCGAAGGGGCCCGCGTCGAGCGCGCGCTCGGGACGGCGAAGCCCGGCGAGCGCTACCAGTTCGAGCGCAAGGGGTATTACTTCGCGGACCCCAGGGACTCGAGGCCGGGAGCGCCCGTCTTCAACCTGATCGTTCCTTTGCGGGACACCTGGGCGAAGGCGGGCGGATGATGGAGTGACATCGCGCGACCGCGCCATCGACGCACTGCGCGAGTTGGGCGATGGTCTTGATGATCACCGCGCACGTCGGCTCGAAGTCGAACCTGGACGCGCTGCTCAACCTGCCGCTCCTGGTCGATCCGGCCGGCCCTTTCGTCCTGCTCTCGGGTCTCGTCCTCGGCAGGGGAATGCAGGCTCACCGCCCGGCTTCCGCGGTCCTCCGCCGTGCCGCAAGGCTGTACGTGATCGGGCGCGATGTGGGCTTACACACAGCACAATCCCGGCTGGTTCCGCTTTACGGATCCGGTGGTCGGAGACGAGGAGTTCGTCCTGTCCGCCTGCTGCGCGCCGTCTACACGCTGAGCGCGCTCGGGGTCGGCTACGTGGTGATCGTGAGGCTCTTGAAGGCAGCGCGCGGCCCGCTGCAGGCGGTCCTGGAAAGGCTGGAGGTGCTCGGACAAAAGAGTCTGTACTGCTTCGTAGTCCACCTGCCCGTAGCGCTGGTCGCTTCCGCGTTCCTCCTGGGTGACCGACCCAGAATCCTCCAGGATGCCGCCGCGCTGGCCGCACTTGCGTTCGTTTACGGAATGGCGCGGGCTCGAGCCGCCCTCGAGCCGCTTTCGGCGCGCGGGGATGAGCGCCGCTCCGCGTCTTGACATCCCATCTTCGTTCCGGAGTACAGCCGCTCTCGATCATGGTTCACGACCTGCTGGCGCTCCATCAAGGGATGTCCAACCTGATTCCGCTCGAGATCCTCCCGGCTCGGGTCGCGCGGGAGATCCGGGCGGCGATCCTGCGCGGCGAGCTGGCGCCGGGGAGCCACGTGAAGCAGGAGGAGCTCGCGGCCCAACTCGGCGTCTCTCGCGAACCCGTGCGCCAGGCGCTCCTGGTCCTGCAACGCGAAGGGTTGGTGCATGCGCAGCCGAACCGCCGCGCCATGGTCGCGCCGCTCGATCGGCAGCTGATCAACGACGTCTACGGCTTTCGCGAAACCGTCGAGGCCACCGTGGTGGCGACGCTGGCGCGGCTTCCCTCGTTCGACGTGACCCCGCTGCGCGAGATCATCGCCCGCGGGCGCGCGGCGGTCGGGCAGGGCGATCTGTCGGAGCTGATCCATCTGGACATGATCTTTCACGCCACCATGTACGAGGCGGCGGGCAACCGCGTCATCGTCGAGGTGATGCACGGGCAGTGGAGCCACATCCGCCGGCTGCTCGCGATGGTGCTGGGCCGCGCCAACTACCGGCAGAAGGTCTGGGACGAGCACGAGGCCATCGTGCGCGAGATCGCCGCCCGCCGGGTCGCGGCGGCCAAGAACGTCACGGGCCGCCACATCCGCCAGGCCCGGCGGATGATGCTCTCGATGTTCGGCACGACGTCCGCAGCGACTCTGGCGGCGCGCGAACGGCGGGACGCAGAAAAGACGTAGCCGCAATTCCGCGCCTTCGGCGCGGAGCGGCCAGCGGCGATTCGTTTCCGCGCGAACAACCCGCGTCCAGCGCCAGTGGCGGTCGAGCCCCTGGATGCCCACCTCTCTGCGTGACGGAACCTGTGCCAGAGGAGGGCGGCATGAGCTTCCAGCTCACGGTGGTGGGCAAGACCTGGACGGGCATCCTGCTTGCGCTCGGAGCAGGTGCCATCACGGCGATCGTCAGCATCCAGCACGCGCGGGCGCCGGAGAGGCGTACGCTGCCGGTGACGCCGGCGGCGGCCGTCAGCAGTCCGGACGAGGACGTTCCCCTGCCCCCCGCGGAGCGCAGCGACTCGCAGGTGCGCGACACGCTCGTGCCCTTGAGCCCGCGGACGATCTACCAGGACTGGCTGGGCGCCGATCATCTGCTCGAGCGGCTCGCGGCCACCATCGTAGCCGTTGCCTCGGACGAGAGCCCCAACCGGCACATCCCGATCTCCGGCTTGCGCCATCCCTTCTGCGTGACGCGCGCGGGCAGCGCGCTGGCCATCTCGGACCGGAGCTACGCCCGATACGACTTCTTCGCGAACGTGATCGCTTCGCTGGACGAGCGGAAGGTCGCGGCCGCCTACCGGGCTTTGCATCCGCTGCTCGAAGGCGCCTATCACCTGCTCGGTTATCCGGAAAAGCCGCTCGACCGCGTCACGGCCCGCGCGCTGCGTCGGATCGCCAATGCGCCGGTCCGCGACGAGGTGCGCGTGCGTCAGGCGGGAACGCTCTACTTCTTCGAGGACCCGGCCCTGGAGGCCCAGGGGCCGGTGGAGAAGCAGTTCCTGCGGATGGGTCCGCGGAACACGCAGCTCCTGAAGGACTCGGCGCGCGAGATCGCGGCCGCGCTCGGGATGAGCCTGGAGGCGAAGCCGGCGCTCGTAGGTAGTCGTTAGCCCGGTCGAGCGCGATGCCGTCCGGCCGTGTCGGCGACCAACAGATCGCCGCTTGGGTCGAAGTCACCAGGCGCACGACGAAGCGAGATGGAACTTTCCGTCTGCGCCGCGCGACCCCTTGACGGGCTGACCCGACTTAAGTCCTAGTTCGGTCCTGCGCTTTCCCGAAAGCACCTCAGAGGAGCTCATGTCCGAACCAGCAAATGCGTCCGGCGGTGTCGTCGAACGCCGCCGCGCGATCCGCTCTTCGCAGAATTTCGTGGCGGGACTGACGCTGCTCGCGGTCGCCGCGATCGCGCTCTTTGCGACCGCGGATCTCGGGGAGGGCCGTTTCTACGCGGTGGGCCCCGCGCTCTTGCCGCGCGCCGTCGCCACGCTGCTGGCCTTGGCCGGCGCGGGTCTGGTGGCCGGCGGCCTGATGAAGGAAGGCGACATGCTCACCCGCTGGTCGCTGCGGGGCCCCCTCTTCGTGTTCATCGCCCTGGTCGCCTTTGCGCTCAGCATCCGCACCGTCGGTCTGGCGGTGGCCGGCCCCACCGTGGCGCTGATCAGCGGGGCGGCCTCGCCGGAGACCCGGCCGCGCGAGCTCCTGCTCTTCGCGCTGTTGGTCACCGCGCTCTCCATCGGCCTCTTCCGCTTCATCCTCCATCTGCCCATTCCCATCCTGATCATCCCGCGCCTGTTGGTGCTCTGAGCCGCCCGCGATGAACGATCTTTTCTCCAACCTCGCGCTCGGATTCTCCACCGCGCTCACGCTGCCCAACCTGGGCCTGTGCCTGATCGGGTGCATGGTGGGGACGCTGATCGGCGTGCTGCCGGGGATCGGCCCGATCGCGACGATCACCATGCTCCTGCCGATCACCTTCAACTTCGATCCGGTCGGCGCGCTGATCATGCTCGCGGGCATCTATTACGGCGCGCAGTACGGCGGGTCGACCACCGCCATCCTGGTGAACATCCCCGGCGAGGTGACGGCGATCGTCACCACCCTCGACGGACACCAGATGGCGCGGCAGGGACGCGCGGGCGTGGCGCTCGGGATCGCCGCCATCGGCTCGTTCTTCGCCGGCTGCGTGTCCACGCTGGTGATCGCCGCGCTGGCCGCGCCGCTGGTCAAGCTCGCGCTGCTCTTCGGACCGGCCGAGTACTTCGCCCTGATGGTGACGGGCCTGGCGTTCGCGGTGGTGCTGGCCCGGGGCTCGGTGCCGAAGGCGGTGGCGATGATCCTGATCGGCCTTCTGCTCTCCGCCGTCGGCACGGATTTGGAGACCGGCGGCGAGCGCCTCACGTTCGGGCTGACGGCCCTGACCAGTGGCATCGACTTCGCGGTGCTGGCGATGGGCGTGATCGGATTCGCCGAGGTACTCAACAACCTGGAGGCGCCGGAGCAGCGCGCGCTGGCGAAGGCGCCCATCGGCCGCCTCCTGCCCGGTCGCGACGACCTCAAGGCCTCGGCGGCTCCCATCTTGCGTGGGACGCTGGTGGGCACCGCGCTCGGCATCCTCCCCGGCAACGGCGCGGTGCTGGGCCCCTACGCCTCGTACGCGCTGGAGAAGAAGCTGGCCAAGGATCCTCGCCGCTTCGGCCGCGGCGCCATCGAAGGCGTCGCCGGTCCGGAGTCGGCGAACAACGCGGGCGCGCAGAGCTCGTTCATTCCGCTGCTCACGCTGGGCATCCCGCCCAACGCGGTGATGGCCCTGATGGTCGGCGCCATGACCATCCACGGGATCATTCCCGGTCCGCTGGTGATGACCAAGAACGCCACCTTGTTCTGGGGAATGATCGCCAGCATGTGGATCGGCAACCTCATGCTGCTGGTGATCAACCTGCCGCTGGTCGGCATCTGGGTGAAGCTTCTCGACGTGCCCTACCGGCTCTTGTACCCGGCCATCCTGGTCTTCTCCTGCATCGGCATCTACTCGGTGAACAACTCGCCCTCCGACGTGGTGCTGACCGCGATCTTCGCCCTGGTGGGCTACGCCCTGATCAAGCTGGGGTTCGAGACCGCGCCGCTCCTGCTCGGGTTCGTCCTCGGCCGGCTGATGGAGGAGAACCTGCGGCGGGCCCTTCTGATCGCCCGCGGCAGCTTCGCGACCTTGCTGCAGCGGCCGGTGGCCGCGGGCCTGCTCGTGGTGGCGGTGATCGTGCTGTTGGCCGCGATCATCCCCGCGGTCCGCCGCGGCCGCGAAGAGGTCTTCACCGAATGACCCGCCGGACCCGGCGGGGATTTGCGCAGCACTCTCGAGGAGGCACCATGACGAAGCGAATCTTCCTGATGCTTGCGGCCCTCCTGGCGTTCCGGGTGCAGGCCGCCTATCCGGAGCGACCCATCACGCTGATCGTGCCGTTCGCCGCGGGCGGGCCTACCGACGTGGTGGCGCGCATCGTCGGCGACAACATGTCGCGCACGCTCGGCCAGCAGATCGTGGTCGAGAACGTGACCGGCGCGGGCGGGACCACCGGGACCACCCGCGGTGCCCAGGCCACGCCCGACGGCTACACGATCATGATGGGCCACATGGGGACGCACGGCGCCGCGCCGGCCGTCTATCCCAACCTCAAATACGACCCGCAGAAGGACTTCCTGCCCGTGGGCATGGCGGCGGGGACGCCGATCCTGATCGTCGCGCGCAAGAACTTCGCTCCCAAGGACCTGAAGGAGTTCGTCGCCTTCGTGAAGGCGAACTCCGAGAAGCTGAACGAGGCCCAGGCCGGCGTCGGCTCCGTCTCGCACACCACCTGCTCGCTGCTCAACTCGCTGCTCGGGGCGAAGCCCACGCGCGTGCCGTACCAGGGCACCGGACCGGCGCTGAACGACCTGGTCGGCGGGCAGGTCGATTACATGTGCGATCAGATCGTGAACCTCACGCCGCAGATCCAGGCGGGCAGCATCAAGGCCTACGCCATCGCCACCGAGAAGCGGTCTCCGGCGCTCCCCGACGTGCCCACAACCAAGGAGGGCGGGTTGCCCGAGTTCCAGGTCAGCGCCTGGAACGCGATCTTCGCGCCGAAGGGGACGTCGCCGGAGATCGTGGCCAAGTTGAACGCCGCCCTGGTGAAAGCGCTCGACGACGAGACCACGCGCAAGCGGCTGCTCGACCTGGGCGCGGACATCCCGGACAAGGCGAACCGTTCGCCAGAGGCGCTGCAGAGGCTGGTGGCCAGCGAGGTCGTGCGCTGGGGCAAAGTGCTGAAGGTCGCATCCGCCACGAAGTAGGCGCCGGCGGCGTCGCCGGCCCGTGCTCGCGGTGGTATCGTCCGCTGCTGGACGTGCGAGAACTGGATGGCGACGCCCCGACCTCCTGCGCGGATCTCCCTCGAAGAGCTGTTGCTGCGGCACGGCGCGATCACGCAGGAGCAGCTCGAGAAGGCCAAGGAAGAGCAGCGCACCATCGGCGGCGAGCTCGGCCGCGCGCTGGTCGATCTCGGGTACATCAGCGAGGACCTCCTGATCCGGGCCTGGGCGCACCAGCTCGGGATCCAGCGCGTGTCGCCCGACGCGATGGTCATTGAAAAGGATCTGCTCCAGGCGATCCCGCTTCAGGTCTGCGAGCGCTTCGGGATCCTCGCGGTCGGTAGGGACCCCGGCACCCAGGCCCTGGTGATCGCGACGGCCGATCCGGCCAGCGCCGAGCACCTGCGCGCGGTCGGCGTCGCAGTCGGCCAGGCCGTGGTCGCGGCGGCAGCCACGGCCGACGCGATCGAGCGCGGCATCCGCCGGCACTACTACGGCGAGGAGGCGAAGGCGGGCGAGCGGGAGGCAGCGGCGGACGATCCGTTCGGACCGCCCGACGAGGCGCCCGCGGCGGCAGCCCCCGGGCCGGGATACGCCGCCTTGCTGGCGCGCCTGGAGCAGCTCGAGCAGCAGACGCATGCCCGCGAAGCGCAGATCCTCGCCGTCCTGCGCGCCATCGGGGACATCCTGGTCGAGAAGGGGCTCGTCTCGCGCGAGGAGTACTTGCGCCGCGCCCGGGAGCAGTGAGCGGGTCCTACCCTGCGGCCGGCCTTTTCGCGCTTGAACCGCGCCGCCGGCGGCCGACCAGGGCCAGCAGGCGCGACACGACGTCGAGCGCCTGCCTGGGGTAGAGAGTGCCGTTGCCGAGGGTGATCGAGTCCGCCCGGGTGACCAGGACCAGCTGGCACTGGGCGCTCCAGATCGACCGGGACTCGCTCGGGCTCGACTGCACCCGCAGCTTGACGTCGGCGACTTCCGCGAACGGAATGATGCCCGCGCGGGTCCTTCCGAAGAGCCGGCGCTTCGTCCAGCGGATTTCGCGCGAGCCGACGTCGAAGTGGAAGAGGCTGTCCTCGATGAAGGCGGCCAGGCCGGCGCAGGCAAGCGCAAACCCCATCAAAACTAGCACGGCGCGGGGTCGCGCCGGCTGTCCCGCAGCGCCGCGGTCGTCCGCGCGCTGCCGTGGGACCAGCGGAGCGCGGGCGGGCGCCGCGGCGCCGGAGATCTGCACGGGGACGAGGGCGATCGACAGCGCCGCGCAGAAGAGCAGGGCCCGGCGGAGGAAGACGAACCGATCGTCGATCCGGATCGAGCCGTCCAGCGCGGTCTCCACCTTCATGGATCGAAAGTTCGCTGACCCGTGACCGGCGGGCAAGATTTCAGGCCGGCTCGGCTCCGAGCGCCGGCTGGCGCCGACCGGGCTCCGGGGCGGGTGCGCGCTGGTACCACTCGACCACCTTGTAACGCCGAGCCACGAGAGCGAGGCCGATCGCCGCCAGGTAGGCGAAGGCCGCGTAGTAGAAGAACAGCGCGGTCCCGCTGAAGAACTTCAAGGCCGACGCCAGCGCCACCACCAGGTTCGCAGCCGCGGTGGTCAGGTTCCAGAAGCTCTGGATCACGCTCTTCATCGTCAACGGGGCCTGCGTATAGGCGAACTCCAGCCCCGTGACCGAGACCAGGATCTCCCCGACGGTGAGGACGACGTAGGGGAGGATCTGCCAGAGGACGGAGATCCGCTCGCCCGCGGCGACCGGCACGTTCAAAAGGCCCGCGATGACGAAGGCGGTGGCTCCGAGCGCGATGCCGAGCGGCATCCGGCGCAGGGGCGTCAGCTCCCAGCCCAGCCGTTTGAGCGCGGGATAGAGCACGACGGTGGTGAAGGGGATCAGCAGCATCACCAGGGCCGGGTTCACGAATTGCATCTGCGCGGGCTCGAAGGTCCAGGAGCCGACCCGCAGGTTCATCGAGCGCGCCTGCACCACCCAGGTGGACGCCTTCTGGTCGAAGAGCATCCAGAAGAAGGGCACGAAGGCGAAGATCGACAGCACCCGGAAGACGGCCTTCACGCCCTCGATGGCCTCCTCGGGGTGCTCGGCCCGGGCGCGGTCCAGGAACCGGCCCCCGCGGACGCGATTGCGCCAGGCGCTGGCGACCACCGCGGCGAACGAGTGCGGATTGCGCCCCGTGGGCGGGACCTTCACGTAGAGGTTCCGGCCCAGCCAGAACACCAGCGTGGCGATGCCCATCAGGATCCCCGGAATCCCGAACGCGACCTCCGGTCCGAACAGGCGCAGCGTCTTGGGGATCAGCATCGACGCGAAGAAGGAGCCGAGGTTGATGCTCCAGTAGAACATCGCGAAGACCTTGTTGATCAGGTGTTTGTTCTCCTCGGTGAACTGATCGCCGACCAGCGCGGAGACGCAGGGCTTGATTCCTCCGGACCCGAGCGCGATCAGCACCAGGCCGGCGTAGAAGCCCGAGGGACTGTCGGAGAAGGCCGCCAGGCAGGCGTGGCCGGCGCAGTAGAGCAAGGAGATGTAGAGGATGGTCCGGTACTTCCCGAGGAACCGGTCGGCGAGGAAGCCACCGAGCAGCGGCGTGAAGTACACGCCGAAGACGAACAGGTGGAACACGGCCTTGGCACCGGCCTCCCGCTCGGTCTGCGACGGCACCTGGTTGCGCAGCAGCCAGTCGATCAGGAACACCGTGAGGATGTTCCGCATCCCGTAGAAGCTGAACCGCTCGCAGGCTTCGTTCCCGATGATGAACGGGACCTGCGGAGGCATCCGCGAGGCGCGGGCCGGGGTGGACACGCCAGGACTTCTAGCGCGGAGAGCGGGCACGGTGGAAGCGGTGGCGGACCTGCCTGCCGGGATCTAGGATCCGCCCGGCTCGTTTGGAGCCTTTAGGAGACACCGATGGCCGACCAGATCCGTCGCGTGGATTACTACTACGTCGAGATTCCCGACAAGCCCGGCGAGGGCGTGCGCGTGCTCGCGGCCCTGAAGGAGGCGGGCGTCAACCTGCTCAACTTCACCGCTTTCCCGACCGCCGGCGGAAAGGCGCAGCTCGACCTGGTGGTGGAGGATTCCAACGCGCTCGCCAAGGCCGCGAAGAGCGCCAGCTTGAATCTGTCCCCGAAGAAGCAGGCCTTCTTCGTCCAGGGCCAGAACCGCGCCGGGGCGGCCGCCGACGTCCTGCGCAAGCTGGCGGACGCGAAAGTGAACGTGCGCGGCGCCAACGGCAGCTCGGGGCAAGGCGGATTCGGCATGATCGTCTGGGTTGCGCCTTCCGATTACGCCGCGGCGGCGAAGGCGCTCGGGGTCTGAGCCGCGCAGAGGTCGAAAGCCATGGCCGAGTTGGCGCCCGTTCGCGCGCTGCTCTACGACACGAGGCGGGCGGGCCCTCTCGACGCCCTCGTCGCTCCGCCCTACGACGTCGTCTCGGAGGCGGACCGCGCGGCGCTGGCCGCGAAGAGTCCCTACAACATCGTCCGGGTCGATCTGCCTCAGGGCGATCCGGAGCAGAAGTACGCCAACGCCGCCCGCGAGCTGCGCCGCTGGGTGGACGACGGGATCCTCCGCCGCGACGCCACGCCTGCGTTCTACCGCTACCACCAGGTCTTCTCCGCGGGCGGCCAGCAGCACACGCGCAAGGGGTTCATCGGCCGGATCCGGCTGCGCCGGTTCGACGAAGGCGTGGTGCTCCCGCACGAGCGGACCTTGTCGGGTCCGCGCCTGGACCGGCTCGCGCTGTCGCGCGCCTGCCGGACGAACCTCTCGCAGGTCTTTGCCCTCTATCCGGACAAGGAGGGAGTCGTCGACGCGGAATTCTCGGCCCTGGAGTCCGCTCCGCCGGAATTGGAAGCGCGGCTCGGTGACGGCGTGGTCCACCGGCTCTGGCGCCTGACGGATCCCGCGGCGCAGAAGCGGATCGCAGCCGCCATGGCCGACAAGCGCGTCTATATCGCGGACGGCCACCACCGGTACGAGACCATGCTGGCGCTGCGCGACGAGCTGCGGCCGCAGGCGCGTTCGCCGCGTTCCGCCGTGGAGTACGGCTCGATGTTCCTCACCAGCATGGACGATCCGGGCCTGATCATCCTCCCCACGCACCGGGTGGTGCACGGGCTGAACGGCTTCGACCCTGCCCGGCTGGTCGATCGCCTTCAGGCGCGATTCGACGTGCGCGAGCTGCCCGGAGAGTCGGTCGCCAGCCTGCGCGCGCCTCCCGAGCAGCGGCCAGGCAGCTATCTGCTGGCGTCGCAAGGTCGGTTATATTCAGTATCGCTGAAGCGCGGTGAAGAGAGCGCGGTGCCCGGTCCGGCCGTCTTGCGCCAGCTCGACGTCCCGATCCTGCACGGCTTGATCCTGGAACAGATCCTCGGCATCGACCGCTCGGCCCAGGAGCGCCAGACGAACCTGCGCTACGTGAAGGACTTCAAGGCCGCCCTGGACGATTCGCGCCGCCCGGAAGTGCAGGCGGCCTTCCTGCTCAACCCGACGCGGATCGAGCAGCTCAAAGCGGTGGCCGACGCCGGCGAAGTCATGCCGCAGAAGTCGACCTTCTTCTATCCCAAGCTCGCCTCCGGCCTGCTGCTCGACCCCATCGACCCGCTCGAAGAGGTCTGACCCCGCCGCTGGCGCAAGTTGGCTGCGCGCTCTGCACTCGCCCCGGGGCGAGTGGCTGAATCAGCGGCGTCGTTTGGGAAGCGAGCAGGCGAGCGACCCCCCGCTGACGTGTCGCTACCGGCGACCTACCTTCCCGGCTGCGGCGGAGGTGCGGGTTTGCCACAAGAGTTCGAAGTCGTTGCCCCCCTCGAATCGGAGGGCCGCCGGGTCCTGTCTGCGGATCCGGCCAACGCCGAGGCCGCTCCGGACGCTTTCGAGGCCTTGATCACCCCGGCCGGCCAGCGTTTCCTCCGCTGTCACTTCGCCGTTCCGGACCTGGGCGAAGACCATGAGATCGAGATCTCGGGCGCCGTCGTCCGCCCGGGCCGGCTCACCCTCCAGCAGCTAAACGCGCTGCCTTCGGTCACCAGGACCGTCTTGACCGAGTGCGCCGGAAACAGCCGCGCCAGCCTCGAGCCGGCCGTTCCGGGCGAGCAGTGGACCTCCGGCGCGGTGAGCACGGCCCAGTGGACCGGCGTCCCGCTCCGCTCCGTTCTCGATCTGCGCGACACCGCGGTCGAGGTGGTGTTCACCGGGGCGGACACGGGTGCCTACCAGCGGTCCCTGCCGCGAGAAGTGGCCCTGGACCCTGGGACCCTCCTCGCCTGCGAGATGAACGGACAGCGCATTCCCGCCCCTTTCGGCGGTCCGGTCCGCCTGGTGGTCCCGGACTGGTATGGAATGGCGAGCGTGAAATGGGTGGCGCGGATCGAGGCGGTGGAAGAGCCGTTCCACGGCGAGTTCCAGTCGCATCGATATGTCTACGCGCCGGGCGTGCCGGTCACGCGCATCCGGATCAAGTCGATGTTCACGCAGGTTCCGGCGGTGGTCCGGGCCGGCGCTCCGGTGCGCATCGCCGGACTCGTCTGGGGCGGTGACGGCGTCCGCCGCGTGGACGTCGAAATCGACGGCGAGCCGCACGAGGCCCGGCTGGTCGGACCGGCGCTGCCGCACGCGTGGCGGCGCTTCGAGCTGGAGTGGGTGCCGGCGGCGCGAGGACGGCACGTCCTGGCCTGCCGCGCCGCCGACCAGCTCGGAGAATCCCAGCCCGACGAGGCCGAGTGGAATCCGCTCGGCTACGGGAACAACGCGGTCCAGCGGGCCGAGGTCGTTGCGACGTAGGCCTGATCGCGCGCGATCGTCACCGGGGATCCACCCGTTCGTCGCTTGACGTTGCGCCTCCTGGAGGGCGGGATCACTTCGCGACCCGAAACCCCAGGTTCGAGAACCGCGCGTCCGGCGGCCAGGCATTCCGGGCCGCGCACCTGAGCTGCGGCGGGTGCGCGTTCCACGATCCGCCGCGCGCGCTCCGCAGCCCTTCCGCGAACGCGTCCGCGCACCACTCCCAGACATTCCCGGCGCAGTCGTAGAGCCCGTGCGGGCTGCGGTTCTGTGGAATCGCCCGGACGGGCAGCGTGTGCCGGCGCGCTCCACGGTGCGCCGCGAGCTCCGGGACCCAATCGTTCCCCCAGGGAAACCGCCGCCCGTCCTCGCCGCGCGCGGCGCGCTCCCACTCCGGCTCGGTGGGAAGCCGTGCTCCCGTCCAGCGGGCGAACGCGTCGGCCTCGTACCAACTCACGCCGACCACGGGCTGGTCAGGAGCGAGGTAGGCGCGCCAGGCCTCGTCGTTCCAGAAGCGGGGAGCGATCACCGCGTTCGACTGCCGCCAGTCCCAGCCAGCCTCGCTCCAGACCGCGCGGTCGAGGTACAGCTTTCCCACCCGGAAGGCCTCGAACTCCGCGTTGGTGACGGGCGTCTCGCCGATCTGGTACGCGCCCGTCGTCACCCGCCTGCGCGGCTGCTCGTTCTCCTGACCCTCGGGCGGATCGCTCCCCATCCAGAACTCGCCCGCCGGAATCGAGCACATCTGCATGACCCCATGGAAACACAAAAGGCGCCCGGCCGGAGCCGGACGCCTTCCGTGCGTGTGACCCGAGGGTCACTTCGCGGCACTACCACTCGTTGGGGAACGTGACGGGCTGCGTGAAGTCGTAGTCGGTCTTGTTGTCGGTGGCGCTGGGGACGGCGCCGAACACCGGATCGCAGGGCTCCTCGCCGTTCTGGGCCAGCCGGGCCGTGAGCGTGGCGCCGGTGCTGTCCTCGAGCTTCATCATCCAGAAGCCCTCGGCCGGCATGCTGTCCGTCCGCCCCTTCGCGCAGGTGACGCCCATCCACGCCTGGCCGGTCGCGAGCTGCCCGCCGCTCGCCTTGGAGTCGCTGCGGCCGTGGGCGGAGCCGTCGGCCGCCTTGTACCAGCGCGCCACGGTGTTCAGCTCGGACTGCTCGCCGTTCGGATTGGGCAGGCAGAACAGGACCACCGTGTCCTGGAACTGGAACTTGCCGCCCACGCCCGGCTCGCGCAGCCAGGAGTAGCTGCCCGTGCGCGGTCCGTGCGGGTCGCCTTCCTCCGGAACGAAGTTGGTGAGCGTGATGTCGGCGGACCGCTTGATGCCGTTCACCGGATCGCGGACGTTGTCGAACGCGTCGGTGATCTGGCCGCGGGCGCGCTCGTTCGTCTTCACCGAGGCGAGCGCGTCGAAGTCGAAGGTCACCGTCCCCTTGTTCTCGACCAGGGACGAGGTGGTGCCGGCGTCGGACGCCCCGCCGTCCGCGTCCGACGCGGCGGGGCCGATGTGGGTGATCGAGCCCGACATCACTTTCACGAATGAGGCCGTGGTGCCGCTGGCAGGCACCGCCGCGATGTCGAGCTCGAAAGTGAAGGTGACGGAGCCGTCCGTGTTGTCGTTCCGGGTCATGGTGAACTTGCGGTCCAGCCCGGCGCGGGTGTTCTCCCAGGTCTTGCTCTGGCCGTCGGTGAGCGGGTTGTCCTCGATCAGCTCGTCGACGTGGTGGAGGAGCTTGTTGAAGTGCCGGTTCACGCGCCGGATGATCTCGTCGGTCCGCACGAACAGGTGCGGGTGGCAATCGCGCGAGGCCAGCGCCGAGGGGAACGCGCCGTCCTCCGCGACGGCCGCCGCGGAGGTGTCGCTGTCGTTCTGGGCGATGGCCAGCTGCTCGAAGGTCGGAGCGGCGGCGAGGAAGTCCTGCGTGGTCCCCGAGGAGCCGGAGCAGGAGAACAGGCCTGCGGCGGCGGCGAGGACGGGAAAGGTGAGGATGCGTTTCATGTCGGGGTGCCCTCCGGAACGTCCGGCAGCACGACCCCCGGCGGGGAAGCAGGTTAAAGAGGCTGAATGCCCACGGATCAGACCAAGGGGACGGTGCGCGGCGTGATCTACGATCTGGACGGCACGCTGGTGGACTCGCGGGACGACCTCGCCGACAGCGTGAACGCCATGCTGGGGCGGCTGGGGCTGCCGCAGCACGACCCGAAGGTGATCCATGGTTTCATCGGCGAGGGAGCGGAGCGCCTGATCCGTCGCTCCTTGGGTCCGACGCACGACGAGCGTTACGCGGAGGCCGCACCGATCTGGCGCGAGGAATACTCGAAGCGCTTGCTGGCGCGGACCCGCCTGTATCCGGGCGTGGAGGCCCTGCTGCGCCTGCCTCCGGACGCCCGCGCCGTGCTGACCAACAAGCCGGGCGATTTCGCGCGCCAGATCCTGGAAGGCCTGGGCGTCGCGGCCGCCTTCCGCGCGGTCCTGGGCGGCGACGAGATGCCGCGAAAGCCGTCTCCGGAAGGGCTGTTGCGCCTCTGCGCGGCGTTGGGCGCGGCGCCCGGGGAGGCGCTGCTCGTCGGCGACAGCGCGGTCGATCTCGCGACGGGCAGGGCGGCAGGCGTCCGCACCTGCGCCGTCACCTGGGGCCTCGGAGAGCGTGCGGCGCTGGCTTCGGCCGATTATCTCTGCGACACGCCCTCCGCGCTGGGCGAACTGCTCGGGCGCCTCGGAACTTGACTCTTTTGCCGCAGCGCGCGAGAGAGCGAGCGCGCAGGCGACCCGTCCGAGGAGAGAGGCCGTGCCAGAGACCGTCCGGATGACGACAGGCAAGCAGGACCTGGAGTTGGAGGTCGTGGAGGGCACCGAGGACGAGAAAGGCGTCGACATCTCGAACCTGCGGGCGAAGACCGGGCTCGTGACGCTGGACCCGGCGTTCATGAACACCGCCTCCACCAGCAGCTCCATCACCTTCCTCGACGGCGAGCGCGGCATCCTGCGCTACCGGGGGATCCCCATCGAGGAGATGGGCGAGAAGAGCACCTTCGCGGAGACGGCTTACCTCTTGATCTACGGACACCTGCCCAACCGCGACGAGATGGGGCGCTGGCAATACCTGCTCACCCGGCACTCGATGATCCACGAGGACATGCGCCGGTTCTTCGACGGGTACCCGATGACCGCGCACCCCATGGCCATCCTCTCCGCCATGGTGTCCTCGCTCTCCTCCTTCTATCCCTACGCGCTGAACGCCAAGGCGGACGAGTACCGCGACATCACCATCGCGCGCCTGATCGCCAAGCTGCCCACCATCGCGGCCTTCTCCTACAAGAAGACCGTCGGGCACCCCTTCATCTATCCGCGCAACGACCTCGACTACTGCGCCAACTTCCTGCGCATGATGTTCGCGGTGCCGGCGGAGGAGTACCGGCCCGATCCGGTGGCGGTGAAGGCGCTGAATCTCTTGCTCATCCTCCACGCGGACCACGAGCAGAACTGTTCCACCAGCACCGTGCGCATGGTCGGATCCGCGCAGACCAACCTGTTCGCCAGCATCTCCGCCGGCATCTGCGCGCTCTGGGGCCCGCTCCACGGCGGCGCCAACCAGGAAGTGGTGGAGATGCTGGAGGACATCCGCAAGCGGGGCCTCACCGCCCAGGAGTTCATCGCGCAGGTGAAGGACAAGAAAAGCGGGCTCCGCCTGATGGGTTTCGGCCACCGCGTCTACAAGAACTTCGACCCGCGGGCCAAGATCATCAAGAAGGCCTGCGACGACGTGCTGGAGAGGCTCGGGATCCGCGATCCGATGCTGGACCTCGCCAAGCAGCTCGAGGAGATCGCGCTGCGCGACCCGTACTTCGTGGAGCGCAAGCTGTATCCGAACGTCGATTTCTACTCGGGCATCATCTACAGGGCGCTCGGCATCCCCACGCACATGTTCACGGTGATGTTCGCCCTGGGCCGCCTCCCTGGCTGGATCGCGCACTGGAAGGAGATGATCGAGGATCCCTCGACCAAGATCGCGCGCCCGCGCCAGATCTACATCGGTCCTCGGGAGACCCACTACGTGGCGATGGAAAAACGCGCTACCGCGCCGGCTTGAGCAGCGCCACGACCCCCGTCGTGATCGCCGGCACGTACGTGATCAGCAGCACGCCCACAGCCATGATGATCAGGAACGGCACCGCCTTCCGGTACAGCAGCGGCAGCGGCTTCTGAAAGCGCGAAGCGCTCAAGAAAAGGTTCAACCCCATCGGCGGAAACAAGAACCCCAGCTCCAGATTCGCCAGGAACACCACCCCGAGGTGCACCGGCTCGACCCCGAATGCCACGCCGAGCGGCGCCACCAGCGGCGCAAGCACCACGATGGCCGAGTAGATCTCCAGCACGCTGCCGAGCACCAGCAGCAGCACGTTGAGCGCCAGCAGGAACTCCCACTGCGAGTGGATGTGCGCCTGCACCCAGGTGAGCAGCCGCGTGGGGATCTCCGCGTCCACCAGGTAGCTGGTCATGCCGAGCGCGACGCCGAGCAGGATCACCACGCTGCCCACCAGCGTGGAGGCGTGCACCAGCACCCGCGGCAGGTCGCGCGTCGGGTGCACGTCCTTGTGCAGGAGGATCTCCGCGACGATGGCGTAGGCCGCGCCCAGGGCGGCCGACTCGACGATGGTAGCGAAGCCGCTCGCCACCGCGACGATGATCAGGATCGGCAGGCCGAGATCCCACTTGGCGTGCCAGAGCGCGCGCAGTGCTTCCCGCGCATCGAATCGGGTCCGCGTCGCGTGGCTGCGGATGCCCATCCAAACACCGTAGGCCGCCACCAGCACGATCATGAGCAGGCCCGGGACCAGCCCGCCGATGTAAAGGTTCTCGATGGGCACCTGCGCGACCACTCCGTAGAGGATCACCGGTAGGGAGGGCGGGAAGAGCAGCCCGAGGCTGCCGGCAGCCGTGACCAGCCCCAGCGCGAAACCCTCCGGGTACTTCTCGCTCACTAGCGCGGGCAGGATGATCCCGCCGAGCGCGAGGATGGTGACGCCGCTCGCGCCGGTGAAGGTGGTGAAGAGCGCACAGACGAAAGCAGCCATCACCGCCAGGCCTCCGGGCATCCACCCGAAGAGGCTCTGCGCCGCGCGCACCAGGCGCCGTGAGGCCCCGCCTTCCGCGAGCACGTAGCCGGCGGCCGTCAAGAGCGGGATGGCAGGGAGCGTTGGCGAGACGGCCAGTCGGAACGTCTCGGCGGGCACCGCGGCCACCGGCGTTCCCGCAAGGTAGAAGAGGAGCAGGGCAAAGCCCGCCATCACCACGAACACAGGCGCGCCGAGCAGGAAAGCGCCAAAGAGGAGCAGGCTCCCGGGCCAGGCCAGCGCGGCGGTGTGGCCGCGCAGCAGCGTCGGACCGTCGGGAAGCGTGAGGAATCCGGCGCCTTTCGCGGCCAGCACGCGCGAGACGATGAACGGGAGGACCGCCGCGATCAGGATCCAGCAGAACACCCTGGCGGCGCGCGTGGGCGCCTTGAGGGCGGCCCGCACCGACATCACCGCGAAGCCGATCGGCATCACCACTTCGAACCACCACTCGGGGACGCCTCCTGCCAGCGTGTCGACGCGTGCCTTGTCCAGGAGCACCATGTCGAGCGAGGCGTAGGCGAGGAAGGCGCAGATCAGCGTGGTAACGGCGCTGCCGAACGAACGCGCCAGCGCCCGCGGCCAGCCCGCCGGCAGGAAATCGACGGTAGAGAGCGCCAGGTGGTGTCCAGTGGCAGTGGCCAGCATGGCGCCGAGGAAGGCCACCCACAGGGTGAAGTGCTCGGTATAGACGATAGCGCCCGGCAAGCTCGTCTTCAGGCGACGGGCGATGGCCTCGAGCGTGGGCAGGAGCACCATCGCGAGAACGATGACGACCAGCGCCCAGCGCTCGAACGCCGTGCCGGCAGGCCGCTCCCCGGCTACCTCGGGCGCTCCGGCAACGTGGGCGGCTGCGGGCGGCGCGTGGGGCGCGTCCAATCCGACTCCGTCAGGATGCAAAGGTTGACTTCCCGGACAGCGTCAATATCACTCTCGCACATCTTGCGCGCGATCTCGTTCGCTCCGGTCCTGCTCGTGCTCGCCTGCTCTCCGAAGCGGTACGCGCTCAACCAGGTCGCCGACGCGATCTCCTCCACCGGGGAGGGTAGCGCTTTCGCCCGCGACGACGACCCGGAGCTGGTCCGCGACGCGGTTCCCTTCGCCCTGAAGATGATGGAGAGCCTCGCCGACCCGCTCGACGATCACGTGGGGCTCCGCCTGGGGATGGCGCGAGGCTTCGCCCAGTACGCTTACGCCTTCCTCCAGCAGCCGGCGGAGCTGGGGGCGCCGCACGACCAGGCGGTCGCCGCCATGCTGAGGGCGCGCCGTCTCTACCTGCGCGCGCGCGACTATGGCCTCGAGGGCCTGCGGCTGCAGCGCGGCGTCGCTGTCCAGGACCTGCGCACCCCAGCGGGCGTAGCCCGCCTCGAGAAGGACGACGTGCCGCTCCTGTACTGGACGATCGCGCCCTGGGCCGGGGCCATCGCCGCGAACAAGCGCGACCTGGAGCTGGTGGGCGACGTGCCCCTGATCGGCACGCTGCTCGACCGGGCGCTGCAGCTCGACGAGGCCTACGAGGAGGGAGCCCTGCACGAGTTCGCCATCACCTTCGATCCCGCCCGCCCGGAGGGGACCAACCCCCAGAAGCAGCGGCAGCACTTCGAGCGCTGCCGGGCGCTGGCCCAAGGGGAGAAAATCTCCTACCTCGTTACCTACGCCCAGTCGGTCTCGGCCGTTACGCAGAACAAGAAGGAGTACGAGGCGCTGTTGAAGGAAGCGGCCTCGTTCGACGTCGATCAGCCGGGAGCGCGCAGGCACCGGCTGGAGAACGTGCTTGCGCAGCGCCGCGCCATCTGGCTTCTCGCACACGAGGACGACGTCTTCACCGATTGAGGACCCTTCGCATGCACCGACTCGCGCTCGCCCTGACCTTCGCCGCCACCTCCGCCTCGGCGCAGACCGCCGCGGTGCGCATCAAGCTGGGGACGCTCGCGCCGCAGGGGTCCACCTGGCACCAGCTCCTGATGTCGATGGGGCAGGACTTCTCCAAGGCGTCGAACGGCAAGGTGGAGCTGAAGATCTACGCGGGCGGGACGCAGGGCAACGAAGGGGAGATGATCCGGAAGATGTCCATCGGGCAGCTCCACGCCGCCTCGATGACGGTGATCGGACTGCACGAGATCACGCCCGAGCCGCAGGCGGAGGACGTGCCGTTCATGATCGACTCCTACGAGGAGTACGACTACGTCCACGAGCGGATCCGCGGGAAGCTCGAGGCGGCGATCGCCAAGCGCAACTACCAGGTGCTGCAGTGGGGCGAGGTCGGCTTCGTCTATCTCTTCTCGCCCGAGCCCTACCGAACGCCCGCGGACTTCGGGAAGGGCAAGGTGTTCACCTGGAACGGCGACCCGGGGGCGGAGGCCGCCTGGAAGGCGGCCGGATTCCACCCCGTCGTGCTCTCGTCCACCGACCTGGTCCCGGCGCTCACCTCCGGGATGATCAACATCATCACGCAGTCACCGCTCTACGCGTACACCACGAACCTGTACGGGCGCGCAGGCAACATGCTGAACCTGCACTGGGGCTTTTTGACCGGGGCGACCGTGGTCCGCAAGGACACCTGGGAGAAGATTCCCGCCGACCTGCGCCAGGAGCTGCTCAAGATCTCCGAGGACTACTCGAAGAGGACGCGCGAAGACGTGCGCAAGCAGAACGAGGACGCCATCCAGCAGATGAAGAAGCGCGGGCTCAAGGTGAACACGCCCCTGGATCTTCCGGGCTGGCAGCAGGCCGCGGAGCGCGCCAACCAGGTGGTGCGCGGCAAGGTGGTGCCGGAGGACACCTACGACGAGGTGAAGCAGCTCCGCGACGAGTACCGCGCCCAGAACAAGCGTTGAAGCGGCTCACCACAAGGCGGCGTGGTCCTCCGCCACCCCGGGCAATCCCTCCACGGCGATGCCCTCCAGCGACCCGGAGAAGGTCCCGAACGGCTGCACGTAGCGGCTGGAGATCAGCTTCAGATCGACCTTCTGCGCGCGGTGGCCCTCGGGCTGGAAGGTCAAGTCCACGCGGCCATCCTCGCTTCGCACGTGCCAAGGCGCCTGCGGCGCCTCGGGCTGGAACGAGAGCTCCACTGGTCCCACCGCCAGGGGCTCGCCGTCGATCCAGACGGCGTTCTCGCCCTCGCCGCCGAGGAATCCCTCGCTGAAGTTGAACGCCAACAGGCGCGAGCCGGCGCGGCCGCTCGCGAAGGCCCAGCGCCACTTGGTCTCGCGCGCGAGAAAGCCGTGGGTGAAGTCGAGCCCGGCGAGCTGCCCCTGTACGGGGAACCGGATGTTGCCCGCCCGCACCTCGCCCTCCGCGGGAATGAGCACGGTCTTCTGCGTGAAGTCGAAGCGTCCCGGGGCGCCAACTTCCGCGATGGCCGTGAGCGGTGGCGGAGCTCGATTCGCGTCGAGCGTCAGGTCGACGTCCGCGTGCGCCCAGGCGGCCTGGATGGAGATCTTGCCGGATGCCTGCTGGATGCGGGCGCGGATCGCGGGGCCCATCAGCCGCGCCGAGAGGCCGTCGCCCGGCGCCTCGCCGACGCTGGCGCAGATGGGCGGGAGCACCGGGTTCTCGTTCACCAGCAGGCGGCGGGAGCCGCGATCGAAGACCGCGCAGATCCCGCTCGCCAGGTAGCCGCAGTCGATCACCGCGATGGCCAGCATCATCTCCGGCGTGGCGACGAACGCGTACTGCCACTTCTTCTCGATCAGCCGCCGCTGCAGCGCGCCGGGGATGTCCTTGAGCGTCGCGAACGAAGCGTCGGCGAGCGATCCGGCGTAGAGGCCGAACCGCGGCAGGCCGTCGTCTCCGACCAGCCGCGCAGGGGCCTCCGGCAATTCCGACGCGACCGCGCGCGCTTCCGACATGCTGCCAGTGTGGTGCCGGTGCCTCGATCCGGCAAGCACCCGTTGCGGGCCGGTGCGGGCTGCGCCACATTGCGGTCCGCATGCGCGTGCTGGTGAGCAACGACGACGGGGTAGAAGCGCTCGGAATGCGCGCGCTTGCCGAGGGGCTGCTCGAGCTGGGCGAAGTGGTCGTCTGCGCTCCGGATCGGGAGCAGAGCGCCACCAGCCGCAGCATCTCGCTCCACCGGCCGCTGCGGATCGAGCAGCTCCCGCCTTGGGGACCCGACGGGCAGATCGAGCGCTGGTCGGTTGACGGGACCCCGACCGACGCCGTTTACATCGGCCTGAACCAGGTGCTGAAAGCCCGTCCGCCCGACCTGGTGGCGTCCGGGATCAACCGCGGGCCGAACCTCGCCAACGACGTGCACTACTCGGGGACAGTGGCAGCCGCGATGGAGGGCTGCGTGGGCGGGTTTCCCAGCTTCGCCATCAGCCTGGTCAAGGGCCGCGACTACGCGCACGCTGCCCGTTTCGCCGCCGCCCTGGCGCGCCAGATCGGCGCGCACGGGCTGCCGCCGGGCACGCTTCTGAACGTGAACGTCCCGGGCGGGGACCCGCAGGGCGTGCAGATCACCCGCATCGGCAGGCGCACGTACCTCGCGGCGGTCGTCGAGAAATTGGACCCGCGCGGGCGCGCGTACTACTGGATTGGCGGAGACGAGCAGGCGCACGAGCACGTCCCGGGAAGCGATTGCGACGCCGTCTTCGACCGGCGCCTGATCTCGGTGACGCCCTTGCACCTGGATTTGACGGCGCGAGAGCTCGTCGAGGAGCTGAAGCTTTGGGAGCTGCCCGGGCTGGTGCGCGACTGACGCTCCTCTTTGTCCTCTGCGCCTGCGCGCACCGGACGGTCCGGCCCGAAGACAAGGCGGCGCAGCACGGCGGAGCGATCCATCACGTCCGCCCCGGCGAGACGCTCTGGCGGATCGGTCGCACCTACGGCGTGGAGCTTTCGGTCCTGCTCCGCGCGAACGCGCTGCAGAATCCGGCGGAGCTGGCCGCAGGCACCGAGCTGTTCATCCCCGGCGCCACGCGCGAGCTGCCCGTGCCGCCCGCGGACGCCCCTGCCGCGGCGGCGCGCCTGAGCCCCACCCGGCGCCACTGGCCCTCCACCATCCCGCGCGCGGGAGGACGGCCGCTCGATCCGGCCGCGCGCGGCGAGCCGCTCGCATGGCCCGCACCCGGAGTGCTGATCAGCGGCTTCGGTGACCGCGACCGCGAGCACCACGACGGCATCGATCTCGCCTGTCCCGAAGGAACGCCTGTGCGCGCCGCCGAGGACGGCGTCGTCCTGTTCGCCGGCGAACAGAAGGGCTACGGGAAGCTTGTACTCGTGGCGCACGACCGCGACCTGGTGACGGTCTACGCGCACAACGCGCGAAATCTGGTCTCCGCCGGAGATCGCGTGTCGCGCGGCGAGGAGATCGCGCGCGTCGGCAGAACCGGCAACGCCACGGGGCCACATCTGCATTTCGAGGTGCGGATCGGCACCCGGCCGCGCGATCCGCTGGGGTTCCTCCGCTGAGCGAGAACGATTCTTTTCCTTGCCGCGGGAACGTCACGTTGCTAAACAGCGGCAGGGTGGTCGGTTTCGGCCGATTCCCGCGGCCGCCGGTCCCAACCCCCCCATGGGACCGGCGGCCGGTTTTTTTCTAAGATACGCCTCATGCGCTCCCTCGATCAGGTCCGCACGCTGATTCGCGACGTTCCGGACTTTCCCCAGCCCGGCATCCTCTTCAAGGACATCACTCCGGTCATCGGCGATCCGGTCGCCTTCCAGTCCGTGCTCGACGCCATGGAGGAGCGCCTGCGGGGACGCGGCTTCCACCGGATCGTCGCGATCGAGTCTCGCGGTTTCGTCTTTGGCGCGGCGCTGGCGGACCGCCTGCGGCTGGGATTCTCGCCGGTCCGCAAGCTGGGCAAACTGCCGTACCGCACCGACCGGATCGAGTACGCGCTGGAGTACGGCAAGGGCGTGCTCGAGGCCCATGTCGACGCCGTCAAGCCGGGCGAGAAGGTGGCGGTGGTGGACGACCTCCTTGCCACCGGCGGGACGGCCTGGGGCGCGGCCGAGTTGGTGAAGAAGCAGCAGGGCGAAGTCGGGGCGTTCCTGTTCGTCATCGAGCTCGCCTTCCTGAAGGGGCGGGAGCGGCTGGCAGGAACGGGCGCGCCGGTGGAAGCGCTGATCTCGTACTAGCTCAGAATTGACCCGATACCCGGCAGGGGGCCGGCGGGGCAAGTCTGCCCGAATCGACCCGGCCGCCGGATCCCGACGGCACACCCGCGCCAGGCGGGCCGGCGCGGGACGTCTCCGGACGCTGCGCCTGAGCCGACCACGAACCCTTGCTGGGGCACGGCTAGTCGGCGTCTGGATCGGTCGAGGCGCCCGGCTCCTGGTCCGCATTCATCGTTGCGCGCTCCGCCCGCAGAAACGGGAACGCAAGG
>DASQAS010000132.1:0-14155 GCA_035635635.1 Myxococcales bacterium | reverse complement strand
CGGACACGAAGGGAGACAACCGCGCCTTGCTTCACAAGCTCACCTCGGCGCCTCCGGACGTGCGCGCCCGCATCCACCCCCAGATCTATCGGTTCGGCGAATACCCACTGGCGCGCTCAGGGGCATTCGCCGCGCCCATCTTCACCACCTACCGGAGCGCATACCCGTGGTGGGCGTTGCGCCGATTCGTGCGCGGGCATCCGGTCCTGGCGGTCACCGTCACCCGCGAGCAGGCGCGGGACGCCTGCGCCGCCCTCCGCGGCACGGTCCCGCTGCTCACGCACACCGTCAACGACACGGCCGAAGCCGCGCATCTGCTCCAGGCCGGGATCGCCGGGATCTACACGGACGAGCTGTTGCCCTGAGCCAGCCGCGGCCGGGCAGTCCCTTCGCGCCGGACCTGCTCGGCCAGGTTCCTCAGGCGCTCCTCGCGCGCGAGCACGCCCTGCGGGGGCGACACCTCGACCGTGTCCAGGATCGTCTTCAGCCGGTGGATCCAGTCGTGCTTGAGCAGCGCGTTGGCGACGTTCTCGGTGCGGATCCGCTCCAGCCGCGCCGGATCCCGATCGAGCTCCGCGAGCCGCGCGACCATGTCCGGGGCATCGAAGGGCATCGGGATGACCGCGTCCGGCCAGTCGAAGCGCCGGCGGAAATCGTCGGTGTCCGGCGGGGCGCCAACCACCACCGCCCCGGCGGCGACGCCCTCGTAGAAGCGGCCGGCGATCTCGTCGCGCCCGCGGGTGAACTCCGGCTCGTTGGCGCGCGCACGGTTGGCGATGAAGTAGCGGCTCCGCTTGAGCAGATTCGCGAGCAGGAAGCGGTGCTCGGCGCCGTTGCTCACTCGGAAGGTGACCTGCTTCGCTGCCGGCTTGATGGTGTCGTAGTAGTAGAAGATCCGGCCTTGCCGCGCGGCCTCGAGCAGCCGCTCGTGCGTGACCTGGGAGCGGCGCCCGATGTTGCAGACGTCGATGGCCCGCGCCGGCAGATCGGGAAAGGGGCAGAACCGCAGGGTGTCGACGCCCTGCGGCAGGTAGCTGACGGGCCGCCCGATCATCTGGGACATCTTCTCGACCACGTGCCGCGAGTTGACGAACACATGATCGAACTCCGCGAGCAGCTCGAGCAGGTAGCCGGGGAGCAGATCGTCCCATGCCTCCGCGATGAAGCAGGCGGCTTTGCGGCAGCGCTTGCGCCAGTCGGGAATGCAGCTGAGCGCGAAGAGCTGGTGGGCATGGCTGAAGATGGGGAGGAAGAGGTCGTAGTCCTTCTCCAGCGGGTGGGTGGTGAGCCGCGGCGCGAGCGAGGCGGCCAGGCGCCGCGAGCCCGTCAGGTGGCGGACCAGCTTGTAGGCCTTCCGCGACAACTCCACGCCCCGCAGGCCGTCCGGGGCGGCCATGTCCACTCCGGCCGCCGAGGCGATCACGTCCTCGAACTCGTACTGCGCGCAGAAGGCAACCAGGTCGTCGACCTTGCGCAACGAGAGCAGGAGGAGATTGGAATCCCCCCGGGAGGTCCAGTGGACATGTCCGGAGCTCAGCATCGTCTACACAATCTCAGAACACCGCCTTGCGGCAGTAGAAGGCTTCGGCGAGCGCCTCGGGCGCCACGCACTCCATTCCCCGGATCCGCGCCACCGCGCGGAACAGGTCCGGCGCGAACCACTGCTTGCCGGCCTGGCTGGCGAAGTGGCGGGTCACGAGCGCGATCTTGCGCTCGAGCGTGGCGGCGGACAGCGGGGAGAAGAGATTCGGCGTGCCGAAGTCGCCGTCGAACTTCGGGATCTCGTACTCGAGGATCAAGTGGTTGCGCCAGGTGTTCCAGGTCAGGTCCGAGACCAGCCGGTGATCCTGGTGCAAGTCTTGCCGGTAGTGGGTGAGGATCAGATCCGGGACGAACTCTTTCTTGATCGCCTCGAACTCGTCCTTGATGGCGACGCCCGAGTAAGGCAGGTAGCCGTCCCGGTAGTCGCGGATCGTCACCGTCGATTTCGTGCCCTCGAGGAACGCGGCGGCGGAGGCGCGGGCCTCGGCCTCCCGCACCGCGTTGGAGGAGAAGACCACCCAGCGCACCTCCAGGTCGCTCCGATCGGCGGCCAGTCTCAAGACCGTCCCGCCGCAGCCGATCTCGATGTCGTCGGCGTGCGCGCCCAGGCAGAGGACCCGGCGCGCTCCCTGGAGGGACAGCGGCTGCATCAACGCACGGCAACCGGGGCGTGGCCGTTCTGGCCGTTCTTCCACACTTCCCAGGGCACCTGGCCGCGCGTGTACAGATCCTCGAGGAGCTGCTTCTCCTTGAAAGTGTCCATGCAGGCCCAGAACCCATCATACGGATAGGCGGCGAGCCGGCCGGCTTGCGCGAGCCGCTGGAACGGCTCCTGCACCAACTCCTCGCCCGGGCGCATCCAGTCGAACACCTCGCGCCGCATGACGAAGTAGCCGCCGTTGATGCGCATCCCCACGTCGCGCACGTGCTGGATGCTCGAGACTCGCCCGCCGTCCTGCACCTGGACGAGGTGGAACGTGGCGGTGGGGACCACCCCGACGAAGGAAGCGATCGCGTCCTGGCGCTGGAAGTGGTCGATCATCTTTGGCAGCGGCAGGTCCGAGAGTCCGTCGCTGTAGTTGGCGAGGAACATCTCGTCGTCCCGCACGAACGGCTGCACCGCCTTGAGACGCATGCCGATGTTGGAGGTGAGACCGGTGTCCACGAAGGTGATCTTCCAGTCGTGGATGTCGCTCGCCAGCAGCTCGACCTTCTTCCCGCCCTCGCTGATCACGAAATCGTTGGAGACGGTCTCGTCGTAGTCGAGGAAGTACCGCTTGATGGTCTCGCCCTTGTAGCCGAGGCAGAGGATGAAGTCCTTGTGGCCGAAGTGCGCGTAGTACCGCATCACGTGCCAGAGGATCGGCCGCGAGCCCACCGGCACCATCGGCTTCGGAATCGTCTCCGAGTAATCCCGGAGACGCATGCCCAGCCCACCGCAGAAGATGACGACCTTCACGACTTTCCCCCTTTTGACTTCAAACGCGCTGCTCGACCTGGCTGTGGCGCTCCGGCGCGGACGTCTGGAGATGCTCCTCCAGCCAGGTCTCGCCGCGGAAGTGCCGGTACTGCTCGGCCCGCAGTCGATCGGCGATCCGGCCCTCGGGCAGCTCGACGTCGTCGTAGGTGAGCACCTGGTCCTTGGCGATGGGTCGCCGCAGCTTGCAGCCCTCCACCAGGCCCTCGGGCAGGTAGCGGCCCGCGCTCATCTCCTCTGCGTTCACCGCCTCGCCGTAGGTCATGTACATGCCGTACTCGTCGAGGACTGCGCCGACGATGAGATCTCGCTTGGCCACCGCGCAGACCTCCACCACCGGGCCCCCCAGGGGCGGCGCGAGCTCGTCCTTGAAGAGGACGACGCGCGCGATGGACATCGGCGTCTCGAAGTGGACCAGGTGGTACGGGGTCCAGAACGGGTACAGCGGGCCCTCGCCCATCTTGTAGAGATTCAGGTAGTGGCGCTGCTTGGGATCCGGGTGCTCGGCCAGGACGAACACCTTGATCAGCGGCGGACCGACCGTGTAGTCGACGATGCCGCCCAGCGCCCGGACCTCGTCCACGTCGTAGAGCTTCTGGATCTCCAGGATCGATCCCTCGTACTTGCGGCCGCGCGACATCCCGCGCGAGCGCACCTTGAAGCCGGTGGCGTTGGCGACGATCGTCTGCTCGAAGCTGATCTTCGATCCGTCGGCGAAGGACGTGACCATCGCGGGGTTCTGCGCCCACCGTTCCGCCCAGCCCTTCTGCGTGGTCGGGTTGCGGTAGGGATCCTGCAGGCCCTTGACGTTGCCGATCACGCGCGGCGTCAGCCCGAGCCCCTTGACCCAGCGGACCAGGTTCATCTGCACGCCCGGCTCGTCGCCGTCGCAGGCGGAGAGGATCTGGCCGTACTTCTTGCCGTGGACGCGGAGGATGGGCCCGATGGTCGCGTCCACCTCCGCGTTCATCAGCAGCACGGGCTTGTTGTTGCGGAAGGCCTCCAGGATCACCCGCGCGCCGAACTCCACCGACCCGGTGACGTCCACCACGATGTCGATGTCCGGGGAGCGGCAGATGGTGAACGGGTCCTCCGCCACCACCGGCAAGCCGCGGCGGACGCTCTCGTCGAGCTTGGCCTGCGACGCGGTGGTCAGGACCTGCTGGTGGCCCGCGTACTTGTAGACGCCCACCGCGCGCTCGGGGCGGCGGTTGTAGATGGCCGCCATCCGCATCCCCGGGACGCTGTTCTCGATCTGGTTCGTCAGCCCCTGCCCCATGAAGCCGGCGCCCACCATCCCCACGCGGATGGGCTTCCCCTGCTCCTGGCGCGCCTTGAGCGCGTTGTCGACGATGATCATGGTGATTTCTCCCTGCGGATTAGCGGTCGACCGCCATCCTCCGCTTCAACTCCGGCTCGATCTCGTCGAGCGTCTTCCAGGCGCTGTCCTTCGCGGAGACTTCTCCGATGGGCAGCGGCCACTCGAGGCCGAGGCGGCGATCGTCGAACGGCAGCCCGCCTTCGGTGTTCGGCGTGTAGAACTCGCCGACGTCGTAGCTGGTCTCGGTGCCGTCTTCCAGGACCTGATACCCGTGCGCGAAGCGCTCCGGCACGTAGAGCGCGCGGTGGTTGTCGGCGCTGAGCTCGACCGCGACGTGCTGCAAGTACGTCGGGCTCTCGGGACGCAGGTCCACGATGATGTCGTGGATGGCGCCGCGCGTGGCACGCACCAGCTTCGTCTCCGCCGCAGGCGGGAACTGGAAGTGCATGCCGCGCACGGTGCCTTTCTTGCGGTTGAACGCGATGTTGGCCTGCGCGATCACGGGCTTGAGCCCGTGCTGCTCGAACTCGCGCTGGCAGAAGACGCGGGCGAAGAACCCGCGGTTGTCCTCCCGGCGCTCGAGGTCGAGGATGTACGCGCCACGCAGCTTGGTCTCGGTGAAGATCATTCGGGCTCCCGTCAGGCCGCGGCCGTATCGGGGTTCCAGCGCAGGTCGTTGCGCAGGTGCCCCGAGCCGATCAGAAGCTTGATCTGGTCGATGCGGCGGTAGCGGGGACCTTCGAAGTCCTCCAGCTTGAGGCCGATGGCCTTGTACGCCTCGTAGAGCTGGTGCGCGCCCTTGCGCGCGTCCCACTGCGGGGTGAACTCCGGCAAGACGCGGGCGATCTTGGAGAAGTCGGCGCGGTAGTTGCGCTTGTCGGGACCGGCGTCGTCGGCGAAGGCGATCTCGCAGCCCGGCACGGTCTCCTTCACGATCTGGGCGATCTCCCGGATGCGGTAATTCTGGTCGTTGCGGCCCACGTTGAACGCCTGGGCGTGGACCTTCTCACGCGGCGCCGAAAGCACGGTGAGGAACGCGCGGGTGATGTCCTCGATGTGCACAATCGGACGCCACGGCGTTCCGTCGCTCTTCAGCATCACCTTGCCCGAGGTGTAGGCCCAGGCGACCAGGTTGTTGAGCACGATGTCGAAGCGGAGCCGCGGCGAGACGCCGTACGCGGTGGCGCAGCGCAGGAACGTGGGCGTGAACGAGCCGTCCGCGAGCTTGATCACGTCGCGCTCGGTCAGGACCTTCGATTCCCCGTACGCGGTGACCGGGTTCAGCTCGGATTCCTCGTTGACCGGCGCGTCGCCCGCCGCGCCGTAGTTGCTGCACGAGGAGGCGAACACGTAGCGGCCGACGCCGGCCTCGCGCGCGAGCGCGGCCAGCCGGACGGAGGCCAGGTGGTTGATGTCGTAGGTGAGCTGGGGGTTGATGTCGCCCAGGGGATCGTTGGAGAGCGCGGCCAGGTGCACGACCGCGTCCATCCCTTTCAAATCGCTCGCATCCAGCGCCCGGACGTCCTTCTCGATCGTGCGGATCGACTCCTTCCAGGGCCCGAACGTGGAGCGCCTGTACAGATCTGTGTCCACACCGACCACCTCGTGGCCGGCAGCGACCATCATCGGCGCCATGACAGTCCCGATGTATCCTCTGCTGCCAGTGAGCAGGATCTTCATGTCCCCCCCGTAACGCCCACATTACACGATTACCGTGGTAAGGCCCAAAGGGAATCTGTAGGTGCAAGTATTCCTGGTCCCCGGAGGGTGCGGTATAGAGTGCGGCCGATGGCCCCGCCCAGGAAGTGGAACTCCTTGTCGTCCTTGATCCTTGCGGCCGTGCTCGGCTGCGCGAACCTCGGCCAGTACGTGTGGGCCGACTCGCTGCCCGAATCGCCCGGCAACCCGAGCGAGTTCCTCCTCGCTCCGGGCGACACGATCAACGTGCGCGTGTTCAACCAGGAGAGCATTTCCGGACGGACGAAGGTCCGCCCGGACGGGCGGGTGACGGTCCCCTTCCTGAACGACGTCCCGGCGGCGGGCCGGACGACCGAGGAGTTGGCGAAGGTCCTGCAGACCCAGCTCCGCGAGTACGTCAAGCAGGCCCTGGTGACGGTCTCGCTCGAAGAGCCGGCGCCCACGCAGCTTTCGGTCCTCGGCGAGGTGACGCGGCCGGGCGTCTATTCCATCGAGCGCACGAGCCAGGGCGTGCTGCGGGCGCTGGCGGCGGCGGGCGGGCTCACCGAGTTCGCGCACAAGGATCGGATCTTCGTGGTGCGCTCCGGAGCGCCCGGGCGCATCCGCTTCAGCTTCGACAGCCTCGCGACGCCGAACAGCAAGAGCGCGAAGTTCCGGCTCCAGAACGACGACGTCGTGGTCGTCCAGTAGCGCGGCGGTCGGGGGATGCCGGTCTTCGCCATCGCCATGCTCGCCTCGGGCTTCTTGCTCGACGGATCGCTCACGACCGAAGGGCGCGCCGGCAGCACGGTCCAGGGACAGACTCCGAACGCCGCGGCGGTCACGCTCGATCTGCAGGCGCGCTCGAACATGGAGGACGGGATCCTGCGGCTCGGGCTCACCCCGTCCGCGGTGTTCTCGGACGGCAGCCAATACTTCGCCCGCGGATTCGGACAGTGGGATCTCCGCCTGGACGGCACGTCGTGGCTGCGCCTGCGGCAGGGCCTGGGCTACGGCACCGTGGATCTCTCCCCGGTTGCTGCGGCCCCTATCCAGGCGCCGGGCACCATCGTGGTGCAGCCGCCCCCGGCCACGCGCTTCGTCTCGGTCGAGGAATCGAACAGCTCGATCGAGTTGGAGTGGGGCGAATCGCGCCGGCTGCGGATGAGCGGCTCGGCGGCCTGGTTGGTCGCGGGCGGGACCGACTCGTTTGCGCAGCAGGCGCTTCCGCTCGGCCGCGGCCCGCAGGCGCAGGCCGTCGTGCAGTGGGCGGCGAGCAAGCTCGACACGCTGCGGTTCGAGGCGAATGGGCGGGACACCCGCTACTCGAACGGCCTGCGCGCCACCGTCGCGAGCTTCACGGCGGGATGGCGCACGCAGCTCACCCGCAACACCAACCTCTCCTTCTCGGCTGGCCCGGGCTTCGGGCGCTCGAGGACGTCCGATCAGCCCGCCAGCGCGCAGCCTTACGCGGTCGCGACCGCCGACCTGAACTCGGTGGCCACGCGCGACCTGCTGGTCTCGATGGGCGTCTCGGTCGAGCCGCTCGGCGACGCCTTGAGCGGCGACGTGGTGGAGCGCAGCAGCGCCCGGGCCTCGCTGACCCTGGGACGGCCCGGGCACGTGTCAGTGACAGCGCGTGCGCTGGGAAGCCTCACGCTCACCTCCGGCTCGGGAACCCCGACCAGCCCGGAAGCCGGGGACAAGTTCCTGCAAGGCGAGTTGGGTGCGGCGGTGCCCGTGGACCAGAGCTCGAGCTTGTCTTTGGGAGTGCGGGGGGCATGGTTCAGCCGGCCCCTGCCGGGGCAGCCTCCTGGCCAGTGGGTGGCGTTCCTCACCTACGTGCTGCGACTTCCCCTCTTGAGGTAGCAAGATGGAGAAGCTGATCCTGCTCTCGATCGTTGCGGTCACCATCGTGGTGCCCGCGGTAGCCGCCACCGAGCCCAATCCGCGGCGGGCGTTGCGCAAGGCGCTCGCCTGGACGGTGATTGGCATCTTCGGCTACCTGATCTCCGTGATATTTATCTATCCCCGGCTGATCGGGTGAGGGCGGCCGGGCGAGACCTGTCGATGCCACGCAGCGGAAAGAAGGCCGGCGAGGATCCGCAGAGCGGATCGGAGGAGACCGCGCTGGTCCTGCACCCGCAGATCGCGGAGCGCGAGGATCTGCGCGAGCGCGAGCCCGCCTCGTTCCCCGGCGAGCCCGACTGGACCGCACAACCGGGCGGACCCGCGTACTACCGCAGCCTGCAGGCGGTCTGGAGGCAGCTCGGAGATCGCTGGTCGTCGGTGGTCATCATGCCCTCCGACCCGGACCAACCGGTGGTGGACATCGGGCGCGCCCTGGCCCAGCTCTGCGCGCGGCTCTCCGTCTACCCGGTCGAGTTCATCGACGCGAGCAACGTCGACCTCGACACTTCCTCGCGCCTGATCGCCCGCCTCGCCTCGTCCGCCGCCGAGCGCACCGCTCCCGCCAACGGCCAGTCCCAGGGCCCGGCGACATGGACCCCTCCGATGACCCGCTCGATCCTGGCGCTCGAGAGCTCTTTGCGTAACCCGCTGGCGATCCCGATCGCGATGGCGGCCGACGGCGTGGTGCTCTGCGTCCGCCGCGGGCGCGACCGGCTCTCGTCGGTGCGGGAAACGATGGAGGCGATCGGAGACAGGCTGATCTGCAGCGTGCTGGTGGACTAGGCCGCGCTGCCCGCCGGCGCGACCGCGGGCGCCGCCGCCGACGCCGGCTTCTCCGCCTCGAACAGCCGCTTCAGCGCGAGGAACCTCTTCTCGAACAGCTCGTAGCTGATCAAGGCGATCAGGAACGAGAGCCCCACCCCGATCACCGCCTGCGCGACGATGCCGCGCGAGTGGCCGCCGAGGAGCGCGCCCAGCCGGTCCTCGGCGTTCATCCGCAGCATGTGTTGCGAGAGGATGCCGTGGTAGACGTACAAACCGTAGCTGTACTTGCCGAAGGTGCGCAGCCAGCGAGCGTTGAAGGCGCGCGCCACCAGGTCCTGGCCGGGGTCGCGCAGGCTCATCACCGTCAGGGCGCCGAAGAAGAGCGCGAACAGCGTGGTCCGCAGCGGGTGCAGGATGGACAGGCCGGTCTGCGTGAGCGCGCACCACGCGGAGACCGCCAGCGTGATCCCGCCGATCGCCAGCGCTGCCCGGCCGCCGCGGCCCAGCAAGAGCGCCAAGCCTCCCTCGCGGCGCGCGAGGCAGGCGAGCAGTGCGCCGACGCAGAGGGTGTCCACCCGGCAGGGAGTGAGCACCGAGATGGACAGCTCGCTCACGCCGGCCAGCGAGAGCGCAATGCGCAGCGCGAGCGCCGCGCCGATCACCCAGAGGCAGATCCGCTCCAGCGTCTCGCGCCGGAAGCTGAACACGACCAGCGGCCAGAGCAGGTAGAAGTGCTCCTCGATGGCCAGCGACCAGAAGTGGCTGACGTAGGTCAGCGCCCACGAGGCCTTGGCAGCGAGGAAGAAGTTGGCGGTGTACGTCCAGAGCCACGCCTGGTGCCGCCGGGCCTCTTCGAGGGCCGGCGGGACGGTGGTGACGGCCGGGATCACCAGGAACAGGATCGCCAGCACGAAGTAGTAGAGCGGGAAGATGCGCAGCGTCCGGCGGGCGTAGAAGTTGCGGAAGTAGCGCGGCGTGCCCTTGGAGTCGAGCAGAAGTCCGGTGATCAGGAACCCGGAGAGGACGAAGAAGAGGTCCACGCCGAGCACGCCGTAGTTGCCGAGCTTGACGGCGATCCGCTCGCCCCAGGTGATCGGCGTGGCGTTGCCCACGAAGTGGACCGCCAGCACCAGGAGGATCGCGAGGCCGCGGACTCCGTCCAGTCCAGGCTGGTGGCCGCCGACGCGGACCGGTCGCGCATTCCCGCCCATGCGTAAAAGTTTACTCCCGATGCGTCGATGGGCTCAACTCGGATCGCGGCGGCCGCCCTTTCGCCATCCAGCGGGCGAAATGGACCCCGTAGAGCGTGGAGGACTGCCAATCCACGGAGATCTCGTTGGTGGACCAGCTGTCGTTGTCCGTGTACCGGCCCTCCACCGGAGTGCTTCCGGACCGGGGAAACGCCGGATCTCCCCAGTAGCCCCAGATCGGAATGGGCCAGGCGTCCGGGATGGAGATGTCCGTCCTCTCCGGATAGATGTTCGGGCCCCCCGCGACCATCCCCGGGAAGCAGAAGGGGTCGGCGCGCAACGCCGCCAGCCACTGGTGGAAGGCGCGTTGGCGCCCGCGCGTCACGCCCGGCAGCCCGCTGACGAACGCCATCTGCATGTAGTTGCGGCCGAACAGGTAGTGCACGTTCGCCAGCGCCTGCTCGCAGTCGCGGTTGGCCCTGGCGGGGTCCTCCAGGCACATTCTCACGCTGTAGGAACCGGTCCGGGTGAACCCCGCGCCGATCATGCCCCAATGGCTGCGCGCCGCGAGCTGGAAAGGGTGCTTGTCGCCGTCCGCCAGCGCCCGGTCGGCGTGCATCCGCAGCCGCTCGCGGATCTTCCGCTTCCGCTCCGCATCCCCGGCGGCGCTGCGCAGGTAGATCTGCGCGGCGAATCCGTTGACGTGGTTGTAGCTCGGGTCGTAGTCCAGCTCGACGTATTGGTCCTCGAAGTCGTCGCGGAAGCGCGCCTCGCCGGTCCCGAGCAGCATTCCGGCGGCGGCGAACATGCGCACGTGCCGGCCGAGCTCGACGTTGCCGTCCACGTTGTACGTCGGGCAGGTGGTGCCGTCGGTGTCCTCGGTCCAGTGCTCCTTGAGCCAGGCGTAGCCCGTCCGCGCGGCCTTCAGGCAGCGCTCCGCGAAGCCGGGATCGTAGCGGCGGAAGATGCTGGCGGCGTAGGCGAGGTTTCCCGCGGCGCGCGCGGTGGCGAACGTCCCCAGCTCCCCGTTCTTGTAGGGAGGCACGTTGTCCGGCGTGTTCCTGCCGTACGACCGGTATCGATCCTGACAGGTGGTGTTGCGGAAGGCGCCCGACGCGTCCTGCACCGAGAGCAGCCACTCGATCCCCCAGCGCGCCTCGTCGAGGAGATCGGGGACGCCGTTCCCCGATTCCGGGATGTTGGTGTCGTCGGCCGTCGGAGCGAAGTCGCTCCAGGTCTCCAGCATCCAGAAGATCGCCGTGTTGAGGGAGATGCTGTAGACGCTGAAGTCGCCGGCGTCGTGCCAGCCTCCCCGGACGCCGGGTGGCGCCTTGTCCGCGTCGCTCGGATGCACCCAGGGACCCTCGGCGTGCGCCCGGTCGATGGCGGTGAACGCGCGCTGGTAATAGAACCACCGCTGGATCGCGCGCACCGGAGCGTCGAACACATCTGGCCGGATGTCGAAGGGAAAGCTGGCCGCCCCGCCGTCCGTGACCACGCGGTACCGGCCGGTCCGGTTCAGCGCCGAGAAGTCGCCGACGAAAACCGTCCGGATCGGCCCCAGGATGTCCGTCTGGATCGACTGCACCGCCGCACCGCCCTCGAAGGCGACGGTGCCGTCGGCCTCGCTCACCACGCGGAACCGCTCGAACTTCTGCGGGGCCGTGAACCGCTTCGCCATCGCGGAACCGTAGCCCACCTGCGAGAGCGCCAGATGCGCGAACGGCGGCTGGTCGACGCGCTCCGCGAATCGGGATCGGCTGTTCCACCAGGCGAGCCCCCGCTTCAGCGATCGCTTGGTGGGTCCGGACAGCCACGCGCCGAGGACGAGGCCGACGATGCCGGTGACCAGCATGGTGAGGACCATCCGCTTCATCGGCGACGCCTCGCAGGATCTCCTTCAACTCCAGGGGACACGAATCGCGGCTCCGCCGCTCATCATGTCCCCTACCCTGTCACGCCACGGAATCTGGATCGAGTCCGACGATGGTGGCACGATCGAGGGCTGCGGAACACGCTCGGAGGCCTGGAAACGTTGCGGAAGAAGTCTGGCGTCCTGCTGGCCCTGCTGATCGCGTGCCGCTCCACCCCTCCGCCCGCCTACCCGGGAAGCCTCGTCGAGCTCACCGTGCGGATCTCGCCTCCGGGCACTCCGGTCGGCAGGGTGACCGCCTCGATCGACGGCTCGTCCGCGACGGCGTTGCGGCATGCGGCCTCGGCCGGCGAGTGGTCCGGCGCGCTCGCCGTCGGTCCCGGCACCCACTCCGTGCGGATCGAGGCGTTGAATCCCCATTCCGCGCACCTGGGCGAAACCTCTTTGTCGGTCACGACGGCGCGCGGAGAAGCCGCCCTGGTCGATGCGACCGTGGCCGCTCCACGAACTGCCGGGACCGTGGAAACGCCGGCGGTGTCCCTGCTGATCGCGCCGCGCAACTCGGTCGTGCAGGGCGAGGCGATCTCGCTCGAAGGCCGCGCCGCGGGAGGCGCGGCCGGATTCAACTGGAGCATGGAGCCTGCGGGCTGCGGATCCTTCGCCCAGCCTGCCGCAGCAACCACCTTGTGGACTGCCATCGCCGCGGGACCTTGCACGGTGACGCTCTCTACCGGCGGCCAGACCGACCGCCGCAGCCTCCGCCTGGTGGTGCGGTCGCGCGGAGATCCCGGCCAGTACCCGTTGCGGGCCGCTCCCGGCGGCCGCTACCTGATCGACGCGCGCGGCAAACCGTTCCTGATCAAGGGAGAGACGGCTTGGCTCCTGCTGGCGAACCTGACGCTGGCGGAGCAGGAGCGGTACCTCGCGGACCGGGCCGCCAAGGGGTTCAACCTGGTCGAGATCATGTTGACCAACCATGACTACACCTCGGCGCCGAATCCGCCGCCCCCCGCGAATCGCGCCGGAGAGCAGCCCTTCCTCAGGCCGGGAGACTTCTCCAAGCCGAACGACGCGTACTTCGATCGGGCGGTGGCGTTCGTCGATCGGGCGGCCGCGCACGGAATCGCCGTGCTGATCGCGCCCAACTACCTGGGATTCGACGGCGGGCGCGAGGGCTGGTGGAAGGAGCTCTCCGATCCCGTCAACACCCGCGCCGTCTGCGCCGGATTCGGCCGGTACGTCGGCGCGCGGTTCAAGGACCGCAAGAACGTGCTCTGGCTCGCGGGCGGCGACTTCGCGCCTCCGCCCGGGTCAGAGGGAGAAGCCCGCCACTGGGAGATCCTCAACGGCATCCGCGAGGCGGGTGCCGCGCAGCCGTGGACCGGCCACTGGAACCTCGACCACCGCGGCGGGATCTCGACCGACCAGCCCCGCTTCCGCGATGCCATGGCGCTGAACGGCGTCTACCAGTACGCCCAGACGTACCGGTTCGCGCTCCGCGCCTACGACGTGCAGCCGCCACGTCCGGTGTTCCTGCTCGAGAGCAACTACGAGCACGAGCATCCCCGCGGCGACACGCAGCCGTTCCGCAAGGCCTGGTGGTGGACCATGCTGTCGGGAGGCACCGGCGTGCTGTGGAGCAACGCCTTCCTCTGGCTCTGCGAATCCGCGCGCGGCACGTACGCGATCGACTATGGCGACGTGGACCACGCGGTCTCGTCCTGGGCCGCCGAGCTCGAATCGCCCGGCACGAAGGAGATGATCCACCTGCACGCGCTCTTCGAGGGCCTGCCCTGGCACCGCCTGGTGCCGGCCGGCGCGGCGTCCGGAAGTCCCGAGCTCGTCCTGCGCGGCCGGGGAGGAGGGCTGTTGCACATCGCCGCGGCCGCGACGCCCGAAGGGGATCTCCTCGTCCTCTACGTTCCGCCCGCGGGCACCGGCTCGCGCAGCTTCGAGGTCGATCTCTCGAGGATGGGAGGAGCCGTCCGCGCCCGCTGGTACGACCCCAGCACGGGCGGCTCCATTCCGGTACCGGGAACCGTGGGCAGCGCGGGTCCCTACGGCTTCGACACCCCGGGCGTCAACGGCTCGGGAGCCAACGACTGGGTGCTGATCGTCGAAGCCGCCGGGCGCCGCAAGTGACGCGCGTCAGGGCTGCACGAACGGAGTCCCCGCGTCGTACCGCGCCTTGGCCGGAAGCGTGTACAGCTTGGTCGTTCCGGCCGGGTCGACCCAGGGCCAGGTGTATCCGCTGCCCGCGTCGAAGAACGCGGGCCTGCCGGGCAGGTACAGAGAGGCCGGGAGGGTGTGGTCCAGGATCGTGGGGTCCCAGGCGACCTGGTTGGTGAGGTAGTCGAAGTTGCCGTGCCGCAGCGTGGTCGTCGCGGTGACCGGATCAT
>DASQAS010000131.1:0-28727 GCA_035635635.1 Myxococcales bacterium | reverse complement strand
TAGATCGCCACGGCTTTTCTGGCGTCGAGCCGAAGTGGTGGAATTGGCAGACACGCCAGATTCAGGGTCTGGTGGGGGCAACCCCGTGGAGGTTCGAGTCCTCTCTTCGGCACCACCGACGCCCCGGCGGCGGATCCCTGAGCGCGCTTCTCCGCGCCCGCCAACGGACGGCGAAGCCTCGGCCAGCTGGCCGGGGCTTTTCTGTTTTCTGGCCAATCCCCGCAGATGCTGACGCCGCTGGACGAGGCGCTGGCCGCGATCCGCCGGAGGGCGCGGCCTCTTCCAGCCGAGGACGTGCCCTTGGCCGAGGCAGACGGCCGCGTGCTCGCGGAAGCCGTCCGGGCGCGGCGCGATCAACCGGAAACCGACATCTCGATGATGGACGGCTACGCGCTGCGCGCGGCCGATGTGGCCGGACCGTTGCGCCTGGCGGGCGAGATCGCCGCGGGTGACGCGCCCTGGACGCGCTCGCTGGCGCCGGGAGAGGCCGCGCGGATCTTCACGGGCGCGCCGCTGCCTCCGGGCGCCGACTCCGTGGTGATGCAGGAGCACAGCGTCCGCGAGGGATCCACGGTGCGCGTGCAGCAACCGCCCACGGCGGGGCAGCACATCCGCCGGCGCGGCGAGGAATTGCTTGCAGGCGCGGAGGCGCTGCCCGCCGGGCGCGTCCTGGACCCGTCGGACCTCGCGCTCGCGGCCGCTTGCGGAGCGAGCGTGGTGCGCGCGCATCGCCGTCCGCGCGTCGCCATCCTCTGCACCGGCAGCGAGCTCGTCGCCGTTGGCGAGGATCCACCGCCCGGCAAGATCGTGGAGACCAACAGCCTGACGCTTTCGGCGCTGGCGCGCGCCGCGGGGGCCGAGGTGCTCCGGCTCGGCGTGGCGCCGGACGCCGTCGAGCGGATCGCCGAGCGCCTGCGCGACGCCCCTGCGGACATCCTGCTCACCACCGGAGGCGCCTCGGTCGGCGATCACGACCATGCGCAGGACGCGCTCGAGCGCCTGGGAGGCGAGCTGATCTTCCACACCGTCGCCATCCGGCCCGGCAGGCCGGTGCTCTTCGGCACTGCCTCCGCGGACCGGCTGGTGTTCGGGCTGCCCGGCAACCCCGCCGCGGCCACGCTCGGCTTCGAGCTCTTCGTGCGGCTGGCGGTCCGCATGCTCTCCGGCGACCCGAAGCCGGACCGGCCCGCCGCGCGCGCGCGGCTGCGCGGCTCGATCACCCGGGTCGAGGGCCTCACTTACTTCCCGCGCGGAGCCGTCCGCGCCGAGGGCTCGACGCTGGTGTTCACTCCCGGCGAACAGCAGAGCAGCATGCAGATCGCCTCATGGTCGGGAGCCAACGCGGTGGCGATGATCCCACCCGGCGAGGGCAAGCTCGAGGAGGGGTCGGAGATCGACATCCTCCTGGTCGGCCCGCTCACCTGAGATTCGGGGACACCCTACGCAACTCGTGCCAACCCTGACGCGGGCCGTCAGACTTGGCATGGGGGAGTTGCGTAGGGTGTCCCCGAAACTAGATGCGGCGGCGGGTGGCGGCAGCTCGTTTGGGCGCGACCGCGGTGTAGCTCTCGTCGATCCACTGCTTGAGCAGATCGCAAGGGACGTCGTCTTTGGACTCGAATCGGGCGCTCACCCAGCCTGATTTTCCCAGCCCGTAGCCGGTGGGCTCGGCCCAGGAGAACATGGTGATCGCCGCCTCGCTCGAGTCCGGCAGCTTGCAGGACATGCCGTAGCCGGAGTCGGCGTGGCCGAGGAAGACGAAGACCTTCTTGCCGATCTTGTAGACCGTCTCGCCCCAGGGGTGGTCCTCCCACGCGCCGGGCTTCTCCGAGGCGTATTTCTTCAGCGCCTTCCAGGCGGCGGACGGCTTCATTCGTCGCGTTCGTCCAGCCAGGCCATCTGGATCGCCTCGAGGATCTTCTCGTTCGATTTATTGGGATCGTCGGAGAACCCGGGCAGCTCGCGGACCCACCGGTGCAGATCGGTGAAGCGGACCGAGAGCGGATCGGTTTCTGGAAACTTCTCGCGGAGCGCGATGCCGATGTCCTCCACGTCGTGCCATGTGAGGGTCTTGGGCATGTCACTTCGGGGGCCAGAGTCCCTGGGCCTCCGCCTCGTGGCGTTCCTTGGGGTGCTCGTCGTACCACGTCTTCTCGGATTCCTCGGTGATCTGGTACTCGACGTCCTGGTCGTCGAGCTCGGCCTGGCAGCCGAGGCGGGAGTTCGGCTTCACGTCGTAGGCGCGGTCGAGGATGTCCTCCTCGCAGTCGCCCATCTCGCTGAGCGACTCGAACCCCTTCTTCACCCAGACGTGGCAGGTGGAGCACGCGCAGACCCCGCCGCACGCGGACCCGTGCTTCGCCTTCAGCCGCACCGATGCTCCGAGCAGGCTCACGCCCGAGGGGACCTGCCCTTCGGCGATCTTCTCCCCCCGCGGATCGTAGATGGTGACGCGGGGCATGCTCAGTCCTCCCGCAGGGCCTCGTAGGCCTTCTTGGCGTGCGGAGACAGCTCGCCCTGGTCGAATTCGCCCACCGAGTGCCCTTTGAGGGCCCGCTCGATGCCGCGGTCCATCACCCGCTTGGCGAAGTCGGCGCTGACGTGGTCGAGCTTCTCGATCTCCGCATGGATGGCGTTGTGGTCGCTGCCCTGGGTGGATCTGCGCACCGCGTCCATCTGGGCCTCGATCTGCCGGCGCTCCTCGAGCGAGAGCAGGTCGCCGTTCGACTCGAGCTGCTTCTCGGCCGCCTTGAGGATCCGCTGTGCCTCGACGCGGTTGTCGATCAGGAGCCGCGCCTGCACGTCCTCTTCGGCGTGCTCGATGGAGCTGAGCAGCATCCGCTCGATCTCCTCGTCGGTGAGCCCGTGCGACGGCTTGACGGTGATCGTCTGCGAGACGCCGGTGAGCTGCTCGCGGGCGGTGACCGAGAGGATTCCGTCGGCGTCCACCTGGAAAGTCACCGCGACGCGGGCCAGCCCCGCCGGCAGCGGGGGAATCCCGGAGAGCGTGAACTTCGCCAGCGAGCGGTTGTCCTGCACCAGCTCCCGCTCGCCCTGCAGGACGTGGATGTCCATGCCGGTCTGGCCGTCGGCGAAGGTGGTGAACTCCTGCGTCGCCCGCGCCGGGATGGTGGTGTTGCGGAGGATCAGCTTCTCCACCAGGCCGCCCATCGTCTCCAACCCGAGCGAGAGCGGGGTGACGTCGAGCAGCAGCACGTCGTGCTGCGGGCTCTCGCTGGTGAGCAGGTCGGCCTGCACTGCCGCGCCGAGGGCGACCACCTCGTCGGGATCGATGTCCGCCAGCGGCTCCATCCCGAACAGCTCGCGGACGTAGCGGCGCACGGCCGGCACGCGCGTCGAGCCGCCCACCAGGATGACGCCGTCGAGCCCCTTGCCGTCGGGAACGCCCGCGTCTCGCAGCGCCCGCCGCACGGGACCACCGGTCTTCTCGATCAGCGGCCGGATGGCCGCCTCGAGCTGCGCGCGGGTGATCCGCTCGCCGAGCGCCTCGGTGGACTCGACCCGCGTGAGGTCCTCCTTGGCCTGCTTGGCGGCGTCGATCGCCTCGCGAACCCTGCGCGGGGTGCGCTCCTCTCCTTCGAGCAAGCTCTCCGCCAGCGCGCGGTCGAAGTCGTCGCCGCCCAGGGCGGAGTCGCCGCCCACCGCTTTCACCTCGAACACGCCGTCCTGGAGCTGGAGGATGGAGATGTCGAAGGTGCCGCCGCCCAGGTCGTAGACCGCGAACATCCCGCGCGAGCGCTTGTCGAGCCCGTACGCCAGCGCCGCCGCGGTCGGCTCGTTCAGGAGCCGCAGCACTTCCAGACCCGCGAGCCGCCCGGCCTCCTTGGTGGCCTGGCGCTGGGCGTCGTCGAAGTATGCGGGGACGGTGACCACTGCCTGGTTCACCTTGATGCCGAGCCGCTCCTCCGCCCGGGTGCGCAGCGCGCGGAGCACCTCGGCGGAGACTTCTACCGGGTTGACCACGCGCCCCCCGTCCACCACGAAGCGCACCACTCCCGATTCGCCTTCCGCGAACCGGTACGGGCTCAGCCGCCGCGTCTCCGGGTCCGCCGACGACCGGCCCATGAACCGCTTCACCGACACGATGGTGTCGCGCGGGAACTGGGCAGCTAGCCGGCGCGCTCCGCGGCCCACCACCACCGACCCGGGCCCGCCGCCCTCACCGTAGTGGACGACGGACGGCAGGAGCGTGCTGCCCTCGTCCACGGAGAGCGCGTGTGGCTTGCCGTCGCCCAGCACGATGGCGATGAGCGAGTTGGTGGTGCCGAGGTCGATCCCCACCGCGCCGGTCGTGCACGCTTCCTTCGCCCGGCTCTCTCCCGGCTCGCTGATCTGGAAGAGGGCCGGCATCAGATCTCCACCGAGCGCCCCTCGACCTCGTCGAGATAGCGCGCGTAGTAGCGCATCCGCGCCAGCAACTCGGCGGCCCGGGCCAGATCGCCGCCGTTCTCCACCAGCGCCTTCACTTGCTGCAGCGTCCGGTCGCGCTTCTCGCGCACGTCGGCGGCGAGTCCGTCGAGCGGCTGGCCGGACAGCTTCGCCTCGGCGAGCTTCTCGCGGTCTTCCAGCGTCTGCTCGAGGAAGTCCGGGGACATCTTCGGGTCGCCCTTGATCCCCCGCAGCGCGAGCAGGTGCTCGGCGCGCCGGACCGGGTCCTTGATCGTCTTGTAAGCGTCGTTGAGCAGGGTCGTCTGCTCGAGGGAATAGCGGCGCTCCTGTGGCGTCGCCCGCGCGAAGCGGTCGGGGTGCAGCTTGCGCGAGAGCGACCGGAACTGGTCGCCCAGGCCGGGCGGCTCGTCGAACGAGGGCGTCAGGCCGAGCAAGGCGAATTTGTCGAGCTGCGCGCCTGGCCCGGCAGGCGGCTGCACCTTGCCGCAGGCGGGGCAAATGGGATCTTCCGCCGCGTGCTCGTGCCCGCAGCTCCAGCATGTAGAAGTCGTCGTTTTCATCGGATGCGTGGGGGTCCAGGGGGAGGCGCGCCGCCCCCTGGTAGAGGTGCCGCAGGCACCGGATCTAGAGCGTCACATGTCCGGCAGAGCTGGCACGACCCGGGCACGTGATCCTCATACGCTAAACGACTCGCCGCACCCGCACTCCGACTTGACCTGCGGGTTCACGAACTTGAAGCCCTTCTGCTGGAAGGTATCCACGAAGTCGAAGGTGGTGCCGTTCAGGTAGACGAGGCTCTTGGGATCGACGTAGACCCTCGCGCCGTCCACCTCGAAGAGCCGGTCCTTGGCGCGCGGCTGGTCGCAGTACTCGATCACGTAGCTCATCCCCGAGCAGCCCCCGCCCTTCACGCCGACCCGCACGCCGCTCTGCGCGTTGGTCTGCGGGCGTCGGGCGAGCTGCGCCCTGATCTGCCTGGCGGCGCCGGGTGTGACGTTGATGGCGAGCTCAGCCATCGACCCTCTTCTCCTCGGGCTTCTGCTCCGGCTCCGGAGCCAGCCCCTTCTTCTTCTTCCAGTCGGCGATGGCGGCCTTGATCGCGTCCTCCGCCAAGACCGAGCAGTGGATCTTCACCGGCGGCAGCGCCAGCTCCTTGGCGATCTGCGTGTTCTTGATGGTGAGCGCCTCGTCCACCGACTTGCCCTTCACCCACTCGGTGACCAGCGAGGAGGAGGCGATGGCGGAGCCGCACCCGAACGTCTTGAAGCGGGCGTCCTCGATCTTCCCGTCGTCGCTGATCTTCACCTGGAGCCGCATCACGTCGCCGCAGGCGGGCGCGCCGACCAGACCCGTCCCGACGTTCGGGTCGTTCTTGTCCAACGTCCCGACGTTCCGCGGGTTCTCGTAGTGGTCCAGGACCTTGTCGCCGTATGCCATGTCTTCTCCGTGTGTGCGCTGTGGCTAATGGGCGGCCCACTCGATCTTCGAAAGATCGATTCCCTCGTTGGCCATCTCGTAGAGCGGGCTCATCTCCCGCAGCTTCCTCACCTGGTCGACCACGTATTTGCCGACGTAGTCGACTTCCTCCTCCGTGTTGAACCTTCCGATGCCGAAACGGATGGAAGTGTGCGCCAGGTCCTCGGAAACGCCGCAGGCGCGCAGCACGTAGCTGGGCTCCAGGCTGGCGCTGGTACAGGCAGACCCCGACGAGACGGCGACGTTCTTGATCGCCATCATCAGGGCCTCGCCCTCGACGTACGCGAAGCTGACGTTCAGGTTCCCCGGCAGTCGCTCCGTCGGGTGCCCGTTCAGCTCCAGGTGGTCGAGGTGGCTGAAGAGGAAGTCTTGCAGCTTCTTGCGAAGCTGGTAGGTCCGCTTCGACTCCTCGGGCATGAGCTGCTGCGCGAGCTCCGCCGCCTTGCCGAACCCGACGATCCCCGGCACGTTCAGCGTGCCGCTGCGCATCCCGCGCTCGTGGCCGCCGCCGTCGATGATCGGCGCGATGCGGACGCGCGGCTTCCGCCGCACCCAGAGCGCCCCGATGCCCTTGGGCCCGTAGATCTTGTGCGCGGAGACGGAGGCCATGTCGACCTTCATCTTCTCGACGTCGAACGGGACCTTGCCCACGCCCTGCACGGCGTCCACGTGGAAGAGCACGCCCTTCTCGCGCGTCACTTCGCCGAGCTCGGCGATCGGCTGCACCGTCCCGATCTCGTTGTTGGCCAGCATCACCGAGACCAGGATGGTCTTGGCGGTGATCGCCTCGCGCAGCTGCTGGGCGCTGATGCGGCCGTCCTTGTCGGTCGGCAGGTACGTGACCTCGTAGCCCTGCCGCTCCAGCCGCTTCATCGTGTCCAGCGTGGCCTTGTGCTCGGTGCGGACGGTGATGAGGTGGTTGCCCTTCTCCTTGTAGAACTCGGCGGCTCCCTTGAGGGCGAGGTTGATGCTCTCGGTCGCCCCGGAGGTGAAGACGATCTCCTTCTCGTTGCCGCCGATCAGGGCCGCGATCTGCTCGCGGGCGCGGTCCACGGCCTCTTCCGCCTTCCAGCCGAAGGGGTGACTGCGGGAGGCCGCGTTGCCGAACTCCGTGGTCAGGTACGGCATCATCGCCTCCAGCACCCTGGGATCCAGGGGGGTGGTGGCGTTGTTGTCCATGTAGATTGGGAGCTTGATCGGCATGTGGTTCCTAATGTGGACTGGACTGGTCTATTATAACCTCGACCCCAGCGGGTCAAGGCGGACACGGTTAGGATGGCGCCCATGAAGAAGTGGGTTCTCCGGCTGATTTTCGCCCTGGCGGTGGGTGTGGCACTCCCCCTCCTGCCGCTCCTTCTGACGCAGGGCGTCGGGCCGGGCGCCGACCTGTCCGGGAGGCTGGGCCTGTCGGCCGGCGTCTCGGCGGGCACGTTCGCCATCCTCTTCCTCGGCGGCGTCCTCACCAGCCTGACGCCGTGCGTGTATCCGCTCATTCCGATCACGGTCGGCATCTTCGGGGCGCGCCAGGCCGAGCACCGGACGCGATCCATCGCTCTTTCAGCCACTTACGTGGGAGGCATCGGGGCGATGTACTCGGTCCTGGGCCTCGCCGCCGCGCTCTCCGGGAAGGCCTTCGGCTCGATCCTCTCTTCGCCCGCCGTGGTGGTGCTGCTGGCGATCTTCCTGTTCGCGCTCGCGGCGAGCATGTTCGGCGCGTTCGAGATCGCGCTGCCTTCCGCGCTCCAGCAGAGGCTGACCAGCGTGGGGGGAAAGGGTTTCGCGGGTGCGTTCGGGATGGGCCTGGTGGCCGGCGTCATCGCGGCCCCCTGCACTGGTCCCGTGCTCGCGGGCGTGCTCGCCTACGTGGCGACGCAGCGCAACGCGGTGCTCGGGTTCTGGATGCTCTTCACCTACGCGCTGGGCATGGGCCTCTTGTTCTTCGTGCTGGGAGCGACGTCGCTGCGGCTGCCGCGCTCCGGGGCGTGGATGGAGACGGTGAAGAGCGTCTTCGGCGTCGCGCTGATCGCTGCCGCCGTCGCCCTGGTGCTTCCGCTCCTGCCCCGTCCCGGCACGCTGCCGGTGTCGGTGCGGACCACGGCCATCGCGGCCGGGGTGCTGGCGTTCGCGGGCGTGCTCGCCGGAGCTTTCAGCCTCTCCTTCCACGGAGATGCGCGCGAGAAGGCCCTCAAGGCGACCGCGCTGGTGCTGCTGCTCGGCGGCGTGGGGCTGCGGTTCGGCTGGGCCGGCGCGCCCCGCGGCGAGGCATCCGCCGTCCAGATTCCCTGGGTGCGCGACGAGAAGGCGGCGGTGCAACAGTCCCGCGCCACGGGCAAGCCGCTCCTGATCGACTTCTTCGCGGAATGGTGCGCGGCCTGCAAGGAGCTGGACGTGCACACCTGGACGGACCCGGTGGTGGCCAAAGAGGTCTCGGACCGCTTCGTCCCGCTGAAGATCGACGGCACCGAGGAGAGCGAGCGGACCGAGGAGCTCTACAAGAAGTACAACGTCCCCGGCCTTCCTACCGTGCTGATGGTGGCCTGCCGCGACGATCGGCCGCCGGAGTGCACCGTGCCCGGCGACGGGCCGACCCGGGTCACGGGCTTCTTGCCCGCGCCCGAGATGCTCGAGCGGCTGAGGCGCGTGCAATGAGGATCTCGCTTCTGGGGCTGCTCCTGGCCGCTGCCTGCGGCCACGGAGACGCGGAGCTTCGCGCGGAGCAGGCCAAGGCGCGGCACTACCGCGACGCGTACGAGTCGCAGGCGCAGGAGATCCAGCAGCTCAAGAAGCGAGTGGCGGACTTGGAAGCGCGCGGCTGTAAGTAGGGTTCATCTGCCTTGCGAATGTTTGGGCTCAGAAGTAGCCGCATTTCCGCGCCTTCGGCGCGGAGCGACTAATGCAGCGACGCGGGCGATGGGGTCAGCGCGCGCCGGACCGCGGCAAGCAAGGACTCGGGCGCGAACGGCTTCTCCACGAAGGCCTCGCAGGCGAGCTCCTGCGCGGCGTTCGCCACCTCCCGGTCCGCCGAAAAGAGCACCACGCGCGGCCGCAGACCTTCCCCGCGCACCGCCGCGAGCAGCGCGCGCCCGTCCATGTCCGGCATGCGCAGATCGAGCACGAGCGCGTCGGGAGGATCGGCCCTGATCTTGGAGAGCGCGATCCGGCCCCCGCCCGCCCAGTCGGCCTCGAACCCGTGCTCGGCGAGGAACTCCGCCATCATCCGCGCGATGGGCTCGTCGTCGTCCACCACCAGGACCCGTCCCTCGCCGCCGCCCGCGGGTCCCGACACGCGCGACCGCAAGGGGAGCTGCAGGACGAACGCGTGCTCCTCGGCCCGCAGGGTGCCCCCGTGCAGCTCCGCCGCCCTGCGCGCGATCATCAGCGCCATGCCCAGGCCCTGGCGCTGCGCTTGCGGCAGCTCCCAGCGCGGCTGGAGCGCCTCCTCGAAGTCCGGCAGCGGATCGCCCGACCAGTGCACGCGCACCTCGGCCATCCCGCCGCTGCGGCCGGCGTCGATCTGCACCGGGCCCAGCGAGCGCGCCCGCAGCACCATCGCGGTCAGCGCCCGCTCGATCCGCTCGCGGTCGGCGACCAGCGGCAGCCCGGGCTCGACGTGCGCCTCGACGTCCGCGTCGGCGCCCAGCCGCCGCAGGGACCGGCGTGACGCCTCCACCAGCTCGTTCACCTCGCACGGCTCCTGGTGCAGCACGAACCGCCCGGTCTCGATGCGCGAGACCTCCAACATCTCTTCGAGCAGCCCGTGGAGGCGCTCGGCTTGCCGCTCCAGCACCTGGACGTGGCGGGGATCGGACGGCTCGCCTTTCTCCAGCCGGCGCGAGAGCGAGTAGGCGAAGCCCTTGATGCTGGTGAGGGGCGTCTTCAGCTCGTGCGCCGCGAGCGAGAGGAAGCGGTCCTTGCGCGACTCGCGCTCCGCGGCGGCGAGCACCGCCGCGGCGCACGTCAGCAAGGGTTGCAGCCGGCGGAGATCGCGCGGCGGGCCGTGGAACTGGAACGAGAGGGCGCCCACGCGCTGGTCGTGCGCCCGCAACGGAACGGCGGCGGAATGCGGGCCCCATTCCACCTGGCCGCTGGCGACCGCTTGCGCCGCGAGCTCTTGCGCGCAGGCTTCGCCGTCGCAGCCGAGCATCTGCAGGCCCGTCGCGGTGCGCAGGTGGACGGCGACCCCCGCGGCCCGCGAAAGGCGGCGGGCGATGCGCGCGATGCGCTCCGCCAGCTCCCGGGTGTTCTCTCCGGCAAGGGCCGCGTCGGCGAGCTGGGCGGCGGCGCCCGAGGCGAAGAACGCGCTCTCGATGCGGCGCTGGAGCGAGAAGATCTCGGAGAGGAACCGCAGCGGGCCCAGCTCGCACGTCTTCCGCAGCGACCCCCGAACGATGCGCGCTCCGTCGGTGAGAAATCCCAGCGCAGAGCCGGCGCGCGTCGCCTGCAGGCGCGCAGAAGGGCCCGTGCGCTCGCCGGGCGAAGCGCGGCGGCGCCACGCGAACCAGAACGGCTCACGCTGTGCAGGACGAAGTTCGAGCACGCGGTGCCGCTCCGGGGTTTGGGGGTCTCGGTTTCGCACCCCTGGCGCGCCAATCTGGGCATGCCAGCACGCCCGCGAAACTGGGTCCCGAGGGAAACCGTCTTCTGGCGGACCGGCATGAAACGTGAAAAGCGCCTGGTCCGTTCGGAATCGGACCAACGGAGGGGGCCTTGCCCGCGCTGTTCGCGCTCGGACTTTGGCTTCTCGCTGCCCCGGCGAGAGAGCCGGAGCCGGGTTTGTTGGAGACGCAGGATGCGGCCGCAAGGGTCGCCGGCGGATCCGCGGCGGAAGACGCGCTGCGCACGGCGCGGGCGAGGGCGGCCCATTGGCTTCCGTTGGTACGTGGCCAGGCCACGCTTCGCGAGGACGACAGGACCCGGAACGGCGAGTACCGGCTGACGCCGCTGCACGAGCAGGACTTCTTCTTCGGCCGGACCTGGCTGATCGCGCTGACCTGGGACCTCTCGCAGGTGGTGTTCGCGCGGGAGGAGACGCAACTCGCGCTGGCGCACGTCCATCTCGCGCGCGTCCGCAAGGAAGCGGCCGATCGCGCCGGCCAGCTCTGGTTCGAGCGGCGGCTGGCGCGAGCATACTGGCTCGCGGTCCGCACGCGCGAATCGTGTCTCGGCCTGCTCAGGGCCACCTCCGCCCTGTTCGCCCTGACCGGGACGCTCTTTCGTGACGCGCTCGCGCGCGAGGAAGAGGCCTGCGCCGTGGAGGTGAGATGACCTGGACCCGGATCGGCGCCGTGCTGTCCGCGATCCTCGCGGGCTGCGGCAGGGTGCCTCCTTCCGCTCCGGCCGATGGAGGCCTCGCCCAACCCACGGTCGCAGACGTCGATCCGCCCCCGGGGACGGTCGCGGCCGATGCGCGCTTCTCCGTCCGCTTCTCGGACGCGATGGACGAGGGCCTGCTGCTCGCGGCGTCCGGCCGCAGCGAGTCGGTGGTGCTGGTTCCCGAAGCCGACGTGGAGCGGGCGGCGGCGGCCATCGAGCACGCCCCTCTCTCCGCCCACGAGCGGACGCTGCTGGTGGCGGCCTCCGCGCAGATCGCCTCGGATCGGAACTCGATCACGCTCGAGCCCGACCAGCCGCTCGCCTCCGGCGGCTACTACCTTCTCGTGTCGCCGCGCTTGAAGGATGAGCTGGGCCGGAAGCTGGCTGGGAACGGAGCCCGGTTTGCCTTCCAGGTCCCCGCTCCTCCGCGGGGAGCCAGGCTCTCCACGCCGGCCGCCGGAGGAGAGGCGCCGTGGAACCTCGCCGTGGTCCGCGCTTTCGCCGAAGCCGGTCGGGTGTCGCTGATCGGTCCCGGTGGCCGCGAGGTCGCGGCGGCTGAAGCGCACGGCCCGGTGGAGCTGCGGATCCCGGGCCCGCTGGAGGCGGGGGCGCGGTATTCGGTCTCGCTCGACGGAACGCCCGCGCCGGACCAGAGCTTCACGGCCGCGGCTTGCGCGCGGACTGCGGCTCCGGCGTTGCAGGGTGGGGCGGCAGGGCTCTCGCCGCGAGATACGGCCGTGCTGGCGCTCCTGGTGCTCGACTGGCCCGCCCGCGTAGAGGTCACCGTGGAGGATGCAGCGGGGACCGGGGTGATCGCCGGCGCCCAGGCCGTCTGCGCTCCGCCTCCTTGCGGACCGCAGAGCTTCGCCTGTCCGATCCCCCTGACCGTCGGAGGGCTGCGGCCCGCCACCGACTATTCGCTCCGGATCGAGGCCACCGACGACTACGGCTTCACGCTGCGGGCGGCGCCGCAGCGGTTCAGCACGGTGGCGGCGCTGCCCGGCGTGGTGATTTCGGAGGTGATGGCCTCCGGCGTGGACGGCGAGTACGCCGAGCTGCTCAACCTCGGCCCGGGGGCGGCGGACGTGGAGATGCTCGCGCTGCAGGGGCCCGATGGCGCGGTCCGGCCGGTGCTGGCCTCGCCCGCTCCGGTGCGGCTGCTGTTGCCGCCCGGATCCCGGGCGCTGGCCGTCGGTGCCTCGTTCGACGCGACGCTCTACCCGGCCCTGCCGTCTTCGACGCCGGTGCTGCGGGCCGGCACCCAGCGCTTGCTCGGCCGTGGGCTCTCCGATGACTCGACCCCGGGCTTCCGGCTGCTGGCCCGGACGCAGGTCCCGGTCGAGCTGGCCGAATTTCCCGCCAGCGCCCCGCACTGTGCGGCGGGCATCAGCGTCCAACGGGACGAGGCGGTTCCGGCGGGAGCCAAGGCGTCCTGGAGCTGCGGAATCCAGGGCGGCACACCGGGGCGGCCACCCTAGAATCGGGGCGGGCGGCGTGCTAGCAGGGCGGTGAATTTCAACGAACCCTGCTAGGTTGTTCAGTTTGCGGGACTGTTGAACATGCGCGCACGCGCATGACCAACAGCCGCAGCCTCTGCGAGGAGCCCGAGAATGTCCGGCCATAACCGGTGGACGAAGATCAAGCGCAAGAAGGAAGCGATGGGCGCCAGCAAGGGTGCCCTGTTCACCAAGCTGATCCGCGAAGTGACGGTTGCCGCCCGCATCGGTGGCGGCGACCCCGACCACAATGCCCGGCTGCGATCCGCCGTCCTCGCCGCGCGCGAGGCGAACATGCCCGCGGACAACATCACCCGGGCGATCAAGAAGGGCACCGGCGAGCTCGAGGGCGTGAACTACGAGGAGCTGACGTACGAAGGATACGGCCCGGGCGGCGTCGCGTTCGTGCTGGAGATCCTCACCGACAACAAGAACCGGACGGCCGGCGACGTGCGGGCCATCTTCGCCAAGGGCGGCGGCAGCATGGCGGCGTCCGGCGCGGTCGCGTTCCAGTTCGAGCGCAAGGGCCTGATCGCGGTGAAGAAGGGTCCCACCGAAGATCAGGTGATGGAGCTCGCGCTGGACGCCGGGGCCGAGGACGTGGTGGCCGACGGCGATGGGGGCTTCGAAGTCCGCACCGATACCGGCTCGCTGATCCAGATCCACAAGGCGCTCGAGGCGAAGCTGCCGGTCGGGGCGCCCCGCATGGTCTACCTGCCGAAGAGCACCGTGCAGGTCTCCGGCGACACGGCGGAGAAGGTGCTGCGGCTGGTCGAGAACCTCGAGGAAAACGACGACGTCCAGCGCGTCCACGCCAACTTCGAGATTCCCGACGATGAGATGGCCGCGATAGAGTCCCGGGCCTAGTGTCCCGTCCCGGAAATCCGCCGGAATTCGGCCGCCGTCTCGCGGCGCGCTGCTTCCTCGTCTCCTCGGTTGGATACGTCCCTGGTTCCGCCCTCGTCGCTCGTCGCATCGCTTGCGACCCGGTGCCCTCGGTTCTGCGCCGCATTTCCGGGACGGGACACTGGTGAGAGTCTTCGGCATCGACCCAGGCTCCCGGTTCTGCGGTTTCGGCGTCGTCGAGGACGCGGGCGGCACCCGGATCCGCCACCTCGCCCACGGCGTCCTTGCGGTGGGGGAGGGCGGATCCATGGGCGACCGCCTCTGCGCGCTGCACGACGGCCTGGTCCGCGAGCTGACGCGGCACCGGCCGGAGATGGTGGCCGTGGAGGACATCTTCCACGCCCGCAACGCGCGCTCCGCGCTGGTGCTCGGCCAGGCGCGAGGCGTCGCCCTGCTCGCCGCCGCGCAGGCAGGCATCGAGGTGCGGAGCTTCGCGCCCAGCGTGATCAAGCAGGCGGTCACCGGCACCGGCCGGGCCGAGAAGGAGCAGGTGGGGCGGATGGTGGCCGTCGTCCTCGGGATCCCGCTGCAGGGGCGGATGGACGCGAGCGACGCGCTGGCGGCGGCGATCTGCGGGGTGCTGCGGGTGCGCGACCCGGAGGCGTCGGCGCGGAGGCCGCGCGGCGACTGGCGGGCGGCGCTGGCGCGGAGATTCGCAAAGTGATCGCACGTCTCTCGGGCGTCCTGCTCGAAAAGCGTGGCGATGCGGTGGTCCTCGACGTGCAAGGCGTCGGATACCTGGTGCACCTCTCACTGCAGTCGATGAGCCGGCTTTCCGCCGAGGGCAGCAGCGCCCAGCTCCGCTGCTACACCCACGTGCGCGAGGACGCCCTGCAGCTCTTCGGCTTCGCCACGGCCGAGGAAGAGGAGCTATTCCACCTGCTCATCTCGGTCTCCGGCGTGGGCCCCAGGCTCGGCATCAACATCCTCTCCGGCATGCCCGCCCCGGAGCTGGCCTCGGCCATCGTCCACGGCGAGCTGGCCCGGCTGACGAAGATCCCGGGAGTTGGCAAGAAGACGGCGGAGCGGCTGGTGCTGGAGCTGAAGGACCGCATCCGCGAGAGCAGCCTCGTCAACGCCCGCCCGTCGCGACCGCCGGTCGCCCCGGCCGTCGACATGGCGCTGCTCTCGGCCCTGGTGAACCTCGGGTACCGGCCGGCCGCCGCGGAGCGCACGGCGGAAACGGTGCGACGCAACCTGGGCGCCACCGCTCCGCTCGAAGACCAGCTTCGGGAGGCGCTGCGACTGATCGCGGGCGCGCCGTGAAGATCGAGACTCGCGAGCTGACACCCGCGCTCTGGCCCGACTTGGAGAAGCTGTTCGGCAGGAACGGCGCCTGCGCCGGGTGCTGGTGCATGTGGTGGCGGCTCGGTCCTTCCGAGCGGATCAGCATCGCGAATGGCCCCCGGATGAAGCGGCGCCAGCGGAACCTGGTGGAGTCGGGAGCCTCCCACGGCGTGCTGGCGTTCGTGGACGGCGCCCCGGTGGGGTGGTGCGCCTATGCGCACAAGAGCGAGCTGCCGAAGCTGCAGCGCTCGAAGGCGCTCGCCTCGGACGATGCACCCGAGGTGTGGAGCATCCCCTGCTTCTTCGTCAAAGCCGGCTTTCGCGGGTGCGGGGTGTCGCGGGCGCTGCTCCGGCACGCGCTGCGGAGCATCCGGGCGGCGGGAGGGCGCGTCGCGGAGGCGTATCCGGTGCGGCCGCCGGCGACGAATGCCGCGGCGTTCACCGGGACGGTGCCCTTCCTGGAATCGGAGGGTTTCGTGACGCTCACCAAGCATCCGCGGGGGAGGCAGCGGGCGCGGCGAAAGCTCTAGCGGCCGAAGGCCGCTTTGCGGCTACGCAGTTGCGACACTGCGCCTACGCTTTTTTCTGCGTGTTCCCGCGAAGGCGAGAACACGCTTGGCGCAATTTCGCGACCGCCTCTGTGGTACCTTGGTGGTGGATGCGTGAAGAGCCGCGCGAGGATCGCCCGATCGCTTCCGCTGCCACGGGCGAGGATGCCCGGTTCGACCTGACGCTGCGCCCCCGCAACTTCGCCGAGGTGGTCGGGCAGCGGGCCCTGATCGAGAACCTCAGGGTATTCGTCAAGGCGGCGGCCGGCCGCAAGGAGCCGCTGGATCACGTCCTGTTCTGCGGGCCGCCCGGGCTGGGAAAGACGTCGCTGGCGCACGTCATCGCACACGAGCTCGGCGCCCTGATCCACGTCACTTCCGGGCCGGCCCTGGAGAGGAAGGGAGACCTGGCGGGAATCTTGACGAATCTCGCCGAGAATGACGTTCTCTTCATCGACGAGATCCACCGGATGAACCCGGCGATCGAGGAGAACCTGTACCCCGCGATGGAGAGCTTCACGTTCGACATCGTGATCGGGGACGGCGCTGGGGCGCGCGCGCTCAAGCTGCCCCTCCAGCCGTTCACGCTGATCGGCGCCACCACGCGGACCGGACTCTTGACAGGGCCTCTCCGCGACCGGTTCGGGATCGTCAGCCGCCTCGAGTACTACCCGCCGGAGGATCTTCAGGAAATCGTCCAGCGCTCGGCGCAGAAGCTCTCCGTCCGCCTCGACGAAGGCGGGGCGCGGGAGATCGCGCGCCGGGCACGCGGGACGCCGCGCATCGCCAACCGGCTGCTCCGGCGCGTGCGCGATTTCGCGGAGGTCGAGGGAGACGGCAAGGTCAGCAAGGGCGTCGCCGACCGGGCGCTGCAGCGCCTCGAGGTGGACGCCGCCGGCCTCGATTCGATGGATCGCAAGATCCTCGTCGCGCTGATCGACAAGTTCGGCGGGGGCCCGGTCGGCCTGGAGACGCTGGCCACGGCCACCGGCGAGCGGGCCGACACCCTCGAGGACGTCTACGAGCCGTACCTCTTGATGGAGGGCTACCTCGCGCGCACGCAGCGCGGGCGGGTGGCCACCCAGCGCGCGTTCGAGCACCTGGGGAGGAAGCCCCCGGCGGGTCTGCAGGGATCGCTGCTCTGATGGCGACGGCGACCGAAAAGCGATCGTTCGCGCAGGACTTCTTCTTCGAGCTGATGCGCGACTCCCAGCGGGTCCGCGCGGTGTACCTGGCCGAGCGGGAGCGCTTCATCCGCAGCCTGGAGATCAGCGGCCGCGAGGAGATCCTCTTCGAGATGGAGATGCTCCTGCGCGGCATCGACCGCTTCTTCAACCTGCGCAACCTCTTCGGCGACCTGCAGCCGCCCCAGGAGCGCGACTGGAAGGAGGAGCTGAAGGCCACCCGCGACGCCGTGCACCGCAGCATGCACCTCTCGCGCAAGCTGATCGAGCAGCGCCAGGAGCAGGCCCTCCTGTTCCGCAACTTCGTCGAGGGATCGCTCCCCGACGACCGGGCGCGGTCCCGCCTCGGCAACGAGATGCGCGAGCAGCGCACGCCCGAGGAATCGCTCTTCCTGCTTCGCACCGGCCTTACGGCACACCAGGGCATCCTCGATCACCTGCTCCGGCTGGACGGCGCTCCCCAGTCGCTGTTTCTCGACGTGGGCAGGGCGCTGCAGCACGAGCTCTTCGTCTCCCGCTACTTCTGCCCGCCGGCGGCCCTCGAGTTCCGGGCCGAGTACGACCGCATCGGATCGGTGCTGCTCCTGGAGGCCCTGCGGCTGCTCGACGACGAGAAGAAGCGGCGGGCATTCGCGCTCGGGCTGCTCGCCTCGTTCCGCGCGCTGCGCTCGCTGCGTTACGTCCCCTCGCCTCCCATCCCGCACACCCGCCGCGTGCTGGTGATCCTCGCGCTGGTCCGCAGCGAGCTGCACGCCCTGGTCGGATACCTGGAAGGCGATCTGCCCCGGCTCGCCGCCGGGATGGGCACTGCGGCCGCCGCGGGCAAGGCTGCCGCCCAGAAGGTCCGGGAAGTGCTCGCTTCGGTGCCACCCCTGCTGGCCCTGCCCCTGACCGACCGGGCGCAGCTCGACCTGCAGCGCGACAAGCTGGTAGAGGCTACCAAGGAATGCGTTGGCATCCTGGCCAACGCGCTGGATCCTGCCATGGGACACTACGCGCTGTTCGAGGATGACTCCGCGCGGACCGACCAGAGCGAACGGCTCCGCCAGGATCTCTGGGTGTTCCGGGAGATGTGCCGTTACACCGCGAACGCCCTGGAGCAGCCGAATGCCACGCCCGAGGCGGCCGAGCCTCTCCGGCGCTACGCCACCGAGTTCCGCGACGTGGGGTACCAGCTCCTGCGCCACTCGGACCGCGAGCTGTTCGACCGCTTCCTGGATCTGCTCGAAGGGTGGTCGGGCCGGCGGGGTGAGAGCGCGCAGATTCGGTTGCAACGTTTGCGGGATGATTGCCACCGTTTTGCAGAGATTCTCGACCGTGCGCTCGACCTCGTTTCCCGGCGCTCGGAGCTGCAGAAGATCCCGATCGATGAACGCATGTATCGGGAAGCGCTTGCCAAAGTCCAAAAGGGACGATAAGGGAAGCGCCCGCTTATCCTGAAGCACGACATCCGTGTCACGTTGGAGCAGGCGCTGAACACAGCCCGGACCGGCAAGGCTCCCTGAATTTGCGACCCATCCCTGCACAGTCACTACATTTCGCCGCACCGGGATCCACCCGGCATGCTTGTTGCTGAAAGCTTGCCGTTGCTGCTGCGCACCCAACCGGAGGAGACGCACCCGAAATGGATCTCCACCCGTTCCGCCAAAGGACGTTCAAGCAGCGAGCATCGATTTCGGGGATCGGCCTCCACTCCGGAGAAGGCGTCCGGCTGACGCTGGCCCCGGCGCCCGTCGACAATGGCATCGTCTTCGTGCGCGACGGCGTGGAGATCCCCGCGCTGGCCGACTACGTCGTCGACACGAACATGAACACCTCGCTCGGCCGCGGGCAGTTGCGGATCGGAACGGTCGAGCACCTCCTCTCCGCGCTGGCCGGGTGCGGGATCGACAACGCGATGCTCGAGGTGGAGGGGCCCGAGATCCCCATCGCCGACGGCAGCGCCGATCCGTTCGTGGCGCTGGTGCGCGAGGCCGGCATCCACGAGCAGCGCGCGCCCCGGCGATATCTGATGTTGCGCAAGAGCGTGTCGGTGGCGGACGGCGACAAGCTCGCGCGCCTGTCGCCCGCGCGCGGCAAGTTCTCGGTGAGCTACACCATCGACTTCTGCCACCCGCTGATCACCGACCAGAGCTTCCGGCTCGAGGTGAACGAGAAGTCCTTCCAGAAGGAGATCGCCCGCGCCCGCACCTTCGGGTTCAAGCGCGACGTGGAGCGGCTGCACCGGTCCGGGCTGGGCCGCGGCGGATCGCTCGCCAACGCGGTGGTGGTGGACGACTTCAACATCCTGAATCCCGAGGGGCTCCGCTTCCCCGACGAGTTCGTGCGGCACAAGATCCTGGACGCGCTGGGGGATCTGTCGCTTCTCGGCATGCCGGTGATCGGTCAGCTCACCGCGGTGAAGTCCGGGCACTCCCTGAACCAGCAGCTGGTGCGCAAGGTGCTGCTGGAGGCGGAGGCCTGCGAGGTGGTGCAGCCGCGCGCCGCGGACGAGTTGCACGCGCTCCAGGAAAGCCTGCTGCCGGTGCTGGCGCTCGAGGAACAGGTCGTCGCGTAGCCGCTGCCGCCGAAGGTGATCGCCAATGACGTGCAGGGGCACCTGTTCAGCGAAGCGGTGGACGGGGACGCGGCGGTCCGGCTGGTGGAGAGCGACGCGCCCTTGGCCTCCGGGCTCAAGAGATCCGCGTGACCGTGGCCCGCGCGATGCGCGGGAGCTCCCGCCTGCGCCACACCAGCAGGCCAATGGCGAGCGCAGCGTAGGCGGCCGCGAAACCGAGGCGTACCTCGGTCTGCGGGAACGGGAACTGCAGCAGGAACAGGAGCAGCAGCGCGAGCGCCTCCCGGACGCTGAGGCGCAGGTCGGCGAGCACGGCGAAGCCGAGCACCGTCTGCGCGGCCGTGAGGATGAACTCCTCGGTCTGGCGGGCGTCCAGGACGAGCCCTCCGCTCCCTCCGCCGATGGCATGGGCGATGGGCAGGCTCCCGACCAGGAGCGTCCATTGGTTCACCTTGGCGGAGAGCAGCGTCCCGAGCGCGGAGTCCTGGTGCCCGCGCAGGGCGAGCACGGCGGCGACCAGCAGCTCCGGCGACTCCGAGGAGAGTGGGGCCAGCCACTGCACGAGCAGGAACTCGTCGATCCCGAGCTGGCGCCCCCCCTGGACCAGCGCCTGGGCGAAGGGCTCGGCGGCGGAGAGGACGAAGGCGGTGGCGCCCAGCATCATCGCGATCACGGCTGCGCGCCGCATGCGCCGCGGCAGCTCGCCCACCCTGCGGGCCACGCCCACCAGCTCGGGCTCGGTCCGGCGTCCCTGCGCCGCGCGCCACAGATACAAGGCGAACAGCGCGAGCAGCACCACCGAGTCGTACCAGGCGATGCGCCGGGTGAACGGCACGATCAGCGTGTAGAGGCTCGCCAGGCCCAGAAAGCCCAGGTCCATGCGGCGCCCCTCGCTCAGCTCGATCCCCGAGGCGCGCTGGCCGCGGCGGCGCGCGCCGAGCACGAAGAGCAGGACCACGAAGGGCCAGCCGAGGCCGAGCAGCAGCCGGTTGCTCCCGGTCATGTTCGCCGCTGCGTAGTGCGCGTGCTCCGGCACGTGCCCGGCGCTCCAGGCGAAGTACAGGTCCACCGCGTATTCGGGCAGCACCGCGATCACGGCGAGGATCGCCGTGGCCAGCGTCCCTGCGATGTCGTGTTGGGCGGCCTCCGCGCCCCAGACCAGCAGGAAAGCGGAGGCCACCACCGCCGAGCCGAACACGAAGATGGCCGGCAAGGGAGAGAGGTGGACGCCGAGGATCAGGAGGAGCGGCGCAGGCAGCGCGAGGGCGACGGCGAGCGCGATCTTGACCACCCGCGCCTTGAAACAGCGCGGCCCACCGATGTCAACCGCGATTCGGCGATTCAGGGCGGCGGCGTTTTGGTGGTGCTGAGCCCCGCCTTCCGGTGCTCCTTCAGCATGCACCGGTCCATCACCACGACGAGGCCGGCCGAGCGCGCGCGGCGAGCGGCCGCCTCGTCGATCACGCCTTCCTGCATCCAGACGGCCGGGATCCGCAGGCGGATGGCCTCGTCGATGTGCGCCCCCACCAGCGAGCTGTGGCGGAAGTGGTCGGCCAGGTCCACCGCGAAGGGGACGTCCTCGAGCCTGTCGTAGACTTTCTCACCCAGGATTTCTCCCCCGCCGGGCCGCACCGGGACGATCCGGTAGCCGTTCTGCTGGAGGTACATTGCGACGCTGTAGGACGGCCGGTCCGGATCGAAGGAGAGCCCCACCACGGCCACGGTCTTGATCCGCTGCAGGAGCGCCTTGATCTCGCCGGGGCTGGGGTTCTGGAACGACAATGGGGATCCGAGTGTTGACGTAGGGGCCGCGCCCGCTTAGGGTCCGCGGTTCGCCTCGTTGGAGACTGTCATGAAGAGCCGTCCTTTGCACGTCCTGCTCGCCTGTGCCGCTCTGACCTTCGTCGCCTGCAAGACAGGCGGGGGAGCCGGGGCCTCCAAGCAGGCGGGCCTCGAGCCGTCCACCAAGATCGCGGAGGTGGATGGGCAGACGATCACGTACGGGGACCTGCAGTCCGACCGTGAAGTGGGACCCAAGCTGCGCCAGGCCGAGGTGAAGGCTCTCACCGAGCTCTACGATCAGCGGCGCTCGCTGGTGGACGAGATGATCAGCCGCCGCCTGCTCGAGGACGAGGCGAAGTCCAAGGGAAAGACGCTGGAGCAGTGGTTCCAGACCGACTACACGAGCTCGGTCCCAGAGCCGTCGGACGACGAGGCCAAGTCGTTCTACGAAGAGCACAAGGCGCAGATCCCGCAGGGCCAGTCGTTCGAGGATCTGAAGCCGCGCATCAAGCAGGCGATCAGGCAGCAGAAGCTGCGGGACAACATGAGCAAGACCCTGGAGGACCTCAAGGCGAAGCACAAGGTCGTGGTCGCGCTCGAGCCGCCCGAGCTTCCGCGCATCGAGGTGGAAGCCAAGGGCCCCGCGCGGGGACCCGCGAACGCCCCGGTGACGATCGTGGAGTTCAGCGACTTCCAGTGCCCGTATTGCGGCCGCGAGGTGCCGGTGATCGAGCGGGTGATGAAGGAGTACGACGGGAAGGTCCGCCTCGTATTCCGCCACTACCCGCTCGACTTCCATCCCTTCGCGCAGAAGGCGGCAGAGGCGGCGGCGTGCGCGCAGGAGCAGGGCAAGTTCTGGGAGCTGCACGACAAGATGTTCGGCAACCAGACCAAGCTCGCGGTCGAAGATCTCAAGGGCTACGCCAAGTCGGTGGGGCTGGATTCCTCCAAGTTCGACAAGTGCCTGGACAGCGGGGAGAAGAAGGCGATGGTCGAGGAGGACCAGAAGGCGGGCTCGGCGGCGGGCGTGAACGGAACCCCGGCGTTCTTCATCAACGGGCTGTTCATCAACGGCGCGCAGCCGTACGAGCAGATCAAGCAGACGGTGGATCGGGAGCTGAAGAAGAAAGGCTGATCCAGCCCGAACAGGGACTCGTCGCATGAGAATGTCCAAATCGTTCACGCCGACCCTGAAGGAGGTGCCGGCGGACGCGATCGTCGCATCGCACCAGCTGCTGGTGCGCGCCGGCTACATCCGCCAGCTGTCCGCCGGGATCTATTCGATCCTGCCGCTCGCCCAGCGCTCGATCCTCAAGATCACCGCCATCGTGCGCGAGGAGATGAACGCCATCGGGGCGCAGGAGTTCTACCTGCCGGCGCTCAATCCGCGCGAGGTCTGGGAGGAGTCGGGGCGCTGGACGGTCATGGGCGAGAACATGTTCCGCCTCAAGGACCGCAAGGGCGCCGACCTCTGCCTGGCCATGACGCACGAGGAGATCTTCACCGTGCTGGCGCGGGCGGAGCTGCGCAGCTACCGGCAGCTCCCGCAGGTCTGGTACCAGATCCAGACCAAGTTCCGGGACGAGCCGCGGCCGAAGAGCGGGCTCCTGCGCGTGCGCCAGTTCACCATGAAGGACAGCTACTCCTTCGACCTTCATCGCGCGGGGCTCGACAAGGCGTTCGAGGATCACCGCCAGGCGTACGTGCGGATCTTCGAGCGCTGCGCGCTCAAGACCATCCAGGTGGAGGCGCACTCCGGCGCGATGGGAGGCTCGGGTTCCACCGAGTTCATGGTGCCGACCGACGCGGGCGAGGATCTGATCGCCTCCTGCGAGAGCTGCGGATACGCCGCGAACACCGAGAAGGCGGAGTCGCGGGTGGAGACGCCCGACAAGTACAAGCCGGCGGGAGCGGCGCCGGCGCTCGAGGACTTCCCCACGCCGGGGGTCACGACCATCGAGGCGCTGGCCGCCAAGCCCTACGGCGTCGCCGCCGACCAGCAGCTCAAGACGCTGGTGTACGTCGCCGACGACAAGCCGGTGGTGGCAATCGTCAGGGGCGACGACCAGCTCAACGAGGCCAAGCTGCAGACGGCCACCGGCGCCTCGATCCTCCGGCCCGCCCATCCGGAGGAGATCGAGCGCTCGATGGGCGCGAAGCCGGGCTCGCTCGGTGGAGTCGGCCTGGCCGGCAAGAGCCTGCGCGTGTTTCTCGACAAGCGCCTGGTGGGCCTCTCCGGCCTGGTCACGGGGGCGAACCGCAGCGGCTTCCACCTGCGCAACGTCTCGGTGCCCCGCGACCTGGCGCACGCGACCGCGGCGGATCTGCGGACCGTCGAGGCCGGCGAGCCGTGCCCGCGCTGCGGACATCCGCTGGCCGTCGGGAAGGCGCTGGAAGTCGGCCACATCTTCAAGCTGGGAACGCGCTACTCCGAGTCGATGGGCGCGCGGGTGCTCGACGAGGGCGGCAAGGAAGTGCCACTGATCATGGGGAGCTACGGGATCGGCATCGAGCGCATCCTGGCCGGCGCGGTCGAGATGCACCACGACGCCGACGGAATCCGCATGCCGATCAGCATCGCGCCGTTCCACGTGGCGCTGCTGCCGCTGCAGATGCAGGACGCGGCCGTGCGCGAGGCAGCGGAGATGCTGTACCGCGAGCTCACGGAGGCTGGCGTCGAGGTGCTGCTCGACGACCGCGACGAGCGCGCCGGCGTGAAGTTCAAGGATGCCGACCTGATCGGTCTGCCCCTGCGCATCGCCATCGGCAAGAAGGGCCTCGCGGAAGGCAAGGTGGAGTGGAAGCAGCGGGGAGGGAAGGACTTCGAGCTGGTCGCGCTGGGCGAGGTGGTGGCCCGGGCGCAGGCCGCCGTGCGCGACGGCGGCGGGAAGCTCGGGCAGTGAACCGGATCTGCGCGGCGCTGGACGTACCCGATCCCGCCGCCGCCGAGAAGCTCGCCGCGAAGCTGGCCGGCCACGTCGGGCTGTTCAAGGTGGGTCTCGAGCTGTTCGTCGTCCACGGGCGCGCGGCCGTGGAGGCGGTGCGCAAGTCCGGCCTACCGATCTTCCTGGACCTCAAGCTCCACGACATTCCCCAGACGGTGGAGAGCGCCGCGCGAGGGGTGGCTGCGCTCGGCGTCGACTACCTCACCGTGCACGCCAGCGGCGGAGCAGAGATGATCCGGGCGGCGCGCAAGGCCCTGCCGCGGACGAAGCTGCTGGCGGTCACCGCGCTGACTTCGCTCGGACCCGAGGATCTGGACGCGATCGGCCTGGCCCGCGACGCCGTCTTGCGGCTGGCGAGGCTGGCGATGGGAGCCGGGGCGGATGGCGTGGTCTGCTCGCCGCAGGAGGTCGCCATCCTTCGCGCGACGCTCGGCGATCGGCCGCTGCTGGTGGTCCCCGGCATCCGTCCCGCCGGCGCCTCGGCTGGCGACCAACGTCGGACAGGAACGCCCGCGGAAGCGGTCCGGGCCGGCGCGTCGATCCTGGTGATCGGACGGCCACTGCGCGATGCCCCGGACCCGGCGGCGGCGGCGGACGCGATCGCGCGCGAGATCGCCGCCGCATAGAACCGGCTCCAGGCTGCAAAATGCAGGCTCGCCGCTCCCAGGGTCGTGCGATTCGCAGTCCCCGCGCGGCTGGCGCACGCGAATTTCGATGGGGTTCCTGGGAATCGGCCGCGGGCACGGCGGATGCACTCCCGGCCTCCAGAACGATCCGCGGATCGTCGCGCCAGAGGAAGCAACCGATGAAGAAGATCGAAGCCATTGTCCAGCCCTTCCATGTGGAAGCGATCAAGAAGGCCCTCTCCGAGACCGGAGTCGCCGTCGTGACCCTGAGCGACGTACTGACGATGGGCCAGCAGAAGGGCCGCGCGCTCTACCGGGGCGCGGAATACGTGGTGGATTCCCTGCCCAAAGTGAAGGTCGAGGTGCTTGTCTCCAACGACGCGGTGGGCAGCGTGGTGCGCACCATCCGCCTCGCGGCGGGACCGGGCACGCCAGTCGACGGGACAGGGATCATCGTCCTTCCGGTGGACGAAGAAGCCAGCCCGTCATCTCAGCTCCGGCAGCCGACGAATTTGAAGCAAGGTCAGCGGCGGTCGCGGTACTTCTGATCCAGCCTCTTGCGCTCCAACTCCGCCTGTTGCGGTGAGGGTCCACCCGCCTGTGCGGAGAGGTCGGCGAGCAGCTTCCGGGCGGCCGAATCGGGTCCGCGCGCGTCGACGCGCCCGCGCGAGCGCCCGATCTGGACGTCCCAGGAGATCTCGTGGCGCCGGCCCCATTCCTGGAGCTGCTGCACGGTGAAGAGCGCGTCCGCGTAGGCCATCATCGCGTCGTCCTTGGGGTCCACCTCGCGGAACTTGCCCGGGTCGGTCTCGTACTCGACGAGGTGGAGCCGCGCCTCGCCGAACAGGTACTTGTCCTTGCCGTCGCCGAAGGGGCCGTCGGCCGCGTGCACGTGGTTGGGCTCGCTCCAGGCCGCGCGGCGGCGCGCATCTCCGACGGCTCCCGCGGCGATCTGGCGGGCCGCGGCGTCCTTGACCTTGTCGCGGCTGCGGTAGGCGAGGGCCTGGGGATCGTCGTGGAGGGCGGGCGGACGCGAGGTGCACGCGGCGGCCGCGAGGAGAAGGGCGACGCTGCGCATCGCACAACGCTCGCACGAGGATGACTTCAGATCAAACGAGACGTCCGGAGGGAGGTTCAGCGCCCCGGTTGGGGCTGCAGCCGCGAGAGCGGCCCCGTCAGCGTGAAGACGTAGCTGCCATCTCCCTGCCGCGCGTTCTGGATCAGCCCGATCATCCCCTTGATTACGGCGTTCTCATTGAGCCAGCGGTCTCCGGGCCTGAAGCGGACGTGGAGGTCGGCCTGCGAGAGCGAGAGCAGGGGCCGGAGGTTGATGCTGCCGTCCAGGTCGGCCTCGATGTCGCCGCCCCGGGCCTGGGTCTTTTCGACCCGCGCGACACCCTTGTCCACGGTCACGGAGCCGTCCACGCGGCCCAGCGCGGTCTTCGGGAGCGAGAAGCCTGCCGCGGTTCCGCCGTTCAGGGCGGCCCCGTCCACCGCCACCGTGAGAGAGCCGCGCGCCGTCTCCACTGGGACCAAGGCGGGCAGGTCGGCCTTGAGCTTCAGCTTGCCCGCCCCGGCGACGCCCGCCATCTCGCGCAGCGGCAGCGCGGACAGGTCGAGATCGGTCGCGTCGATGCGGAACGACGAGATGCCCGGCTGGCGAGGGTCGTTGCTGAGCGCGATGTGACCCCGCGCGGTGCCACCGTATCCCTCGAGGGAGAACCCGAACGAGGTCCTGCGCAGGATCAGCGCGAAAAGGTCCGGGCTGACCACCGCCCGATCGAACCGGAGCTCGGGCCACGGCTCCCCGCCCGGTGCGTTGAGCCGCACGCGGACGTCGCGCGCCCGCACCGCGGCCAGGCCGCCCGCCCCGGCGCTGCCGATGCTGACGTCCGCGCCGGCGCGCTTCGCTTCCATCTCGATCCGGCGCGCGAGCAGATCGTAGGGGAACGTGATCACCACGAAGAAGAGGAAGACGAGGAACGCTCCCGCCGGCCAGATGAGCCGCCGCACGATCGGATGCCGGTTGAAGAACTGGACGACGGCGGGCGGAATGCGCATCAGGAGCCCTGCCAGGCGCTCACCGTGAGGGAGACGTCCAGCGCGTCCTTGTTCTCGTAGGACTTGCGCACCCGCAGGCGGCGCACGCGCACCACGCCGGGGCTCCGCTCGAGGTCGCTGAGGAACTTCACCAGCTTGTCGAGCGGGACCTTGTTGAGGTTGGCCTCGACCGACGTCTCCCGCGGCCGACCGTTCTGCCCTCCGCCGACCACGCCCCGGTCGCTCATGCCGCCGATGTCGACGCCGTCGTTGCGCGCGGTCGTGTCCACGAAGGTCATCAGCGCCGGCGGGCTCTGGCGCAGCCGCGCCTCGAGGAGCTGGCGCTCCTGCTCCTGCGCGCCGTAGCCGGCCGCCAGCCGGGAGATCTTCTCGAAGTCGCCGCGCTTCTCCTCGAGCGTCGTCTCCGCCCCCCGGATGGCCGCGGTGAAGCTCGCGTACGCGATCAGCACGATGAACAGCAGGGTCCCGCCGCCGGCCAGCAGGATCAACCGCCGCTCCCGCGGCGAGGCGGCCGCGAGCCAGGTCTGCGCATCGGCAATCCAGGCACGGAGCCTGTCCATCAGGCGCCTCCCGCGGCCTCGCCGGAGCAGGTGTAGGGGAAGTCGAAGGAGAACAACACCTTGTTGCTGCCGCCCACCCGCTCCGTGCGGGGCTGCTTGATTTCGCCGAAGCACTTGTCCCTGCGCAGCGCCGCCACGATCTCGTCCACCTTGCCGAAGTTCTCCGCGGTCCCGCGCACGCGGACGGCGGTCGTGCTGACCTCAACGTCGTCGAGCAGCGGCATCGCCCCCTCCGGCATGTGCGCAACCAACTCGGCGAGGACGTCGGCCGCCGAGACGCGCGGGATGCCGGCCGCCCGCGAGCGGCCGCCGGAAAGCTGCGCGAGGGCCTGGCGGTAGTCGGTCACGCAGCTCCCGAGGATCCGCTTGGTGGCGTTGCACACCGCGTCGTCGTACGACGCCGCCTGGCTTCGCAGCGAGGACAGGCGCGCGATGCCCAACACCAGGCCGAAGACCAGCAGGATCGCGGCCGCGGCGCCGAACCGGATCAGCTTGCCGCGGACGTGGGAGAGGTCCTTCGTGAACCCGAACTCTCCCTTGCGGAAGTTGATCCGGCCGCGGGGAAATTGCGCGCGCAGCGCCAGGCCGAGGGAGAGGGCGTCCTCCGGTCCTCCGTTGGGCAGCGCGATCGGCTCGGTGGGGAGCTGCATCTCGGCCGCCAGCCGCTCGGCCACGTCCGGAAGCGCGGCGAGCCTTCCCGCCAGCAGCAGCTTCTGCGGGACCATCTTGCGCGCGCGCAGCGAGATCTTCAGATCCCGCGCCAGCGTGGAGAGCAGCCGGGCCCGCGCCTCCGGGTCGGTGGCCGCCGCCGCCCAGGTCTGCGCGTTGCCGGTGGCGAGGGCACGCGCCAGGACCGGCCGGCCCGAGTCGAGCAGGGCCAGGCTCGCGCCATCCGGTCCCGCGTCCAGCAGCGCTGCCGTCATCGGCGGAGCGCCCTCGGGCGTGATCAGATTCCGCTCGCCCAGGGCGGCGAGCGCCAGCGGCGCCAGCGTCACGACCCGTGGATCGATCCCGGCCGCGGCGAGCAGATCGAGGTGCTCGCGCAGGGCCGTCTTGCGCACCACACCCACCAGCACGTCGCTCTTTCCATTGGACTGCCCGAGCACGGTCCAGTCCCAGACCACCTCGGACAGATCGAAGGGGATGACTCCTTCCACCTCGGCTGGGAGCACCTGCTCGATCCGCTTGGTGTCGGTGAACGGGAGCGTGAGCAGGTGCGTGGCCGCCATCGAGCCCGGAAGCGCGACCGCTGCCGAGTCGTCCGGCCCGAGTGGCGGAACCAGCTCGAGCGCCGCCAGGCCGGACCGGAGCCGCTCGGCGGGGGTCCCTTCGGCGGGCAGCGGCGCGGAGCGCACTTCCTGGATGGCGAAGCCGCGGAAGCCGCTCTGCAGCGTCGCCACCCGCAGCGCATCCTGCGCCTGATCGAGGCCCACGTTCCGGTGCATCAGTCTTCCTTCCAGTACAGCAATTTGCCCATCCCGTCGTCATATCGGACGACGGCGGTGATCTGCTTCTCGATGCGCCCCACCCGGCCGGTGGCGGTGATGCGGAACGTGTCGCTGGTGGAGCCGAAGAG